>JBEKLU010000080.1:0-24351 GCA_050010035.1 Roseiarcus sp.
CAAAACCGCGCACGCAGACCAAATCCCAATCCGATTTCGCCTACCTGTGGCAAACCGGACTCACCTCCGACTTTGCATCGCAAAAAAAAACGGAGTCAGCACTTCCGGCGAGGTGTACTAGGTCACCAATGAGCCGCTCCAGCTCTGAAAAAAGCGCGCCGCGCGTCGTCGATGCCGCAAACGGCGCGACGGTTAGCGCTCGCAGTTCATCGACGGACATGACGTGCCGTCCCGGCGGCAACAGCGGCGGGAAACAAGGCTTTCCCGCGGCCATCACTCGCCCTTCTTGCCATACCTCGCTTGAGCGGCCTTACGGGCGATATCGCTTCGCTGCTCAGGTGTGAGACTCTGAGCCCGCGCTTTGCCCCCGCGCATTCCACCCAAGCGCCCCAACGCAACCGCCGCCGGGTTCTTCCCAGACGTGTCGGGTTCAGGCGCGTCGGATATCTTGCCACTTGCAATCGCGACTACAGTCGCGGCAAGCTGATTGATATCGCGCGGACGCTTCCTTGAACGGTCAGGCATACGCGAGTGTGCCACAACTCACGGGAGCGCGTACAGAGGGAATTAGCGCGGGGCATTTTCAAACTGACCCACTACCGCGCCGGCCTCATGCGCTTGCTTAGTCGAGTCAATCTGTCTATGGACTGGACTGACCGCTCCAGCCGAGACGTTTCCCTTATGCCCAATGCGTTGCCACTGCGCCTTGCCCGCCTCGAAGCGGAAGCAATTCACATAATGCGCGAGGTTGTCGCCGAATGTAGCGCTCCTGTTATGCTTTATTCGATCGGCAAGGATTCCAGCGCGATGCTGCACGTCGCGCTGAAGGCGTTCCATCCCGCGCCGCTTCCCTTTCCGCTGCTGCATGTCGACACCGCGTGGAAGTTTCGCGAGATGATCGCCTTCCGCGACGAGACGGCGCGCCGTCTCGGGCTCGATCTTCGCGTCCACGTCAACGAAGAGGGCCTGGCGCGCGGCGTCTCTCCCGTCGCCTCGGGCAGTCGGGCCCACACCCAGGTGATGAAGACGGAGGCGCTGCGCCAGGCCCTCGAGCAGGGCCGCTTCGACGCGGCGTTCGGCGGCGCGCGGCGCGACGAGGAGAAGAGCCGCGCCAAGGAGCGCATCTTCTCCCACCGCTCCGCCGCACACGGCTGGGACCCGCGCAACCAGCGGCCCGAGCTGTGGCGCCTCTACAACACGCGCATCCGCGAGGGCGAATCGATGCGCGTCTTCCCGTTGTCGAACTGGACCGAGCTCGACGTCTGGGAATACGTGCGCGCCGAATCCATTCCCGTCGTCCCGCTCTATTTCGCCAGGGCGCGCCCGGTCGTCGAGCGCGAGGGGAGCCTCATCATGGTCGACGACGACCGCCTGCCGCTGCTGCCGGGCGAAAAGCCCGAGATGCGCCGCGTGCGCTTCCGCACGCTGGGGTGCTATCCTCTGACCGGCGCAATCGAATCGGACGCCGACACGCTCGACGCGATCATCGCGGAAATGCGCGCCGCGACGACCTCGGAGCGCCAGGGCCGGCTGATCGATTCGGACGAGTCGGCCTCGATGGAAAAGAAGAAGCGCGAAGGATATTTTTAGAACATGGACGCCTCCTCGCCCGAAGGCGCGCCGCCGACGCTGCGCCTGCTCACCTGTGGCTCCGTCGACGACGGCAAGTCGACGCTGATCGGCCGCCTGCTCTACGAGCAGAAGCTGATCTTCGAGGATCAGCTCGCCGCGCTCGAACGTGATTCGAAGAAGCACGGCACGGTCGGGGAGGAGATCGATTTCGCGCTGCTCGTCGACGGCCTCGAGGCCGAGCGCGAACAGGGCATCACCATCGACGTCGCCTATCGCTATTTCGCCACGCCGCGGCGTTCCTTCATCGTCGCCGACACGCCGGGACACGAACAATACACCCGCAACATGGCGACCGGCGCCTCGAACGCCGATCTGGCGATCCTGCTGGTCGACGCGCGCAAGGGCCTTTTGACCCAGACCCACCGGCACGCGATCATCGCCTCGCTGCTCGGCATCCGTCACGTCGTGCTGGCGGTCAACAAGATCGATCTCGTCGACTACGACGAAGCGACGTTCCGGAAAATCGTCGCGGCGTTCGAAGCGTTCGCCAAACCGCTCGGCTTCAAATCGATTGCCGCGATTCCCGTCTCGGCGCGCTACGGCGACAACGTGTCCTCGAAATCCCAGCGCACCCCCTGGTACGACGGCCCGCCGCTCGTCGATCATCTCGAGCGCGTCGAAGTCGAGGAGGACCGCCGGCAGGCGCCGTTCCGCCTGCCGGTGCAATGGGTCAACCGGCCGCATCTGGATTTTCGCGGTTTTGCGGGAACGATTGCGAGCGGAGGCATCCGGCGCGGCGACGCGATCGTGGTCGCGTCCTCGGGCCGGCAGAGCGTGGTCACGAAGATTCTCGCCGCCGGCCGCGAGGCGGACGAAGCCTGGGCCGGCGAGGCGGTGACGCTGACGCTCGCCGACGAAATCGACATCGCCCGCGGCGACGTGCTGGCGCGGCCCGACAGCCGCCCGGAGGTCGCCGACCAGTTCACCGCGCATCTCATCTGGATGAGCGAGGAGCCGCTGCTGCCCGGTCGCTCCTACCTCCTGAAGATCGGCGCGCGCACGACGCCCGCTTCGGTGACCGAGCTCAAGCATCGCATCGACGTCGACAACCTCGACAAGCTCGCCGCCAAGACGCTGGCGCTCAACGAGGTGGGCCTGGCCAACATCGCCACGACCATGCCGGTCGCCTACGACCCCTACGCCGAGAATCGCGACACCGGCGCGTTCATCCTGATCGACCGCGTCACCAACGAGACCGTCGCGGCGGGCATGATCCTGCACGGCTTGCGCCGCGCCACCAACATCCACCTCCAGGGCCTCACCGTGACGCGCGAGGCGCACGCCGCGCTCAAGCACCAGCGCCCGGCGATCCTCTGGTTCACCGGCCTCTCCGGCGCCGGCAAGTCGACCATCGCCAACCTCGTCGAGTCGACGCTGCTGGCGCGCGGCGTGCACACCGCCCTGCTCGACGGCGACAACGTCCGCCACGGCCTCAACAAGGATCTTGGCTTCACCGCCGCCGACCGCGTCGAGAACATCCGCCGCATCGCCGAAGTCGCGCGGCTGATGAGCGACGCCGGGCTGATCGTCCTCACCTCGTTCATTTCGCCGTTCCGCGCCGAGCGCCGGCTGGCGCGCGAGATCGCCGCGGCGGACGAGTTCATCGAAATCTACGTCGAGGCGCCGCTGGAGACGGTGATCGCGCGCGACCCCAAGGGCCTCTACAAGCGGGCGCTCGCCGGGCAGATCAAGAATTTCACCGGCGTCGATCAGCCCTACGAGGCGCCGGAGGCGGCCGAGCTCGTGCTGCACACCGCGCAATCGACGCCCGAGGCGCTCGCCGACCGCGTCATCGCCGAGTTGACCGCGCGCGGCCATATCGAGCGGCTGTAGCGGGCGCGCCGCGGCCATTGCGCCGAACCTGAAAACGCGCTTCGATGGCGGCCACGCCGGGGGCGCGCTTTCGCGCGCGTGTCGAGCGGCGCTTCGTCAGGGGAGTTTTCATGAAGACAATCGCCCTCGCCAGCCTCGGGTTGGCCGCCTTGCTCATGGGTTCGACCGCCGCATCGGCCAAGACGCTCGTCTATTGTTCGGAAGGCAGCCCGGAGAATTTTCAGCCGGCGATCAACACCACCGGCACCAGCTTCGACGCCTCGCTGCCCATCTACAACCGCCTGACCGAATTCAAGCGCGGCGCCACCCAGGTGGTTCCCGGCCTCGCCGAAAGCTGGGAGGTCGCCGACGGCGGCAAGACCATCACCTTCCACTTGCGCAAGGGCGTGAAGTTCCACTCCGTGCGCGACTTCAAGCCGTCCCGCGACTTCAACGCCGACGACGTCTTGTTCTCGTTCGATCGGCAGTGGAAGCCCGACCACCCCTACGCCAAGATCTCGGGCGGCAAGTACGACTATTTCAACGACATGGACATGCCCTCGCTGCTCGATTCGATCGAGAAGACCGACGATTACACCGTCGTCTTCAAGCTGAAGACGCCGAACGTCGCCATCCTCGCCAATCTGGCGATGGACTTCGCCTCGATCGGCTCGGCCGAATACGCCGACTTCCTGATCAAGAAGGGAACGCCGGAGCAGTTCGATCAGGTTCCCGTCGGCACCGGGCCGTTCTCCTTCGTCGCCTACCAGAAGGATTCCGTGATCCGCTACAAGGCCAACAAGGACTATTTCGGCGAGAAGGCGCTGGTCGACGACCTCGTCTTCGCCATCACGCCCGACGCGACGGCGCGCTACGCCAAGCTCCAGACGGGCGAGTGCCACATCAACGGCTATCCGCGCCCGGCCGACCTCGAGGAGATGAAGAAGGATGCGTCGCTGAAGGTCATCAACATGTCGGGCCTCAACATCGCCTATTGGGCTTTCAACGCCTCCAAACCTCCCTTCGACAAGAAGGAGGCGCGCCAGGCGCTGAGCATGGCGATCGACCGCGACGCGATTCTGAAGGACGTCTATCTCGGCGCCGGCGAGAAGGCGAACACGCTGATCCCGCGCACCATGTGGGCCTACGACGACGCCATTCCGCAGACGCCCTACGACCCGGAGAAAGCCAAGGCGCTGCTGAAGGCGGCGGGCGTCGCGACGCCGCTCGACATCGACCTCTGGTACATGCCGGTGTCGCGCCCCTACAATCCCAACGGCAAACGCATCGGCGAGATGATGCAGGCCGACCTCGCCAAGATCGGCGTCGACGCCAAGCTCGTCACTTACGAATGGGGCGAATACCGCAAGCGCATGGCCAACGGCGAGGAGGTCACCGGACAGTACGGCTGGACCGGCGACAACGGCGATCCCGACAATTTCTTCTTCCTGCGCGGCTGCCCCGGCGGCAAGCCGGGCGGCAGCAACCCGACCAAGTGGTGCAACGCCGAGTTCGACGATCTCTTGGTCAAGGCGCGCACGATCTCCGATCAGGCCGAGCGCGCCAAGCTCTACCATCGCATGCAGGAGATCGAGCACGACGAGGCGCCGGAGCTCCTGCTGGCGCATTCGATCGTGTATGAGGCGACGCGCGCCAACGTGACGGGCTATCTGCAGAGCCCGCTCGGCCGGCACACCTTCGAGGGCGTCGACGTCAAGTAGGCTCGGGCCGGGCCTCGCGCCGCGGCGCGGGGCCCGCATTCGTCTGGACGGCCCATGCTGATCTATTTCGTCCGCCGCCTCGCGCTGACCATTCCGACGTTCTTCGCGTTGATGTTCCTCACCTTCGTCGCGATCCGTCTGGTGCCGGGCGATCCGGTGGAGGCGCGCGTCGGCGAGCGCGGCATTTCGCCGGAGCGGCTCGCCTTCTTCCGCCACCAGTTGGGGCTCGACCTGCCGGTCTGGCGCCAGTTCGTCGATTACGTCTGGCGCATGCTGCACGGCGATTTCGGCGTGTCGCTGGCGACGCAGCAGAAGGTGCTCACCGAATTCCTCACGCTGTTTCCCGCGACCGTCGAACTCTCGGTCTGCGCGATGCTGTTCGCGGTTCTCCTCGGCGTTCCCGCCGGCGCGGTCGCGGCGGTCAAGCGCGGCGGGTTCTTCGATCAGGCGCTGATGACAATTTCGCTGTTCGGCTATTCCATGCCGATCTTCTGGTGGGGCCTGCTGCTGATCATGTTCGTCTCGGTCGATCTCGGCCTGGCGCCGGTCTCCGGCCGTATCGACCTGATCAATTTCTACTTCGATCAGCCGACCGGCTTCATGACCGTCGACGCGCTGCTCTCCGGCCAGAGCGGCGCCTTCCTCGACGCGCTGCGCCATCTCGTTCTGCCCGCGATCGTGCTCGGAACCGTGCCGCTCGGCGTCATCGCGCGCATGACGCGCTCGTCGATGCTCGAAGTGCTCTCCGAGGATTACGTGCGCACGGCGCGGGCAAAAGGGCTGTCGCCGCTGCGCGTCGTCGGCGTGCACGCCCTGCGCAACGCCCTGTTGCCGGTGGTCACGGTCATCGGCCTGTCGGTGTCGAGCCTGCTGGCCGGCGCGGTTCTCACCGAGACGATCTTCTCCTGGCCGGGGGTCGGCCATTGGCTGATCGACTCGATCGGCCGGCGCGATTACCCCGCGCTGCAAGGCGGGGTGATGCTGATCTCCTCGGTCGTCATCTCGGTCAATCTCGTCGTCGACCTCGTCTACGGCGCCGTCAATCCGAGAATCCGCCATGGCCGCTGACGTGGCCGTCCCCGTTTCGGCCGCCGACGAAGGCGCGCAGGTCCTGGCGCAGCCGACGCCGCTCGCCGCCTTCTGGGCGGCGTTTCGCGAGAACCGGGGCGCGGTCTTCGGCCTCGCGGTCGTCCTTATCGTCGTCGCGGTGGCGCTCGGCGCCGACATCCTCGCGCCGCACTCGCCGATCGAGCAGTTTCGCGACGCGGTGCGCGCGCCGCCGGTCTGGCAGGCCGGCGGTTCCTGGCGTTTCGCCCTCGGCACGGACGGCGACGGCCACGACACGCTGTCGCGGCTGATCTACGGCGCGCGCGTTTCGCTGTTCATCGGCCTTTCCGTGATGAGCGTCTCCTTCGTCGTCGGCGTCGTGCTCGGCCTGATCAGCGCATCGGCCGGACCGATCGCCGACGTCCTGATCACCCGCATGATGGATCTCATCATGGCGGTGCCTAGCCTGGTGCTCGCCATCCTCGTCGTCGCCATTCTCGGGCCCAGTCTCGCCAACACCATCGTCGCCGTGACCATCGTCTATCTCCCGCGCTACGTCCGGCTGGTGCGCGCCTCGGCGCTGGGCGAGCTCGGCAAGGACTACGTGACGGCGGCGCGCGTCGTCGGCGTCGGGCCGGCGCGGCTGATGCTCTCGACGGTGCTGCCCAATTGCCTCGCCCCGCTCATCGTCCAGGCCGCGCTCGGCGTTTCGGACGCGATCCTGGAGGCCGCCGGCCTCGGCTTTCTCGGCCTGGGCGCGCAGCCGCCGACGCCCGAATGGGGCACCATGCTCGCCGATTCGCGCGAGTTCATCCGCTCCGATCCGTGGATCGTCACGCTGCCGGGCCTCGCCATCCTCGTCACCGTCGTCGCGATCAACCTGACCGGCGACGGGTTGCGCGACGCGCTCGATCCCAAGATGCGGCGGAGCTAGGCGCCATGCCCCTGCTCGAAGTGCGCAACCTCAGCGTCGCCTTCGCCACCCGCCAAGGCGAATTCATGGCGGTCGACGGCGTCGACGTGAGCGTCGATCACGACGAAACGCTCGCCATCGTCGGCGAATCGGGCTCGGGCAAGTCGGTGGCGATGCTCGCGGTGATGGGCCTGCTGCCGTTCACCGCGCGCGTCAGCGCGGAGCGCATGACCTTCCTCGGCGCGGACCTGATGACGATGACGCCGAGGCAGCGCCGGCGCATCGCCGGCAAGGACCTGGCGATGATCTTTCAGGAGCCGATGTCCTCGCTCAATCCGTGCTTCACCGTCGGCTTTCAGATCGGCGAAGCGCTGAAGGCCCATCTCGGCCTCGATCGGCGCGCCCGCGCGCGGCGCGTCGTCGAATTGCTGGAGGAGGTCGGCATTCCCGACCCCGCCAGCCGCACCAAGGCTTTTCCCCACCAGCTCTCCGGCGGCATGAGCCAGCGCGTGATGATCGCGATGGCGCTGGCGTGCCGGCCCAAGCTCTTGATCGCCGACGAGCCGACGACCGCGCTCGACGTGACGATCCAGGCGCAGATCCTCGACCTCCTGGTCTCGCTGCGAAGAGAGAACGGCATGGGCCTGGTGCTCATCACCCACGACATGGGCGTCGTCGCCGAGACCGCCGACCGCGTCGTCGTGCAATATGCGGGTCGGCAGGTCGAGGCGAACGCGACGCGCGGCCTGTTTTCCGACCCGCACCACCCCTACACCGCCGCCTTGCTCGCCGCGCTGCCGGAGCGCGCGACCCAGCGCCGCCTGCCGGCGATTCCCGGCGTCGTCCCCGGTCAGTTCGATCGGCCGTCGGGGTGCCTCTTCGCGCCGCGCTGCGCCTACGCCTTCGAGGCGTGCCGCAGCAGGGCGCCCGGCCCCGCGGCGGCCGAGCTGGGGCGCGCCCTCTGCTACACGCCGCTGAGCCGCGGCGCCCCGACGGCGTCGTCGGCTGGGCAAGGGGCGCGCGCATGAGCCCGATTCTCGAAGCGCGCGCGCTGTCGCGCGACTATTCGGTGTCGCGCGGCGCCTTCCGCCCCGCCGCGACGCTGCACGCGCTGTCGGGGGTTTCGTTTTCGCTTCTTGCCGGGCGCACGCTGGCGGTCGTCGGCGAATCCGGCTCGGGCAAGTCGACCCTGGCGCGATTGCTGACGCTGATCGAGAAGCCGACCGCCGGCGCGCTGATGATCGAGGGAGAGGACGTGGCGGGCGCCGACGCCTCCCGGCGCAAGCGCCTGCGGAAAGAAATCCAGATGGTGTTCCAGAACCCCTTCGGGTCGCTCAATCCGCGCCAGAAGATCGGCAAGGCGCTGGAAGAGCCGCTGCTCGTCAACACCCGGCTGCGCGCGGCGGAACGCGAGGCCGCCGCCCTGGCGATGATGGAGAAGGTGGGCTTGAGGCCGGAATACTACCATCGCTATCCCCACATGTTCTCCGGCGGCCAGCGCCAGCGCATCGCCATCGCGCGCGCCCTCGTGCTGCGGCCGAAAATCCTGGTGCTCGACGAGCCGGTCTCCGCCCTCGACGTCTCCATCCGCGCGCAGGTGCTCAATCTGCTGGCGCAGTTGCAGGAAGACTTCACGCTGGCCTATGTTTTCGTTTCGCACGACCTTTCCGTCGTGCGCCACATCGCCGACGAGGTCATGGTGATCTATCTCGGTCACGCCGTCGAAATCGGCTCGCGCGAGGCGATCTTCTCGCGCCCGCAGCATCCCTATACGCGCGCGCTGCTGTCGGCGACGCCGATCGCCGACCCCGCCGTCAAGCGCGAACGCATCATCCTGAAAGGCGAGCCGCCCTCGCCGATCGCGCCGCCGCCCGGCTGTCCCTTCAATCCGCGCTGCCCGCTCGCCTTCGAGCGCTGCCGCAGCGAAAACCCGCAGCTCGAGACCAAGCAGGGGCGCGAAGTCGCCTGCTGGGCGGCGGCGCAGTGAGCGCGAGCGAGACCTACGACTACATCGTCGTCGGGGCGGGCTCGGCGGGCTGCGTCCTCGCCAATCGGCTCACGGCCGATCCGCGCAACACGGTGCTGCTCGTCGAGGCGGGCGGGCGCGACAATTGGATCTGGCTGCACATCCCCATCGGCTACCTCTACGCCATCGGCAACCCGCGCGCCGACTGGTGTTTCAAGACGGCGAGCGAACCCGGCCTCGGCGGCCGCGTGCTCGCCTATCCCCGCGGCCGGGTCGTCGGCGGCTCGTCGGCGATCAACGGCATGATCTACATGCGCGGCCAGGCCGCCGATTACGACGGCTGGCGCCAGCTCGGCCTCGAGGGCTGGGGCTGGGACGACGTCCTGGAGTTCTTCAAGCGCCACGAGGATCACCACGCCGGCGCGAACGCGCTGCACGGCGCCGGCGGCGAATGGCGCGTCGAGCGCCAGCGCTTGTCCTGGCCGATCCTCGACGCGGCGCGCCAGGCGGCGGCCGAAATCGGCATCCCAAAAGTCGACGACTTCAATCGCGGCGACAACGAGGGCTCCGGTTACTTCGAGGTCAATCAGCGCCGCGGCCGGCGCTGGAGCGCGGCGCGCGGCTTCCTCAAGCCCGTCCTCAAACGGCCCAATTTGCGCCTCGTCATGGGCGCGCAAGCCGAGCGGCTGATCTTCGAGGGGCGGCGCGCGGTGGGCCTGAGCTACGCGCAAGGCGGGCGAAGTTTTGAGGCCCGCGCGCGCGGCGAGATCGTGCTGGCCGCCGGCGCGATCGGCACGCCGCAGCTCCTGGAGCTGTCGGGGGTCGGGCGCCCGGAAATCCTCGCCGGCCTCGGCCGCGAGGTCTTGCACGCGCTGCCCGGCGTCGGCGAGAACTTGCAGGACCATTTGCAATTGCGCACCATCTTCCGCGTCTCGGGCGCGCGCACGCTGAACGTCGACTCCCATTCGCTCGTCGCCAAGGCGCTCATGGCGCTCGACTACGCGCTTCGCCGGCGCGGCCCGATGACGATGGCACCCTCGCAGCTCGGGCTGTTCGCCAAGACCTCGCCGGACTTCGGCGCCGCCAACGTCGAATTCCATGTCCAGCCGCTTTCGCTCGAACGCTTCGGCGAGCCCCTGCACGATTTTCCCGCCATCACCATCAGCGTGTGCAACTTGCGGCCAACGAGTTGCGGCTCGTGCCACGCGGCGAGCCTCGAGCCCAACGCCGCGCCGATCATCAAGCCAAATTATCTCTCGTCCGATCAAGACGTTCGCGTCGCCGTCGACTCCATCCGTCTGGCGCGCCGGCTCGCTGCGGCGCCGGCTCTGGCGCGCTACCGGCCGGACGAGCTGAAACCTGGAGTTGTGGCGCAGAGCAACTCGGAGCTGGCGGCCGCGGCGGGCGACATCGGCACGACGATTTTTCATCCCGTCGGCACGGCGAGGATGGGCCGCGACGACGACGCGGGCGCGGTGACCGACGCGCGGCTGCGCGTGCGCGGGCTGGCGGGCTTGCGTGTCGCCGATGCCTCCGTGATGCCGCGCATCACCTCCGGCAACACCAATTCGCCGACGATGATGATCGCCGAGAAGGCCGCGGCGATGATTCTCGCCGACGCCGGAGGCCGATGAGATGCGCGACGACCTCCCGCCGCCGCTCGCGGACGGCCGCCAGTCGGAAACGGCCTCGGGGCTCGCGCGCGGGGTGCGCCGGCTCTTGCGCGCGCGGATTTTCCACCGTCACGGAGCTGCCGCTGCTCGACGGCCGGCGCGCCGACGTCGTCGCGCTCAACGCCGAGGGCGCGCTGCTGATCGTCGAGATCAAGTCGTCGGTCGCCGATTTTCGCGCCGACCACAAGTGGCGCGACTACGCCGCCCATTGCGACCGGCTCTATTTCGCCATTTCCGCCGAGATTCCGGTCGAGATCATGCCCGAGGACGCCAGCCTCATCGTCGCCGACCCCTACGGCGCGGAAATCCTGCGCGAGGCGAGCCCTCGCCTCATCGCCCCGGCGACCCGCCGCGCCGTGCTGCTGCGCTTCGCCCAAGCCGCCGCCGACCGCCTGCACCGCCTCGCCGATCCCGGCGGGGCGCCGGAGTTTTGAGGCGTCGCGACGCGCCAGGCTTGGCCCGGTTGCAAAATACCGGCCTGCCCCGACATTCCATTTGGGGAACACTTGCCGGCGGACGCCGATCGCCGATGGGCGGGCGTCGGACACGGAGAGGAACGGGCAATGCGGAAATTGGCTATTGCAACAGGAATGCTGCTCGCCGGCGCGGCGAGCGCCGGCGCGGCTCAGTTGTCGATCGCCAGTGCGGACATCAAGCCGAACGCCAAGATCGCCGACGAACAGGTCGCCAACGGTTTCGGCTGCTCCGGCAAGAACATCTCGCCGGCGCTGAGCTGGTCGGGCGCGCCCAAGGGAACGAAGAGCTTCGCGCTCAGCCTCTACGATCCCGACGCGCCGACCGGCAGCGGCTTCTGGCATTGGGTGGTGTTCAACATTCCCGCCGACGCCAACGCGTTGGCCAAGAACGCCGGCGATCCGAAGGCGGCTCTGGCCCCCGCGGGCGCGATTCAGGGCCACAATGACGCGGGGACGCAAGGCTATTTCGGACCTTGCCCGCCCAAGGGCGACAAGCCGCACCACTATCACTTCCAGATCTTCGCGGTGGACGTCGACAAGCTCGACGCCGACGAGAACGCTTCGCCGGCGGTCGTCGACTTCAACCTGCACTTCCATGCCCTGGCGAAGGCGACGCTGATCGGCCTGTTTGGCCGCTGATCCGAAAATCCGGGCCCGGCGTGAGCGCCGGGTCCGGGGCGCTCGCCGCGGGCAGGGGCGCTACCGGCTCGCGGTCGCGTTGCGCGGGCAGGCCTCGTCGAACAGCGACTTGCCGCCCGCCGCCGCGACCGGATCGATCGCCACCGGCGGCTCGCCGGGATGGGCGGCCGTCGCCGCGTTCGTTTCGATAAAGCTGACGACGGCGCGCCCGCCGTCCCTGAGCCGGCAGAAACTGCGCACGGGGATCGCCACCCGCGCCGGCTGGCCCGCGCCGGGCTTTTGCGCGCGAAACTCGGCGCCCCCGGGATAGAGGATCACCGACATCCCCGAGTCGCGCGCGTCCACCGGCTTGCCGCCGGCCGCGTCGCGCTCGAGCAAGGTCGCCAGCACCTGCGCGCCGCCGCGCCGGTAGGCGAACGAGGCTTCGAGCTCGGCCGGGCGGCCCTCGATCGGGCGCTCGAGCGGCGCGGCGCCCTTGGCCAGGAACAGCGATGCGGCGCCCGACCGGGCGTCGATCGGCTGCCCTCTCAGGCCGCCCGCGCCGGCCTCCTCGACGATGGGCGAAACGCCGTCCACCCAGATCGTCGCGAGGCGCGAGGCGGCGAGTTCCTCGGCGGTCAGCCAATGGACGTCGCTCGCCGGCGTCGCCAGCGTCAGCTTCATCACCGGGTCCAGAACGCCCATTTCGGCGAGATAGCGTCCGACGCCGTCGTCGACGCTTCGATCGGCGGCGCGCTTCGTCGTGGCGACGGAGCGGCGCTCGCGCACGAGCCGGCGCGACAGCTCCAGCTTCAGGCCGGCCAGGACGAAATAGCGCACGGCGTAGGAGCGCTTGACCTGGGTCTTGGTGACGAGCTCGGTCAATTGATGCACGCCGACGAACGACAGCGGGCTGACGTAGCGTTCGACGCCGCCGGCCAGCACCAGCGAGCACGCCGAAGCGCAATAGGCGCCCCAGGACTGCGCCGATCCTCGCGCCTCGCCGCATTTCCCAGCGCTCGCCGGGCACGGCGCGATCTCGGTGTGCGCGACGGCGACGGCGAGGCGCTTGGCGCGGATCAGACGGCCCATCGCCATCGCGTCCCTCACCGAGCCGCCGGCCGAATTGATGAAGATCGGCAGGCGACGATCGCCGAGCGCCGCGACGACTCGATCGAGAGCGTCCGCCGTGCCCCTGACGATCTTGCCCTCGGCCGAAATCCATTCCGGGCAGTCGGCGCCGCAGGCCGAGCCGCCGCTCGCGACGCGGACGAACCGCATCGGCGCCAGCGAACTCGGCGTGGCCTCGGGCGCCGGCGCGGCGCGGGCGCCCGCGTCGATCCCGCCCGCCAGCAGCGCGAGCGCGGCGACGACGCGCAACGCTCGGGCGAAGGCTCGGCGCGCGCGAGGACGGGAAAGAGTCGGACAAGGCATTTGGGCGATTATCGCGGCGGACGATTCTCTTGTCGAGCCCTATCGAGGTTTCCCTCGCGCGCGCCTCATGCTAACGAGCCGCCCATGACCACTCGCATCGACCGCCGTTTCGCCGCCCTCGGCGCTCAGCGCCGCGCCGCGCTCGTCACCTTCGTGATGGCGGGCGATCCGGACGCGGCGACGTCGCTGGCGATCGTCGAGGCGCTGCCGAAGGCCGGCGCCGACGTGATCGAGATCGGCATGCCGTTCACCGATCCGATGGCCGACGGGCCGGCGATCCAGGCGGCGGGCCTGCGCGCGCTGCACGGCGGGCAGACCCTGCGCAAGACGCTGGCGCTGGTCGGCGATTTTCGCCGGCGCGACGCGGACACCCCCGTCGTGCTGATGGGCTATTACAACCCGATCTACGTCTATGGCGTCGAGCCGTTCCTGCGCGACGCCGACGCGGCCGGGGTCGACGGGCTGATCGTCGTCGATCTGCCGCCGGAGGAAGACGAGGAACTGTGCCTGCCGGCGCTGAAGGCCGGGCTCAATTTCATCCGTCTGGCGGCCCCGACCACCGACGACAAGCGCCTTCCCGCCGTGCTCGCCAACACCTCGGGCTTCGTCTATTACGTCTCGATCGCGGGCGTCACCGGTTCGGCCGCGCCCGACGCGGCCAAAGTCGGCGAGGCGGTTGCGCGCATCAAGCGCCATACCCATCTGCCCGTCGCGGTCGGGTTCGGCGTCAAGGACGCCGCGAGCGCGGCCGGCATCGCCGCCAAGGCGGACGGCGTCGTGGTCGGTTCGGCGCTGGTCGAGGCGGTGCGCGCCTCGCTCGTCGACGGCAAGGCGGGGCCGGGCACGGTCGCCGCGGTCGCCGCGGCGGTGGAGGCGATCGCCGCGGGCGTGCGCGGCGTCGTCAAGGCGCCGCCGGAGCCTGTGAGGGCAAGCCGATGAGCTGGATTTCCAACGTCGTCCCGCCGAAGATCCGCTCGTTCCTGCGGCGCGACACGCCGGAGAACCTGTGGGTCAAATGCCCGGAGAGCGGCCAGCTCGTCTTCCACAGGGACCTCGAGGCCAATCTGATGGTGGTGCCGGGCTCCGGCTACCACATGGCGATCGAGCCGAGAGCGCGCCTCGCTGCGCTGTTCGACGACGGCCGGTTCGACGAGCTGGCGACGCCGGAGACGCTGAGCGACCCGCTGAAATTCCGCGACGTCAAGCGCTACGCCGACCGGCTGAAGGAGCACCGCGCCAAGACCGGATCTCCGGACGCGATCACGCTCGCGGTCGGCCGCATCGAGGGCCTGGCGGCGACGGCGGCGGTGCACGACTTCGCCTTTCAGGGCGGCACGCTCGGCATCGCCGCGGGCGAGGCGATCGTCACGGGCATGAGCGAGGCGGTGGCGCGGCGCACGCCGTTCATCATCTTCACCGCCTCGGGCGGCGCGCGCATGCAGGAAGGCATGTTCGCGCTGATGCAGATGCCGCGCACCACCGTGGCGGTCCAGCGCCTGCGCGCCGCCAGGCTGCCCTATATCGTCGTGCTCACCAACCCCACCACCGGCGGCGTCACGGCGTCCTATGCGATGCTCGGCGACGTGCACATCGCCGAGCCCGGCGCGGTGATAGGCTTCGCCGGCGCGCGCGTCATCGAGCAGACCGTTCGCGAGCGCCTGCCCGAGGGCTTCCAGCGCGCCGAATTCCTCCAGGCGCACGGCATGATCGACATGGTGGTGCCGCGTCCGCAGATGCGCGCGACGCTGGCGCGCCTCTGCAAGATGCTGACCAAGACGCCGGCCGAGCCGGCGGCGGCTTGACCGGGCGAGCGCGGAGCGCCGCATGACCCCGATCGACGCGATTTCGGCGCGCTTCGCGCCGCTGCATCCCAAGCGCATCGACCTTTCGCTCGGCCGCATCGAGCGCCTGCTCGCCGACCTCGGCTCGCCGGAAAAGCGCCTGCCCCCCGTCGTGCACGTCGCGGGGACCAACGGCAAGGGCTCGACCGTCGCCTTCATGCGCGCCGCGCTCGAGGCGGCCGGAAAAAGCGTCCACGTCTACACCTCGCCCCACCTGGTGCGCTTCAACGAGCGCATCCGTCTCGCCGGCGCGCTGGTCGACGACGAGCGCCTCGCGAGCGCGCTCGATCGCTGCGAGAGCGTCAATGCGGGCCAGTCGATTTCCGTTTTCGAAATCACGACGGCCGCGGCCCTGCTGCTGTTCAGCGAGGCGCCGGCCGATTATCTCCTGCTCGAAGTGGGCTTAGGGGGCCGCTTCGACGCCACCAACGTCATCGACGCTCCGGCCGCGACGATCATCACGCCGGTCTCGTTCGACCATCCCGAATTTCTCGGCGAAACGGTCGAGAAGATCGCCTTCGAGAAGGCGGGCATCCTGCGGCGCGGCGTCCCAGCGATCATCGCCGAACAGGAGGAGGCCGCGCTTCGCGTCATCGAGCGCGAAGCGTTGCGGGTGGGCGCGCCGCGCATCGTCGCCGGGCGCGACTTCTTCGCCCGCGCCGAGCACGGCCGCTTCATCTTCGAAGACCACGACGGCCTCGTCGACCTGCCGCTGCCGCGCCTGGCTGGCCGCCACCAGCACGCCAACGCCGCCACCGCGATCGCGGCGGTGCGCGCGATTCTGCCCGACATGCCGACGCACGCGCTCGAACGCGGCCTCCTGGAGGCCGACTGGCCCGCCCGCCTGCAACGCTTACGCGGCGGGCCGCTCGTCGCGCTCGCCCCCGCGCAGGCCGAGATCTGGCTCGACGGCGCCCACAACGAAGCGGGCGGGCGCGTGCTCGCCGAGGCGATGGCCGATTTCGAGGACCAGTCGCCGCGCCCGCTGGCGCTGATCTGCGGCACCCTGGCGACGAAGGACACCGCGGGTTTCTTAAGCCATTTCAAGGGGCTGGCGCAGGAGACGCTCGCCGTGCCGATCGCCGGCGAGCACGCGGGGCGCGCGGCGGAAGAGGTCGCCGCGATCGCGCGCTCCGTCGGCCTTTCCGCCGCCGCCTGCGACAGCGTCGCCTCGGCGCTGCGCTTCCTGGCCGCGCGCCAATGGCCGAAGCCGCCGCGCATCCTGATCGCCGGGTCGCTCTATCTCGCCGGCAAGGTGCTGGAGGAGAACGACTCCGCGCCGCGATAGAGGGCGAGGGCGTGCGGCATCGCGTTCGCCAATCGCGGCGCAACCTGCTCCCCCGCGCCTTTGCGCCTCAAGGGTAGCGCTCGGCGAACGCGGCCATCGCGGCCGTCGCCGCTCGCGACTTTTCCTTGGCGTCGGGATCGTCGACCCGCGGCAGGGCGTCGACGATGCGGCCGAGCGCGGCGCGCATCTCCTCGAAAGCTCGGCTCGCCTCCGCCTCGCCCGCAAAGAAGCGGGTGTGCAGCATCCAGCCGTAAACGCCGCAGGTGATCGCGAAAGGGGCGATCCGCCCATCGCGCTCCAGCGTGATGCGCGCGCCATCGTCGTGCTCGTCGTCGCGCAAAATGACGCCCTGCTCGGAACCGCGGGCCCCGATCGTGCGGCCGTCGTCGAACGCGCGCCACGTCATGGTTCACCAAAGTCGCCCGGACGGGCGGCGCCTCTCGGCCGAATGGTTACGGTCCGCGCCGTTCGGCCGTCAAGCCGGCCTTACTCGGGCGCGCCAGCAGCACGGGTTATGGTGGTTATGGTGACAGCTTACTCAACCCCCAATGATCCGTGCAGGTTCAGGACGATTGACGCGACGTTTGCAGTGCGCCGAACCCGTGCAGCCCCCGCCGCGTGACGACGCGGCGGAAAATCGCCACGCAAGCCCTTGAAATCAGCCATTCGTGGCGGAAAACGGCGCCTCGCGCGCCGCCCTCCACCCGCGGTGCCGCACGGGCGCTGAGGTGAGGCCCCCTTGTGCGGAATCACCCTCGCCGTCTTGACCGGGCTTGTCCCGGCCATCCACGCGGCGCCGCCTCGTCGAAACGTTCAAGGTGAAGCGCGACGGCGCGGCGTGGGTGACCGGGACAAGCCCGGCCATGACGGCGGTCGACGCTTTCGGCCGGCCCTCACCCCAGCCCCGCCGGCTTCGGCCCGCCGCTCGCCCAGTCGAGCAGCTCGACCGTGTGCGCGACCGGCGTCGAAGTCCCGCTGGCGATTTGCGCGATGCAGCCGATGTTGCCGGCGGCGATCACGTCGGGTTTCAGGCGCGACAGGTTGGCGACTTTTCGCTCCCGCAATTTCGCCGCCATTTCCGGTTGCAAAATATTGTACGTGCCCGCCGAGCCGCAGCAGATATGCGCTTCCGCGGGGCTGCGCACTTCGAAGCCGGCGCGGCGCAGCAGCGCCTTGGGGGCTTCGAGAATCTTCTGGCCGTGCTGCAACGAGCAGGCGGCGTGATAGGCGACGACGAGCTTTTGCGGATGGGGAAAGGCGAGTTCGAGGCCGGCGACGTATTCGCTGACGTCCCTTGCCAGCGCGGCGACGCGCGCGGCTCTGGCGGCGTAGGCGGGGTCGTCGCGCAGCAGATGGCCGTAGTCCTTGATCGTCGGGCCGCAGCCCGAGGCGGTGACGACGATCGCCTCCAGGCCGGCGGCCTCCAGCTCGCGCGTCCAGGCGTCGACGTTGGCGCGCGCCTGGGCGAACGCTCTTTGCTCGCGGCCCATGTGATGCAGCAGCGCGCCGCAACAGCCTTCGCCCTCGGGCAGCACGACGTCGATCCCGGCGCGGTTCAGGAGGCGGATCGTCGCCGCGTTGATTCCCGGCGCCAGCGGGTCCTGCGCGCAGCCGGTCAGCAGCGCGACGCGGCGGCGCTTGGCGCCTGCGTTCGGCGCGACGAATTCGCCGGGCCGCGCCGGGGCGCCGCGCGCTGCCTTGGGGGCGAGCGCCAGCATCGCCGCGAGTTTTTCGCCGAAGGCGGGAACGCGCGCCAGGATCGGCGCGAGGGGCCGGCCGATCGCGGCCAGCGAGAGGGAAGCGCGGAACAGCGCGCGCGACGGCAACAGCCGCGCCAGCACGGCGCGCATCAGGCGATCGGCAAACGGCCGCTTGTAGCTCGTCTCGATCGCGGCGCGCGCATGGTCGACGAGGCGGCGATAGTCGACGCCGGACGGGCAGGTGGTCATGCAGGAGAGGCACGACAGGCAATGGTCGATCGGCGCGACGTCCTCGGCCGTCGGCCTGCGGCCGCTCTCCAGGAGGTCCTTGATGAGATAGATGCGCCCGCGCGGGCTCTCGCGCTCGTCGCCGGTGATCAGATAGGTCGGGCAGGTCGCGGTGCACAAGCCGCAGTGCACGCAGGAGCGCAGGATTTTTTCCAGCGGCTGCAAATGCGGGTCGGCGAGCCGCTCAGGGGAAAAGTGGGTTTGCATGGCGGGTCAGCCGAGACGGCGGGCCGAGCGCGGCCGCGACGAAGCCAGCGCTTGGGTGCAGATGGGTTCATTGCTTGCTTGGCGGAGCGGAGCGCGAGAGGAATTCGAAGTCAAGGATGCGCGAAGCGCACCGCCTCCGGCGGCGGCCTTACAGGCCGTCCTTGAGTTCGAATTCCTCTCGCGCATAATCGCCTCCAAGCAAACAATGAATACTTGCCGCCGAGGGCGGCGACGCCCGCCGCGGCTCCCTCACATCGCCGCGACCATCCGCCCGAAGTTGAACATCCCGTCCGGGTCGAAGCTCGCCTTCACGCCGCGCGTCAGCCGCGCGAGCGCCGGCGACAGCGGCTCGAACACGTCGACGCGGGCGCGAAGACCGTCGGGCGCGCGGATGAGCGTCGCGTGGCCGCCGAGCGGCGCCAGCGCGGCGCGCACGGCGGCGGCGGCGGCTTCGGAAGGCTCGCACGCCAGCCAGACCAGGCCGCCGCCCCAATCGTAGAAATGGCTCAGGGCCAGCGCGCCGAGGCGCGCGACGAACTGCGGCCCCTTCGACGGCGCGAGGCTGGCGCGCCAAATCGCCTTGTCGCGCGGCTCGGCGAGGAATTCGGCGTCGCGCACGGCGCGCCACAGGCGTTGCGAATCTTCGCCTCGCAGCGCGTGCTCGGCGCCGAGATCGGCGAGCAGCGCGACGAGCCGCTCGACGCGATAATCGACCGACTCGGAAAAGCCCTCGAGGCGCAGCAGCGTGCGGGAGAATTCTCGGCCCATGCCGGGGCCGATCATTGCTGCGCCGCTGACGGCGTAGGGCGAGCCGAGCGCGCGCGTCAGCGCCGCGACGCCCGCTTCGTCGTCGAGGCGGCGCAGGACGATCGTCGCTTGCGCTTGCGGCTTGGGCAGCAGCTTGAAGGTCGCCTCGGTGACGAGCCCGAGCGTGCCGTGCGCGCCGCAGTTGAGCTTGACGAGATCGAGGCCGGTGACGTTCTTCATCACCCGGCCGCCGCTCTTGATCGCTTCGCCGCGCCCGTTGACGAGGCGCAGGCCGATAACGCTGTCGCGCGCCGCGCCGACGCTGATGCGCCGCGGCCCCGAGGCGTTGGCGGCGACGAGGCCGCCGACGGTCGGCTCGCCGGCGGCCCCGTAGAGCGCGCGATGGTCGATCGGCTCGAAGGGCAGCATCTGGCCGTGGGCGGCGAGCGCCGCCTCGACGACGCTCAGCGGCGTGCCCGCCTTGGCGCGCAGCGTCATCTCCGCCGGCTCGTGGAACACAACGCCGGCGAGGCGGCTGCTGGAAAGCCGCCGCGTCCCCTGGGCGGGGCGCCCCAATCCGGCGCGCGTGCCGCCGCCGACGATGTCGAGCCTTTCGCCGCGCGCGCGCGCTTCGCGCACGATTTCGCCCGCTTCCGCCTCGTCGGCGGGAGCGAACATCGACGCGGCGAGAACGCTCACGCCGCTCTCCCGTCGAGCGGGAAGACCTTGGCGGGATTGAGCCGCCATTGCGGATCGAACGCCGCGCGCACGCGCATCTGCTGGGCGAGGTCGGCTTCGCTGTACTGGCGGCGCATCAGGTCGCGCTTTTCGATGCCGACGCCGTGCTCGCCGGTCAGGGCGCCGCCCAGCTCGACGCACAGCTTCAGCACGTCCATGCCCGCGTCCTCGGCCTTCTGCTGCTGGAGGGGATCGTTGACGTCGTAGAGGATCAGCGGGTGCATGTTGCCGTCGCCGGCGTGGAAGACGTTGGCGACGCGCAGGCCGTAAGACGCGCAGATTTCGCCGGTGCGCCTGAGCGCCTCGGGCAGGCGCCCGGTCGGCACCGTGCCGTCCATGCAGATGTAGTCGGCGACGCGGCCCGTCGCGCCGAAGGCGGACTTGCGGCCCTTCCAGATCTGCGCGCTCTCCATCGCCGACATCGATTCGCGCATCGTGCGCACCTTGTGCGCCTTGGCGATGGCGGCGATCTTGGCGAGCTCGGCCGCCATCTCCTCCTCGCTGCCTTCGACCTCGACGATCAGCATCGCCTCGACGTCGAGGGGGTAGCCGGCGTGGGCGAAGTTCTCGCAGATCTCGATGGCGAGGCGGTCCATGTACTCCATGGCGACGGGAACGATGCCGGCGCCGATGATCGCGGCGACGCATTGGCTGGCGTCCTCGGCGCTGTCGAAGCCGAACAGGACGGGGCGCGCGCCCTCGGCCGAGCGTATGAGCCTCACCGTCGCCTCGGTGACGATGCCGAGCTGGCCTTCCGAGCCGCAGATCAGGCCGAGGAGATCGAGCCCGCCGGCGTCGAGCTCTGGGCCGCCGACGTCGACGATCTCGCCCTCGAGGGTGACGAGACGGACGCCGAGGATGTTGTTGGTGGTCACGCCGTATTTCAGGCAATGCGCGCCGCCCGAGTTCAGCGCGATGTTGCCGCCGATGGTGCAGGCGAGCTGCGAGGACGGATCGGGCGCGTAGAAGAAGCCGTCCGGCCCGACGGCCTCGGATATCGCCAGGTTGGTGACGCCGGCCTCGACGCGCGCGTAGCGGTCGGCGAGGTTGACCTCGAGGATGCGGTTCATCTTGCTCAGGCCGAGAACGATCGCGTCCTCTTGCGGAATGGCGGCGCCGGAGAGCGAAGTGCCCGCGCCGCGCGCCACGACGTTGACGCCCGAGTCGCGGCAGAATCTCATCAGCCGCGCGACCTCTTCGCTCGAGCGCGGCAGCGCGACGGCGAGCGGCAGCCGGCGGTAGGCGGTGAGCGCGTCGGTCTCGAAGGCGCGCCGTCCGGCGACGTCGGCGATCAGGCCGTCGGCGGGCAGGATCGCGGCGAGGCCGGCAAGGATCGCGTCGCGCCGGGCGAGGATGGCGGGGTCGACCGGGGGAAAGGCGATTTGCGGCATGGCGAGGCTCCTCGACGTGCAGGGAATATGGGGGCGCTCGGCGATTAAGCGAGAGCGCCCCCCTTCGTTCACGGCCCGGGAACGACCGGGATGACCCACGGGATGACGAATTGCTGCAAGGCGACGAGCAGGCCGAGAAGAAGCGTGAGAACGATGCTGTGCACGAAGGTGCGCGCGAACACCGCGCCCTCCTGGCCCTTCAGGTCGGTCACCGAAACGCCGGTGGCGATGTTCTGCGGCGAGATCATCTTGCCCATCACCCCGCCCGACGAATTGCTCGCCGCGAACAGCATCGGATTGAGGCCGAGCTGCTTGGACGCCACCACTTGCAGATTGCCGAACAGCGCGTTGCCCGAGGTGTCGCTGCCCGACAGGAAGACGGCGATCCAGCCGAGGAACGGCGACAGCAGCACGAACAGGCCCCCGGTCGAAGCGACGCCCTTGCCCAGGGTGTAGGCGAGGCCCGAATAGTTCATGAGATAGGCGAGGCCGACGATGCAGCAGACGGTGACGATCGCGAGCCATAACTGGCGAAACGTGTCCCTGACGCAGGCGACGAACGTCGCCGGGCTCACCCGGAAGATCGCCGCGGTCACGACGGCCGCGACAAGAATGGCGGTTCCCGTCGCCAACGGCTGGAAATCCCAGACCGCCGGATAAGCCTTGTTGTCATAGAGCGTGATCGATATGGCGTTGTGGAGTCCCGGCCACGGGAGCTTCGCCCGCCCAATCTCGAATATCTTGAAGTAGGTCCATAGGATGACCACCGCCGAGACGATGATCCAGGGCAGCCATCCGTGCCAGTCCGGCGACGCCGCGCCCTTGGCGCGCGCCGACTCGGCTCGCGCAACCGAGAATTCGGGATCGGCGGCCGGGCGCCAGACCTGCAGGAACAGCAAGGTGACGACGAGCGAGCCGAGCGAAGCGAGCACGTCGGTAAGCTGATAATCGAGGTAGTTCGAGGCGACGAACTGCGAAATCGCGAAACTGCCGCCGGCCACCAGAAGCACCGGCCACAGGGCGCGCAGGGATCGCATGCCGCCGTAGAGCGCCATGACGTAAAACGGCAGGATCAGCGCGATGACCGGCAATTGCCGCCCGATCATCGCTCCGAGCGCCGCCGGCGGCAGTTGGGTGACCGCGCCGAGCACGGTCACCGGCGTCCCCAACGCGCCGTAAGCCACCGGCGCGGTGTTGAAGATCAGGACGAAGACGAGCGCTTCGAGCGGCGGGAAACCGATCAGGATCAACAGCGAGCTGGTGATGGCGACCGGCGTGCCGAAGCCCGATATGCCTTCCAGAAGGGCCCCGAAGCAGAAGCCGATGACCACCAGAATCACCCGGCGATCGTTGGGCAGATGGTTGATCAGCCAGGCCCGAAACGATTCGAACCGGCCGGAGCGCACCGCGATATTGTAGAGCAGCAGCGCGTTGACCACGATCCACATGACCGGCCAGAGCGCGAACACGACTCCGTTGAACGTCGCATCGAGCGCCAGGCCGATCGGCAGGCTCCACGCCCCCACGGCGATGATGAGGCCGACGACGAGGCCGGCGAGCGAGGCCTGCCAGGCGGGTCGGCGGAGCACGCCGAGAAGGACCAGGACGGTCAAGATGGGCAAACTCGCCACGATGAAGGACAGCCCGAGGCTGCCCCCAACCGGCGTCAGAAGCTGTTGAAACACGTTTTCCTCCCCCCCCTTTTTCGTCCGCGGCCCGATCGGGCTTGGCGGAGCGAAGGCCGCGCGGCTCGCTGCGTCCCGACGCTTGCCGGCGCGGCAAGTTTATCTTACCGATTTCGAGCCGGTAAAGCTGCGGCGCCCTTAATCGAGGCGGCTAAATGAAATTACCTGATGGCCGCCGCGGCGCGGGCGGGTTGGATTTCGGCCCAAAGCTCTTGGCGGGCGATCCGGCCGAGGCCGAAACCGCGTCCCTTCGCCGGATCGCGCGGCAAGACATCGTCGCGAGCTGAAGATGACGCGCGCCGCTCTACACCAGCACCGGCTGTTCCACCATGCCGGCCGTGCCGAAGACGCGGCGGTAACGCTCGATCTCTTCGGGCGAGCCCAGCTCCTTGTTGGGATTGTCCGAGAGCTTGACCGCGGGGCGCCCGTCCGCCTCGGCCACCTTGCACACGATCGAGATCGCCCTGAGCTCCCCGTCGACCCCGGCCGGCGCGCAGCCTTTGAAATCGTTGGTCAGGTTGGTGCCCCAACCGATGGAGAGATTGACCCGGCCGCGCAGGGCGCGCACGGACGCCTCGATCGAATCGATGTCCATGGCGTCGGAGAGCACGATCAGCTTTTCGCGCCCGTCGCGGCCGCGTCGCTTCCACCACGCGATCAATTCCTCGGCGCCCGCGATCGGCTCCTTGGAATCGGGCCGCGCGCCCTTCCAGTCCGCGACCCAGTCCGGCGCGCGTTCGAGGAAGGACGTCGTGCCGAAGCAGTCCGGCAGGACGACGAGAAGATTGCCGTCGTACATGCGCGCCCAATCGCGCAGCACGTCGTAGGGGGCCGCGCGCATCGCCGCCTCGTCGTTCGCCAGGGCCGCGTAGACCATCGGCAGTTCGTGAGCGTTGGTGCCGATCGCCTCGAGGCCGGTGTCCATGGCGTGCTTGACGTTCGACGTGCCGATGAAACTGTCGCCCAGCCCCTCCTGCAACGCCTCGACGCACCAGAGCTGCCAAAGGAAGCCGTGACGCCGGCGCGTGCCGAAGTCCGAAACCTTCAGCGGCCCCTCGGCGGCCAGGACGCGCAAGCGCTCCACCTTGCTCCACAGCTTGGCCTTGGCGCGGGCGTAGAGCACGTCGAGATCGAAACGGCTCATCGCGCGCATCGCGGCGCGCGCGCGCAATTC
>JBEKLU010000081.1:0-24011 GCA_050010035.1 Roseiarcus sp.
TCTTCCCTTCCTGGCAGGTCTTTCTCCAAGCCGTCGCCACTTTCACAATCCCCCCAGACCTCATAAAAATCCGAGACAGCCCTTGAACGCCAATCAGCAACCTACTTTTAGAATTGCTGGTCCGAAAGCCGAGACGCCGAAGTCCAGCGCCTTGGCGCCTCGCCTCACGCCGGCGCGTGCTTGACCTCTTCGCCGTAGAGAAGCACCTGCACCTTCTCCAGGGTGACGAGGCCGCTCGACATCATCGCATCGAGCGTCGGCAGGAACGCCTTGATCTTTTCCTCGGTGTCGACGATTTCGACGACCAGCGGCAGGTCCTCGGAAAGGCGTAAGATTTTCGAGGTGTGGATTCGGCTCGAGTGGCCGAATCCCACGGCGCCGCGCAGCACCGTCGCCCCGGCGAGATGCGCCTCGCGGGCCTTGAGGACGATCGCCTCGTAAAGCGGGCGGCTATGATACCTGTCGTCCTCGCCGAAGAAGACGCGCAGCAGCATGGCGTCGCGCGGAAGGTTCATGGATCAAGCTCCCTTGAGCTGGTTCAGGCTTGCGGCCGCGATATGGCCGAGCCATACGGCCAGGAGGCAGAAGACGAACGACATGCCGATATTGGCGCCGGCGAGCGCCATTTCGCCGTCGCGCACGAGGGCGAGGGTCTGCAGGCTGAAGGAGGAAAAGGTGGTGTAGCCGCCGCACAGTCCGATCGTCACGAACTGGCGCGCTTCCGAGCCGACGAAGACGCGCCCGTCGGGGCCCGTGAGGGTCGAAAAAAAGCCGATGATGAACGAGCCCGTCACGTTGACGATCAGCGTGCCCCACGGAAAGGTTTCTCCGAACTGGTGCGACGCGACGCCCGAAAACAAATAGCGCGCGCCGCCCCCCAGCGCGCTGCCCAGCATCACCCAGAAATACATCATCGCGCCGATCTCCGCCTCGCTCGCTCACTCGCCGTCATGCCGTCCTTTCGGCTCCGCTCGTGGGCGCCCGAGAACGAATCGGGCTCATTTCACAACCAACACCTTGCACGGCGCAAGCTCGACCAGCCGGTCCGTCTTGCCGCCGATGATTCGATTGTACAGCGCCGAGTGGCCCATGAAGCCGACGACCAGCAGATCGTAGCCGCCGCGCTGAATCAATTCCACGATGCTGGAGACGGGATGGCCGACGACGATATGCGTTTCGAACGCGACGCCCTGGGCCTGCGCCAGCGCCTTCGCGGCGGCGACGACCTTGTCGAACACGCCCTGCGCGTCCGTCAGCGCTTCGGTGACTTCGTCGATGCTGGCGGGAAAGCGCGGCGTCTCTTCGACGCAGACCATGGCGAGGCCGAGATCGAGCCGCTTGGCGAGTTCGAGCGCCGCGGCGAGCGCCAACTGTCCGCCCTTCGATCCGTCGTTGGCGATTAGCATTTTACGAAACATTCATCCCTCCTGAGCAGGCGCGGGCGCGCGCATCGGCGCGTCATCGGCCGATGGAAACGACGGTTGAAACCAACGCTGCGCGATGAGCGTCGGCACGACGGCGCTGCCGATCACGGCGGTGACCAGCACCGTGTACTGGCCGCGGTCGATGATGGCGTTGGTCAGGCCGAACAGCGCGGAAATCGTGCCGAAGGTCAGGCCGGTGGACATCAGCATCGTCGTGTACATGCCTTCGCGCGGATCGAAGCGGAAAGCGCGCGTCAGCGGCAGGATGCCGACGAACTTGGTCGCCATCTTGATGGCAAGGAAGACGGCGACGAGCCCCGCCGCGCCGGCGATATCCGGAAAACTGACGAGCGAGCCCGCCTTGAGGAAATAGAACGGCGTCAGGATGGTGAAGGCGATGATGCGCATGCGATGCGGCAACTCGGGGTCGGTCAGAAAGGCCGGCGCGAGCGCCATGCCGACGAGATAGGCCGGCAACACCGCCTCGCTGCCGGCGACGGCGGCGAGGCCGCCGAGCCCGAGCAGGATCAGCGCGACGAACTTCGTTTCGGGCTCGCTGACGCGATGGCCGACTTGCGCGAAGAACCACGGCGCGAATCGCGGCAGCAGCGCCAGGACCACGGCGGTCGCCGCGCCGAAGAAGGCCAGCCGCAAATCGTAATGCGCGAACACGACGCCGAGCGCCAGCACCGTGCCGAGGTCGTTGACGAAGCACGCCGCGAGGATGATCTTGCCGAGCTCGGTGCGATTGAAGCCGGTCTCCACCATCACGGCGTAGACGACGGCGACGGAGGTCGTCGACAGCGAAATCCCGGCGATCTGCGCCTGGTCCCACGGCCAATGGATCACGTAATGGGCGTAGGCGAGGACGCCGAGATAAGGGGCGAAGAAGCCGACGACGCCGATCGACAGGCTGGAGCGGAAGTGCCTGCGCACGACGCCGGGATCGATCTCCGTGCCGGCGAGAAAGGTGAGCATGATCGCGCCGAATCCGGCGAGGAAATTCACCCATTCCGTCAGCGGAAGGCCGATCGCGTTTCCCGCCAGCGCGCCGACCATG
This sequence comes from Roseiarcus sp., assembly GCA_050010035.1. Lineage (GTDB taxonomy): Bacteria > Pseudomonadota > Alphaproteobacteria > Rhizobiales > Beijerinckiaceae > Roseiarcus. The sequence goes on from JBEKLU010000081.1 coordinate 2,485, forward strand.
ATTTCGATCAGCGCCACCGAAATCGCCACGCGAATGGAGACGATCGAGGCGATCAGCGCCAGAGCGATCCACAGAGCCGATTGCAGCCAAACCTGTCCCATCGCGACCTCCTCGGTTGCGGACGCGGCGAAGAGAGGCAGGGCCGGTGATTGGGCCAAGCGATCCCTGCGACGCGTTCGACGCGGCAGGGGTCATCAGCCTGGACAGGCGATTTTGGGGAACCCCATCCCCTTGACGATGGTCGCCAAGTTAGGCGATCGGCGGGCAATGTCAATTCGACTTGCGCCGGCCGCCGCGGCGCGGGTTGACGCGACAATAGTTTGTATGCATACTACTGTGGTGAAGACGCTCGACGAAAGCCTCGGCTTCCAGGTCAACCGCCTCGCCGGCGCGATGCGCGCCGCGTTGGAGGCGCGCCTCGTCGAACACGGCCTGACGGCGCAGCAATGGGCGACGCTGATGCGGCTGCTGGAGCGCGACGGCTGGCCGCAGAAGGAACTCGGCGAATCCCAGGGCATGGACAAGGCGACCATCGGCGGGATCATCGCGCGTCTCGAGGCCAAGGGCCTGATCGCCCGGCGCCCCGATCTCGACGACCGGCGCGTCAATCGCGTCACGCTGACCGCTCCCGGCCGGCGCCTGGCGCTGGCGCTGCGCCCCCTCGCCGCCGAGGTCAACGCCCGCGCGACCGCCGGACTCGAAGCGAGGGAAGCCGCCGCGCTACGCGCCCTTTTGATCCGGGCGCGCGCCTCCCTGACGGGATGACGCGCCCATTTTTGAGGAGATGGTAAGTATGCAAACGATATCGCCGCGACTGCGCCGCCCGCTGACGCTGGTGTTGCGCGGGCTGCATTTCGTCGGGCTCGCTCTGTTTTTCGGCGTCATCGTCGCCGACATCGTCATCGACCGCTACGCCGAGACGCAAGACCCGGCGTTTCTCAGCCATGCCCGCGCGCTCGTCAGCCTGACGAGCCTCGCCCTGCCGTTGCGGGGCCTCGTGCTGATGACCATGACGGGCGTCGCGATGGCGTTCCTGCGCTTCGGCGCCCGCCCGCCCGCGTGGGTCCTCGTCAAGCTCGTCCTCACGGCGGTGATTTTCATAAATGCGCTTGCGTTCGTATTTCCGGCGGTCGGCGAGGCGACGCATTGGGCGGCCCTCTCCGCCGAGCAGGGCCGCGTCCTGCCCGAGTTTTCCGCCGCGATCGCCCGCGAGGGCGTGTTCGGCGCGGCGAACTTGGCTTTGTTCCTCCTCGCGGGCGCGCTGGCGATCGCGCGGCCGACGTTCGGGCGGCGGGTCGCGCCTTAGCTTGACCTTCAGCAAAGGGCGGCGAGGCGGCGTTCGCCCCCATAGTTTGCATGCGCCGGATCACCAGAAATGGAATGAAAGCGATGCTCAAGCGAATTCACCCCGTTGCGGGGATAATCGGTTTCCTGACGATTCTCACGTTCTGGACTTCGACCGTGCTGTCGGAACTGTCCGGTTCGGTCCAGGCGATCTCCGCCGTGAAGCAGGCGATCCCGTGGGGGTTCCTGATCCTCGTGCCGGCCCTGATCATTGCAGGCGCTTCCGGCTTCCGAATGGCCGGCGCTTCGCCAGACGGACGAATTCTGGCGAAGAAGCGCCGGATGCCGTTCATCGCCGGGAACGGTCTGCTGATTTTGATTCCGTGCGCGCTCTATCTCGCCATGCTCGCGGCGCGCGGCGAATTCGACAATACGTTCTTTGCCGTTCAAGCGGTCGAGCTTGTCGCCGGCGCGGTCAATCTGACGCTGATGTCGCTGAACATTCGCGATGGCCTCCGCCTGAGCGCGCGAATTGCGACATAGCGATGGCGTCAATCGCCGAAACGCCGATCGGCGTCGAGCGTGACGGGATCGACGTCGCGACGCCCTGGCGGACGAGGCGTCGATCGTACGAGATCAAGGCGATCGCCGGTCCGTGGCGGCTGTCGGCGCGGCGTGATACTCACCCCCTTGTCCTGCCGGGGCGCGCGTCGCCGTTGCGCTCGTCCGGCTGCGCACGGGGGACTCTCGCATGGCCTTCTGGTTGGACGTCGCCGCCTTCGCGCTGAAAAGCCTGCTGATCGTCGCGGCGCTCGGCGGCCTCGTCGCGTTCGTCGCGCTCGTCGCTCGGCGGATGCGCGGCGTGGAGTCGGACGCCCCGAGACTGGCGGTTCGCTCGCTCGACGAGCGCTACGATGCGATGCGCGACGCGATCAACGATCGCCTCGTCGACAAGAAGGGGCGCAAGGCGCTCGCCAAAGCGCGAGCCAAGGAGGCGAAGGCCGCCGCGAAGGCCGCTCCCGAGCGCGCCGCCGCCAAGCGCGTCTACGTCCTCGCCTTCAAGGGCGATCTCAGAGCCAGCGCGGTCAGGCAGCTGGCGATGGAGATCGACGCGGTCTTGATGGTCGCCCGCCCGGAAATCGACGAGGTGGTGCTGCGCATAGAGAGCGCGGGCGGCACGGTCACCGGCTACGGCCTCGCCGCCGCGCAATTGATGCGGCTGCGCGAGCGCAAGGTGAAGGTCACCGCCTGCGTCGACCAGGTCGCGGCGAGTGGCGGCTATCTCATGGCCTGCGCGGCGGACCGGATCGTCGCCGCGCCCTTCGCCATCCTCGGCAGCATCGGCGTGGTCGCGCAAGTTCCCAATTTGCACCGCCTGCTCAAGAAGAACGACATCGACTTCGAGGAAATGACGGCGGGCGAGTTCAAGCGCAGCATCTCGGTGCTCGGCGAGATCACGCCGCAGGGACGCGAGCATTTTCGCGGCAAGCTCGATTCGACCCACGAAGCCTTCAAGCGCTTCGTCCAGCAATGCCGCCCTGGCGTCGACATCGCGCGCGTCGGCGACGGCGACGTCTGGCTCGGCGGCGAAGCGCTGGCGCTCGGCCTCGTCGACGCGCTGTCGACCAGCGACGAACTGCTGTTCGGCGCCCGCGGCGAGGCGCGTCTGTACGAAATCGCCGTCGAACAGCGCAAGTCCCTGCTGCAGCAGATTCTCGGCGGATTCGGCGTGGCGGCGCGCTCCGCCCTCGAAAGCGCCATGGCGCGCCTCGGCGGCGCGCCGAAATAGGCCGCTCGGCCGAGGGGAGCGAATTGGGGGCCTGAATCCGCAGGAGCGCGCTCGGGCAAAACTTGCGCCACGAGCGCATCTGCCCCATATTGTGCCCTATTCATAGGGCAAAGGAGCGGACAATGGCGCCGACCAAGTCGAAACGCGCGGCCTCGCCAATCAAGTCGCCCCGCCGAACCGCGCCGCCTCGCCAGTCTTCGCGCGAAGCGACGACGACCTGGGCTTTAGTCAGCGACCTCGGCTTGTCGAAGAAGCAACTCGCCGAAACGATCGGCCTCACGCCGGAGGCGCTCTACAAGAGCCAACGCGTGGGCGCGGCCAAGACGCAGACGCGCTTGCGCGAAATGCTGGAAATCCTGACGCGCGTTTCCGGTTGGGCGGGCGGCCGGGCGCAGGCTTTGGCCTGGTATCGCGGCGAACCTATCCCGGCGTTTGGCGACCGCACCGCCGAGTCGCTGGTCAAGTCCGGTCAGGCCGGCGCCGTGCGCGATTATCTCGATTCGATCGCGATGGGCGGCTTTGCGTGAAATTTGTCGGCCTCGCCTACCGCGCACATGATCCGCGCTGGTCTTTTCGGCCGCTTTCGGGAGACGGCGCGGCGGTCCACGGCGGGCGCTTCAACCCCAAGGGAACGCCGGCGCTTTATCTCGCGCTCGATCCGATGGCTGCGATCAAGGAAGCGAGCCAGGGGTTCGCCCGCAAGTTTGAGCCTTGCGTGCTGTGCACGTATGAAATCGACTGCCAAGACATCGTCGACCTCAGAACCGATGAGTTGCGCAAGGCCGCCGACGTCGCCGAGGCGGACATGGCCTGCGCTTGGTTCGCCGAGGCGGCGGCGCGGCGCAATCCGCCGTCGTGGCGGCTCGCCGAGCGCCTGATCGCTGAGGGCGCCGCCGGCTTGCTCGCGCCGAGCTATGCGCGAAGCGCAACCCGCGACGACATCAATCTCATCCTCCGGACCTGGAGCGATCGTCCGCCCCACCGCGTCGCCGTATTCGATCCGAGCGGTCGTATGCCGAAGAACCGGCTTTCCTGGCCGTAAGCTTGTTTCACGGCGGCGCCCCTGCTAGGTCAGGCGCAAATTCCCCCTCCCGCAAGGACGTTCCCCGATGGCCGCGCGCCAATTCGTCTATCACATGCAGGGCCTCAACAAGACCTGGCCCGGCGGCAAGAAGGTGCTCGAAAACATCAACCTGTCGTTCTACCCCGACGCCAAGATCGGCGTGCTCGGCGTCAACGGTTCGGGCAAGTCGACGCTGCTGCGCATCATGGCGGGCCTGGACACCGAATTCACCGGCGAGGGCTTCATCGCCGAGGGCGCGCGCGTCGGCTATCTCCCGCAGGAGCCGCATCTCGACCCCGACCTCGGCGTGCGCGGCAACGTCATGCTCGGCGTCAAGGAGAAGCAGGCGATCCTCGACCGCTACAACGAACTCGCCATGAACTATTCCGACGAGACGGCGGACGAGATGACGCGCCTGCAGGACGAGATCGAGGCCAAGGGCCTGTGGGATCTCGACAGCCAGGTCGAGCAGGCGATGGACGCGCTCGGCTGCCCCTCGGACGAGGCCGACGTCGACACGCTGTCGGGCGGCGAGCGCCGCCGCATCGCCCTTTGCCGGCTGCTGCTGGAAAAGCCGGAGCTGCTGCTGCTCGACGAACCGACCAACCATCTCGACGCCGAGACGGTCAACTGGCTCGAAGGGCACTTGCGCCAATATCCCGGCGCGATCCTGATCGTCACCCACGACCGCTACTTCCTCGACAACGTCACGGGGTGGATTCTCGAGCTCGACCGCGGCCGCGGCATTCCCTACGAGGGCAATTATTCCGCGTGGCTGAAGCAGAAGCAGAAGCGGCTCGAACAGGAGAGCCGCGAGGACGTGGCGCGCCAGCGCGCGCTCGCCGAGGAAAGCGAGTGGATCGCCGCCTCGCCCAAGGCCCGCCAGGCCAAGTCGAAGGCGCGCGTCGCCGCCTACGACGAGCTGGTCAAGAAGCAGAACGACAAGGCGCCGACCGTCGCGCAGATCGTCATTCCCGTCGCCGAGCGGCTGGGCCAGAACGTCATCGAGTTCGACAACCTGTCGAAGGGCTTCGCCGACACGCTGCTGATCGACAAGCTGTCGTTCAAATTGCCGCCGGGCGGCATCGTCGGCGTGATCGGCCCCAACGGCGCCGGCAAGACCACGCTGTTCCGCATGATCACCGGCCAGGAGAAGCCTGATTCCGGCTCGATCAAGATCGGCGAATCCGTCGCCCTCGGCTATGTCGACCAGTCGCGCGACGCCCTCAACGACAAGAAGACGGTGTGGGAGGAAGTCTCCGGCGGCTACGACATCCTCGCGCTGGGCAAGCGCGAGATCAATTCGCGCGCCTATTGCGGCGCGTTCAATTTCAAGGGCGCCGACCAGCAGAAGAAGGTCGGCATGCTGTCGGGCGGCGAGCGCAACCGCGTGCACCTGGCCAAGATGCTCAAGACCGGCGCCAACCTATTGCTGCTCGACGAGCCGACCAACGACCTCGACGTCGACACGCTTCGCGCGCTCGAAGAGGCGCTGCTCGACTTCGCGGGATGCGCGGTGATCATCAGCCACGACCGCTTCTTCCTCGACCGCATCGCCACCCACATGCTCGCCTTCGAGGGCGACAGCCACGTCGAATGGTTCGAAGGCAACTTCGCCGACTACGAGGAAGACAAGAAGCGGCGGCTGGGGATCGACAGCGTCATCCCGCATCGGCTGAAGTACAAGAAGTTCTCGCGCTGATCCCCTCTCCCGCGAGCGGGAGAGGGTAGGGTGAGGGCGAGCCGGACGCCGCCGCTCGACCGTCCGACCACCCAAGTTCGTGACGCCCGGCCTCGAGCCGGGCGTCCAAGCGGCGACCTTTGCGGATAATCTCGTCCGACGCCATCCTGGATGCACGGGTCAAGCCCGTGCATGACGGCAGCGCGTTCTGAGCCCGCTGCGTTCTTCCGCCAGCGGGCTATCGGATTCACACACCCAAGTTCGATTTCTGCCGGATCCGCTCTGCCTGATCCGTGCTCGGCGTCTACTCCAGCCTCGCCACCTCCACGCTTTGCATCCTCGCCGCCTCCGCCAGCCGCGTATCGAACGTCGCCAGCGCCGCGCCGGCGTTCTTCGCCGACGCCAGATGCAGCGCGTCGGGCGCGAGAAGTTTCGTTGTAAAGTCGCGCGCGATGAGTTCCGCCAGGACGAAATCGTCGCGCCCGTGCGCATAGGAAAGGCACTGCGCGCGCAGCATGTCGAAGCTCGCCAGCGCGAACTCGGCCTGGCCGACGTCGATCCTGCCCATCCTGAGCCAGCGCGAAATCCCTGCGGCGAATTCGACCGCCGCGAAGTCGGCCACGATGACGTCGTCGTCGGCGCGCCGGAACCACGCCCGCGCGACTTCCGACGACGGCTCGTCGATGAGGATCGCGACGATGATGGATGTGTCGAGATAGACCGTCACGGCGCTTCGTCGCGCATCGCGCGGACGAAGTCGGCCGCGGTCGCGCCGAGAGCGGGCAGGCGTTTCGCCCGACGCGCCAGCTCGTCGATGAGATGGGGAGACGGCCGTCCGCGCTCAGGCGTCGTCCTGGCGCGCAATTCCGCGACAGGCTTGCCGTGACGGGTGATGGTCACCTCCTCGCCGGCGAGCGCCTGGTCGACGAGCCTCGAGAACTGGTCCTTCGCCTCTGCAATGGAATAGGTCGGCATTCCCTGCCCTCTGCACGATTTGGCCATGTCTGGCCAGAATACGCGCTCGACGCCGGCGCGGCAAGGCGTTCGCCGTCTCTCACTCCACCTTCTCGCTGAGCCACATCTTGATCAGCGACTGGTAGGGCACGTCGCGTTTGTTGGCGGCGATCTTGATTTGTTCGAGCAGGCTGACCGGCAGGCGCAGCGAAATCGCCGTCTTGCTCGGCTGCAGGTTCGGCAGCCGAACGCGCTTCGCCCGCCGCCAGTCGAGATAGTCGATCGAATCCGTGCGCTCCCAGAACGCACGCTCCTCCGCCTCGTTGGCGAAGGACGGAATCGGCTTGCGGGCTTTGCTCATAGACGGCCCTTTCCTTGCGGCGCCCGTCGCGCGCCGAAATGACGCGGATCAGCGTGTCGTCCCGGCGCAGGGTGAACGTGATGCGCAACTGTCGTCCCTCATTGGTCTCGCCGAGCGCATGGAAACGCGATTCCACCAGGCTGTGACGATCGTCTTCGAGAACCAGCAACGGCTGATTGAAGAAAACCTGCTCCGTCTCGCTCTGACCGACGCCGCGCTCGTCGGCGCTCTTGCGCTCGTTTCCGGCGTCCCAGTCGAAACCGACGATGGTAGCGGGATCGAACATCGTTGTATATTATGGTAATATACTTCGGCGTCAAGTCGGCGCGTGACGGCGCAAGTCGGCGCCGCCCACGGGCCGCTCAGGACGCGCGCTCCTCCTCGCGCTTTCCCTCGACCGGTGCGGCGGCCCCCGCCCCCCGAAACCCGCGCGGCGCCGCCTCGTCGAGCCAGGCTTCGACGGCGCCGCGGCCGCTCGAGCGCAGGCGCTGGAGGAACTTCCACCCCAAGTTTCCCGCGCTCTCGTCCGCGAGCCCCTCGAATTCCTCCTGCGCCGAGATGCGGCCGATGCGCAGGCGGCGCAGTTTTGGCGTCGCGCCGACAATCATGCCGTATTTCAGCGCTTCGAGCTCGCTGTTCAGCGTCGCGTTGAACTGGATCTGCTCCAGCCGCTTGGCGATTTCGCGCGGGCTCTTGGGCAGGCGATCGGACGAGGTCGGCGTTATCTGCACGATCAGCAGGTTGTCGGCATGGGAAGCGAGCGCGAGCGGAATGAGCGGCGGATTGGCGGCGTAGCCGCCGTCCCAATAGGGCTCGCCGTCGATCTCGATGGTGTGATGGATCAGCGGCAGGCAGGCGGAGGCGAGCACCGTCTCGACCGTCAGCTCCGCATTGCCGAAAACCCGCAATTTGCCGTCGCGCACCCTGGTCGCGCCGATCAGCAGCTTGACCGGCGAGCGCGCGCGAAGCGCCGCGAAATCGACCTCGGCGGCGAGCGCCTCGCGCAGCGGATTGAGGTTGAACGGATTGAGCTGGTAGGGAGAGAGCGAGCGCGCGACGAGCCCGAGGTCGGCGCCGATCGGCGAAGCGGAAAGCGAGGCGCTCGGCAGGAACGCCGCCGCCGCGCTCATGCGCTTCCAGAAGCGTTCGAGCCGCGCCTTGGCGCCCTCGCGCCCGCCCTCGATCAGCCCCGAGGCGAGAAGCACGGCGTTGACCGCGCCGGCGCTCGAGCCGCTGATCGCGTCGAAGGCGATTTGTCGCTCGTCGAGCAGCCGGTCGAGCGCGCCCCAGGTGAAGGCCCCGAACGAGCCGCCGCCCTGCAGCGCCAGCGACAGGCGCCGCGGCGGCCAGGCGCGGCGCGATTCGCCCAGACCGACAAAGGCGAGCGCGTTTCCGATTGCGTTCATGGTCGCCGCCTTTCTGTCGACCGAGACTCTCTCCGCTCAATTGTGCACTGCAACATCGACGTTCAAGTGACGGCCGGCCCCAATCCCGCCTCGCCCGCGGCGCGGCTTGGGTGATAACATTGTCGTGAAACCGCTACGGGCGTGGCGAGCCGGTGATCAAAACCGTTCTGTTCGACATGAACGAGGTGTTGTGCCGCTACGACCGCGACGCGCGCGTCGCGTTTCTCGCGCGCGCCTGCGGCAAGGCGCCGTCGTTCGTCGAGGCGGCGATCTGGGGCTCCGGCTACGAAGACTCCGGCGACGCCGGCGCGATGGACGCCGAACGCTACCTCGCCGGCTTCGGCGAGCGCCTGGGTTTTGCGCTGACGCTGGCGCAATGGATCGCCGCGCTGCGCGCCGCGGTGACGCAGGCGCCAGAAGCGCTCGCGCTCGCGGCGAGAGTGGCGCGGCAGGCGCAGGTCGCCTTGCTGACCAACAACAATTTGCTGGTCGCGCGCGAGATCGATCGCGTCTTTCCCGAGTTGCGCCCGATCTTCGGCCAAAACATCTTCGTCTCGGCCGAATTCGGCGCGCGCAAGCCCGACGCCGAGGCCTATCTTCGCTGTCTGGCGCGTCTCGGCGTCGCGCCGGCGGCGACGCTGTTCGTCGACGACAGCGCGACCAACGTCGCCGGCGCCGAGCGGGCGGGGCTGCGCGGGCATCTCTACACGGATGTCGAGGGGCTCGCGGCGGCGCTGCGGGGCGAGGAATTGTTGCGCGGAAGCCGATGAGAACTGGCGGCTTTCGCGGCCGTCGTCGCGAGCGAAGGTCCGGGTCAACTCAGCGACGGCGCGCTCTCGGGATCGGCGCGCCTTCAGTTGGGATTGTTGTAGATGGTGTTGAACTGATACTCGGTCAGCGTCGCCGCCGCGGCGGCCGCGTTGTTCTGCTGCTGGGCGGCGTCGACGGCGGCCTGCGTCGCCGCGAGGTCGCTCGAGATTTGCTGGCTGATGTCCGGCCCCGACGACGACGGGCCCGAATCGTATGTCGGCGAGGAGTCGAAAGAGTTCGACTCGAACTGGGCGAGCCGCCAGCCGCGCGAGCGCATGCAGGCGTCGAATTTCGGCGTGCCGATGCGCTGCGAAACGCCGCCGTCGCATGTTCTCGTGGCGGCCTGCTCGGCCGCTTCGCCGCGCTCGACGCCGTGCGGGCGCAGGAAATCGACGTAGGTGTACGCGCCACCGCCCAGAGAGCCGTCGCCGCTGGTGACGCAACCCCCGAGAGCCAACAGAATCGGCAAAGCCCAAATCGGTCGCATGTCCGTCTCCTCGCGCTGTCCGCGGCGGCGCTCCGCCGTGGCTGCGAGGGGATTTTACGGTCTGCGCGTGGGAGGGGCTCGTCGGCCATCTCCATACCGACGTCGGGACGCTGACGGCGGGCCTCCGGCGCGAGGGGCTTGCGGGGAGGGGCGTGAGGATCGGCGGGGTTCGCGCTGTCAGCGCCAAAGCGCCCGCCTGCCATCGCCGTGCTCGCCGTCAAGTCGCCGCGAATGCGAAGCATTCGGCCGCCAAGCCGCTTCGCGCATCGCTAACGCGAACCTTGACCGCTCCGCGCGGCGCTGGCTCTTGGTTTGCAAGTCGCATTGCTGACGAAAAGCGGCCCGAGGGGCCGCTTTCGCTCAGCAACGCGACTTGAAAGCCCCTTGCCGCGCCGCCCCGGCGCAGTCATTGCGAAGCGGCCGAAGCGAAGCGCAGGAGCGGCGCAGCCGCTTGACGGCGACGGGGCTGCGTGGCCGGGTGAGGAGACAAGGATGGGCCTCTGTCGCCCGAATTACATTCACCGCAAATCGGTCGCTGCGGTTCGGTCTATTGGACAGCGGCGTCCGAAATGCGTATACGAGAACAAAGCACGAACACTGCTGGTTCATTTGTCGTTAAGCATGTCTGCGCACAATGGTGCGGAGCCAGAGGAGAACGGATGGCGGAGACCTCGATTGAGTGGACGGATGCGACCTGGAACCCGGTAGCAGGCTGCACGGTTATTACCGCGGGCTGCACGAACTGCTACGCAATGAAGATGGCCGCGCGCCTGGAGGCAATGGGGGTCGAAAAATACAAAGGCCTGACACGCAAGAGCGGCAATCGCTACGTTTGGTCCGGGAACGTCCGACTCGACGAGGCGGCCCTCGAAATCCCGACGAGATGGAGGAAAGCGAAGAAAGTCTTCGTCAACTCCATGTCCGACCTCTTTCACGAGAATGTGCCAACCGAATTCATTGCTCGCGTGTGGCGCGCTATGGCGGCGACTCCACAGCACACCTTTCAGATTCTCACAAAGCGCCCAGAGAGAATGGCGGATGTTCTGCGCCAAAATGCGCGATTTGGTACCCTAGCGAATGTTTGGCTGGGAACGAGTGTCGAGGACTCTCGTACATTGGGCCGACTTGACGATCTGCGCAGGACGAGATCGGCAGTCCGATTTGTTTCGTTTGAACCGTTGATTGGTTCGGTCGCTTCCGCGGACCTCAGCGGCATCGATTGGGCGATCGTTGGCGGGGAATCCGGCACTCATGCCCGTCCGATGAAGGTCGAGTGGCTAACCGAAATACACGCCATGTGTGAGCAAGCGGGCACGGCATTTTTCTTCAAACAATGGGGCGGGCGCAACAAGAAAGCGACCGGTCGATCCTACCGTGGCCGAACCTGGGATGACCTCCCAGAGTTGAGGATATGATTTGCAATTTTGGTCGCGAGCCCGATGGCTTTTCCATCAGGATTGGAAATCGCGAAGAACAAAGCAAACTGCGGAATCCCGCGATCGTCCTTTAATCGTAGCGGCTTCAAGACTCTGGGGAAGAGGCCGCTGAGGCGATTGTGAACAAAAGCCTCGATCGCATCGACATCAGCAACGCGCTCGCGATCTGCCTCGATCGCACCGAAGAGATCCTGGCGTTCGCTTCGGCGGTACCACGCAGTCTCCCATTCGTCCGTTCCAAGCATACGTGTGAGCGCCAGTCGCTTAGATTGATCAAGCGCGCGCGCATCCAAGGCCGCCTGCCTAAAGAGGCCTGACAACGAGACCAAGTACCAGACATCGATCGCCTGACTGGTCTTAATGGCCTCGAGCGTGGTCCAATTGACGCTCATGCCATAAGGGTCCAAGAACATCACAGCGCGCGTTCCACTCCAGTTTCGACTTTTTAGTAAGCGCTCAATGGCGTCGTTGGCGTCGCTCTCAAGCACTTCAATATCTCGTTCTGGATTACTTGCTTGCAGCAGGCGAAGCGCCTCGCAGTGCCTCTTATTCATGTCCATGAAGACTAAGCGATCGAAAGGTGGACGCACGTCAATCGCAATTTTCGCCGATCCGCGGAGGCGCTCAATTCGCTCCTCGGTCGCCAGATCGAATAAATCAGCGTCCTGCGCCAAGCGCCTAACTGTTCGTTCTCCGGTGCCCGCGAAGGCGTCGATATACCAAAGGTCCTTGAACTTGCCTCTCAGCGCCGTGGTGAATGCCCGCAAATATCCGTCGACGACGCTCAGCTTTAAGTCTGTTGATACGCCCCCGAATTCGTGATTGCTCAATATCATTGGCCGAGCCTTAATCGCGCGAATTTGATTCTCGTTCCGGCATTTTGAATTACTGTGAAACAGAGCGCCAGCAGCGATGGCTGCGGCCAATCGCCCGCGCCGTCGCTGTAATGCCCGAGTACCGTTACCCTCGGCGTCGCGCGGCGACGGAGCGGCGAACTCGAATCCAATTGGGTTCCGGCGACGCCTTAATCAATCGCCAATTGCGGTGGCCCCTCGCCTCGCGCCCCCGGCCAGAAAACCTCACCCAACCCCGTAGCGCCACTGCGCCGCGCCCCAAAACTCCCCCCCCCCTCACGCACCCGGATAATCCTCGATCCTGCCGATCGCCGGCTCGCGCGCCTCGCGCAGCACCTCGCCGACCCGCTCGACCTTGCGCATGACGCGCAGCGCGTTGCGGTTGGCGATCTTCTCCAGGTCCCGCTCGGAGAAGCCGCGGCGGATCAGTTCGGCGAAGAGGAACGGGAAGCGGCCGACGTGCTCCAACCCTTCGGGCTGCGCGCCGCCGAAGAAATCCGAGCCGATGCCGACGTGGTCGATTCCCGCCGTCTCGACGAGATAGGCGATGTGGTCGGCCACTTGCGTCAGCGTGGCGCGCGGGGCGGGGCCGCGGCGCGTCTCCAGTTCGGCGAGCTGGGCTTTGGGGTCGGCGGCGAGCGGCGCCTTGCCGTAGCCGTCGCGCGAAGCCTTGAGCCAATCGCGCAGGGCTTGCGAGACGAAGCCGGGCACGAAGGTCGCCATGACGACGCCGCCGTTGTCTTTGAGGCGCCTCAGCACGTCGTCGGGCGCGTTGCGCGGGTGGTCGCACAGCGTGAAGGCGTTGGTGTGGGAGAGCAGGATCGGCGCCTCGCTGAGGTCGAGGAGGCGCCTGATCCCCTCGTGCGAGATGTGCGCGCCGTCGACGATCACGCCGAGGCGGTTGCATTCGCCGATCACCGCGCGCCCGAAGGCGTTGAATCCCTTGTGGCGCGGCGCGTCGGTCGCCGAATCGACCCAGTCGAGCGTCTCGTTGTGGCAGGGGATCAGCATCCGCACGCCCGCCGCATGCCAGAGGCGCAGCGGCGCCAGGGAATTCTCCAGGCCGACGCCGCCCTCCACCACGATGTAGGAGGCGATCTTGCCGGCGCGCCGGGCCCTGGCGAAATCGGCGGCGCTGCGCGCGGGCAGGAAGACGTCCGGATGCGCCGCTTCGATGCGGCGCACGAGGTCGATCTGCTCCAGCGCGGTGCGGGCGGGGTGGGGGGCGCTGGTCGGCTGGAAGGCCGACCAGAACTGCGCGCCGACGCCGCCCTCGCGCAGGCGCGGGATGTCGGTGTCGCCTTTGTCGTGGACGCGCGTCAGGTCGTAGGCGAGGACGTCGCCGCGCGCTAATCCGTCGTTGCGGATGACCCAGGGCAGATCGTTGTGGCCGTCGAACAGCGGCGCGCGCTTCAGCAGCGCCCGCGCCTGGGTCAGAGCGTCGTCGTCCGGCATCGCGTTCCAAAGTCCTCGATTCCCGCGCGGCGACACAAGCATCATTCGCGGCGCGGCGCCAGGGGCGCCTCGCGCGCCGCCGGCGCGGCCTCGGGCGGCCTGGGCGCGATGACGCGCGCCTCGCCTCCTTCGGCGAAGCGAATGCCCGCCTCGACGCAGGCCGCGATCCAGGCGCCGATTGTCCGCGGGTCTTGAGCGCATATCGCCAGCACGATCGCGGCGTTCGCCGCCTGCGCGCAGGCGGCTGGGGCCGCGACGATCGGCTTCTGCTCGGGCGCGCTGATGTTGCCGCCGGAGCGGCCCGCGGCGCGGGCTAGCCAGGTCGTCGGCCGCTCCGGGTCGCCCGCCGCGGCGACGTCGAGCGCGGCGCGGCGGCGTTCTTCCTCGGGCGCGCGCACCCAGGCGTCGGCGACGCGCAGGGCCTCGTCCTCGGCGCGCGGCCCCAGGGTCGCGCCGACGCACTGGCGCGCCCACCACACCGCCTCGCGGCGCGGCAGCACGTGGGCGAGGAAAGCGATCGCGTCGATCGGGCGCCGGGAGGCGAGCAGGCGGCGAACGTAGTCGAGCGGCGCCGAGGCGTCGCCGGGCGCGGGCGCGATCCGACGCAGGTCCTTGAACGCCTCGCAGACGTCGCCGGCGGTGGAGAAGCGGACGCGGGAGGACATGATCGACGCCTCAGACCGGGACGCCGCTGACGGTGGCGGCCGCCGCGTTCAGCTCCGGCGTGTTGAGCACCGAGCCCGCAGTGACGCCCGAGGCGGCGGCCAAAGTGATCGTCGGCGCGGTGATCGTCACGCCGGCGGGCTGGATGGCGACCGACGACGCCGCCGTCGCGGAGGCGAGCGTAATTCCCATCGCGCTCATCATGATCTGGGCGAGCGTCCCGCTCGGGCCGAAGTTGAGCGTGATGCCGGTCGTGGTCATGACGATCTGGCTGACCGGGGTCCCGCTCGGGCCGACGTTGAGCGTGATCGACTTGAAGGCGTTCAGCGTGAAATCGCCGGCCTGGGGCGGCGGCGGCGCTTCCGGGTTCGGCTGTCCGACGTTGATCGTCTCGTCGCCGCCGACGGTCTCGGTCTGGCTGCCGTTGATGTCGCGCGTTTCGTCGCCGAGCGACTTGAACATCAGCGCCTTCTGCGCCCGCAGCTTGATGTGCTCGTCGCCGACGGTGTCGTCGAACAGCAGCATGTTGTAGCCGTCGCTGTTCTTGCTCGACTTGGTGAGAATTCCCGAGCGCGTCTTCTTGTCGGGCAGATGCATCGGGATGGTGTTGGCGCCGTTGTAGACCGAGCCGACCACGACGGGCCGGTCGGGATCGCCATCCTCGTAGGTGATCAGCACTTCGTCGCCGATGCGCGGCAGAAACGCGGCGCCGCGGTTCTTGCCCGCCCAGATCTGCGCGACGCGCACGCGGCGCGACGCCTTCTTCTTGCGGTCCCAATAGAATTGCACGCAGATGCGGCCCTGCTCGTCGACGTCGATCTCCTCGCCCTGCTTGCCGACGACCAGCGCCGACTGCACGCCCGGGACATGCGGCCGCTTGGTGAGGAGCTCGGCGCGGAATTGCCGGCTGCTCGGCGTGAACTCGAAATTCCCGAGATAGCTCGCCTCCTGCGAGCCTCCTCCGCTGGAGCGGTAGCTCTGGGCATGGAAGAAATGCGAGCAGCCGACGACGAGGTATTCCTGGTTCTCGGCGCCGACCGGATGCTTGGTCAGCGTCACCAGGGCGCCGGGGAACAGCGAAAGCGTCGAGCCGGTGCCGGTGCGCCGATCGTCGAGCGACTGCGCCGCCTCGGCCTCGACCTTGGCGAGCGTCGTCCCGACGGAACGATCGACATATTCGCCGGGATAGTCGTACATCTCCATCGAATCGTGGGCGTAGCCGCCGGGCTTGTCGGAATCGGCGAGCAGATTGGCGCCGGGCTTGTTGTAGTCGTAGTCGTTGAGCTTGAAGCTGCCGCTCTCCACCGCGCGCCCGCGCGCCCAGGCCTCGAAATGCTGCTGCTGCCTGCCGCCGCCCTCGGTCGTCGGCAGGTACGGCGCCGAGCTCAGGTCCGGGTCCGGCTTGTGGCTCGCCTTCATGTCGGCGAGCACCAGCGTGTGCTTGCCGTCCTCGTATTCGAAAAAGTAGTAGATGCCGTACTGCTCCATCAGCCGGCTGACGAAGACGAAATCGGTCTCGCGATATTGCACGCAATATTCGAGCGTCGGATAGGAGGATTTCGTTTCGTCGCGGAAATCGGAGAAACCGCGGTCGGTGAACACCTGCTTGACGATGTCGCGCGGCGACTTCTGCGAGAAGATGCGGCAGTCCGAGGTCAGCGAAAGCAGCCACAGCCAGGGTCGGATGACGAGCTGGTAGGCGTAGAGGTTCTCGCGCTGGCCCGCCCAGCGCGCCTCGGCCAGCAGGCCGTTGAAATAGCGATCCTTGCCGTCGGCCGCCTTCAAATCGACGGTGACGCTCTTGCCGAGCGCCGCGTTGAAATCGATGTTGGCCTCGGTCGACATCGCCTCGATGCGGAACTCGAACAATTCGCTCAGCGATTCGCCGCCGTCGAAACGCGACAGGACGAGCTTCGTGTCGCCGAGCGGCGTCGTCAGTTTGCCGGCGCGATCGTCTTGCGAGAGATTGTCGCTCATGAAGTCCTCATCGTTGCTTCATTACGCGTCGGCCCCGCGCGATCCGCTGGAAAGACGATAGGCCCGCCGCGCGACCGGCGGCGTCGGCGTCCCTCTCACGGCGTTTACGGTCCGACCCGGTTCAAGGTGGGTTCGTGTTCGGCCAACACACGAACACCGGTATATTGTCCGAGCGATAGACGGAAAACAACGGATAGAGCTCATATTGCGCCGTCCACGGATTCATCGTGCGCAGCAAGGCGCGCTCCGTACGAACGTCCTGGTTCATCATACGAACGACGCCCCAGACGATCTGGGCGTGGAAGAACACTTCTTTCGGCTTGGCCGGATCGTGAATGCGCCAGGCCGCCATCAGCAAGCCGTTGGATTTCAGACGCTCGATGACGAACGTGTCGGTCAGATTGCTCTGCGCGACGGCGGTGGTCTGGTAGGAGTTGAACGCATAGCCGAAGTCCCTGGCGACGTCTTGCAATCTCGGGATGGTGATGCCGCCGGTCGGCGTCGTCGCGTATTGCTTGACGAGGGCGTCCTCGCTGGCCTGCCTGGCCGACATGTTGGCGGCCAGAAGCCCCGACATGCAGCAGGCCCAGCAGGTGTCGAGATCCCTCTGCCTGACCGGCCTGGGCGGGTTCAATTCGTAATCGTCTTCGGTCGCCATGGTCGCGCCCTCGCCCCTCCGCCGCCGAGCCTTCGCGGGACGGTCGGATCGGCGGCCGGTTCGACCGAACGCCGCCGCGTTCCGCGCCGGGGCGAGCCGAAAAACGCTCGATTGAGGCTTTCCGGCGCCCGTCGATCGGCTATGATGACCGAATTCACTTACGGTCCGCAAGGCCTCTCGGCCGTCGTCCGCCCGCCGTAGACGGAGCTTGAACCGCACCATGGCCGAAACGTCCGACGCCGCCGCCCTGCCGCCGATCTCTGCGGACGATCCGTGCGGCCCCGATCTCGACCTCGCCGGCGATCCCGAATACATGAATTTCATGGCGGCGGCGGAAGGGCTGTTGCCGACCGGCTCCTACTTCGCCTTCGACCGCAAGACGGTCGACTTTCCCGCCGCCCTGGAGGCGGCCGAGCGGCTGCTCGGGCGCTCGCACGACCTGCGCCTCATCGTGCTCCTGGCCAAGCTCGCCGTTCTCGGGCGCGATCTGGCCGGCTTTGCGCGCTGGATCGAGGCGATCGCCTGGCTCCTCGAACATCGTTGGGACGAGGTCCATCCGCGCGCCTTCGAGGGCGACTTCGCGGCGCGCCTGATGCAGCTCTCGACGCTCGACGACGGGCCGGTCACCGTCCTGCCGCTGCAATACGCCCCGCTCGTCGAAACGCAGCGAGACGGCGCGCTGGTCTTTCGCGCCCGCCTCGTCGCGCTCGGCGAGGCCAAGCCGCGCGAGGGCGAGACCTTCGCCTCCGCGGGCGCGATCGATCGAATCCTGTCGACCGTCGACTTGGACAAGCTCGCCGACGCGTTCAGGACGCTGCAAGGGATCCGCGCCGCGTTGGCGTCGATCGCGGCCGTGACGGCCGAGCGGGTCGGCTTCGAGCAGGGGGTCGGCTTCAAGGCGCTCGGCCCGCTCGTCGAGCGCATGACGGACTTTCTGCAAGAGGCGGTCGCCAGGCGCGATCCGACGCTCGCGCCGCTGCCCGAGCCGGCCGGCGGCGAAGCGGCGGGCGAGGCGGCCCCGGCGGAAGCGGGCGCGCTGCTCGGCGCCTTCGCTTCGCTGGCCGACGTCGACGCGGCGCTCGGCGCGGCGCTCGGCTATTTCGCCGCCCTTGAGCCGTCGAGCCCGGCGCTGCTGCTGATCGGCCAGGCGCGCGAGACCCTGGGCAAGAATCTCTACGAGGTGATGAAACTGCTCGCGCCAGCCCACGCCGACGCCGCGCGGCTGTTCGTCGGCCCCGACAGCGCGTTCACGGTGCCGGTCAGCAGCCTCTCGGGCGCGTCGAGCGCCGAGTTCGCGCGCGCCGACGCGGCGCCCGCGCCTTCGCGCGCGGCCGCCCTCGCTCTCGTCGACAGCGTCGCGAGCCACATGCGGCGCGTCGAGCCGTCGAGCCCGGCGCCCTACCTGCTCGACCGCGCCAAGGCGCTCGCCTCGCGCGATTTCCTCAGCCTGCTGCAGGACGTGCTGCCCGAGGACGATCTCAACTCGATGAAGAACGGACGGTGAGCCGCTACTTCCCGACGTCGGTCAGGAACGTCGTCCAGTCCGGCGCGTCGAGCGTGTCGATCTCGGCGAAATTGACCGCCTGCAAGCCGCGCCGCCAGCAGTCCGAAATGCCGAAAATCTTGAACTTGCCGCGATCGACGCACATCGAAACCGTGCCCTTCAGCACATCGGCGGCGTCGATGTCGGTGGCGTAGAGATAGACGAAGCGACCCTCGAGCGGCCCCTTGATCGGCGTCGCGCACGAGCCGGGCGTCACCGTCCACCAGCCTTCGGTCGAAAACTGCGCGCCGGCGCTCGCGCCGACCGCCAGATTGATCAGCACCCTCGTCTTGTTGCAGACGCGAAGGTCGGCGCGGGCCGGCGCGAGCGACCCGGCGAGGGCGAGGAGGGCGATGAGCGCCCGCCGGGAGCGGCGCGCTCTCAAGGACGGGCGCCCCTTCCCCCCTTGCGGGGGAAGGTGGCCGGCGAAGCCGGCCGGATGAGGGGTCGCGCCGCACGGCGCGCTGCTTCGGCGTTGGCGGGGTCGCTTAGATTACAGTAACTACCCCGCGTCGCCCCTAGGCTGACGACGCGCCTATCGGCGCGACCCCTCATCCGTCGGCCTTCGGCCGACACCTTCCCCCGCAAGGGGGGAAGGGGCGCGAGCCGGCGGCGCAATGCCGCGCTTCCCAGGCGATCACAGGTCGTCGGCTTCATCTTGCCAGCGGTATAGCTCGCCCCATTCCTTTTTCCAAACCGCGTCGGGATCGAGCACGACGATCGCCAATTTCAATTCGTTGGCGAGCTTGACGGCGCCGGCCAACGCGTCCTTGGGCGCCAGGGACTCGCTCATCCGATCCTCGAGCAGAGCGTCGTGCGCGCTCCGCGGGCAAAAGACCTTGGCCCATTGCCCGTCCGAGCGTTGTTCCAGAACGATCGTGATCGCGTCGCCGACGATTTCGCCGACCTGTTCGAAACGATTGGCCATGGCTTGCTCCTCGGGTCCGGCGGCGGCGCGCCGCGCCAAGTCTCGTCAGCTCACTTCGTAGACGAACGCGCCGTTCGCCGCCGACACTCTCGCTTCGTGGATTTCCTCGCGCGCCAGCGAGCGCTTGAGGATTTCGCGCGACAGCGCCGGCAGGATCGAGTTGGTGATGACGTTGTCGATGACCCGGCCGCCCGAGTCGGGATCGTTGCACAGCGAGACGATATGATCGACCGCGCTCTGATCGGCGACGAAGCGGGCGCGATGGTTGTCCTCGATCCGCTTGCCGATCCGGCCGAGCTGCAGGCGCACGATGCCCGCGAGCATCTCGCCCGTGAGCGGATAATAGGGGATTGTGACGATGCGCCCGAGCAGCGCCGGCGGGAAGACCTCCAAGAGCGCGGGCCGCATTTGCGCCGCCAGCGCCTCCGGCTCGGGCGGCGTCGGGCTCTGGGCGGCGCGCATGATGACTTCGGTGCCGACGTTGGAGGTGAGCAGGATCAGCGTGTTCTTGAAATCGATGCGCCGGCCGGTGCCGTCCTCCATCACGCCCTTGTCGAACACCTGGAAGAAGATCTCGTGCACGTCCGGGTGGGCCTTCTCGATTTCGTCGAGCAGGACCACGCTGTAGGGCCGCCGGCGCACCGCCTCGGTCAGGCGCCCGCCTTCGCCGTAGCCGACGTAGCCGGGCGGCGCGCCTTTCAGCGTCGAGACGGTGTGCGCCTCCTGGAATTCCGACATGTTGATGGTGATGATGTTCTGCTCGCCGCCGTAGAGCGTTTCGGCGAGCGCCAGCGCCGTCTCGGTCTTGCCGACGCCCGAGGGGCCGCACAGCATGAAGACGCCGATCGGCTTGTTGGGGTTGTCGAGCCGGGCGCGGTTGGTCTCGATGCGCTTGGCGATCATCGCCAGACCATGGTTTTGGCCGATGATGCGGCGGTTGAGGATATCGGCGAGGTGGAGCACCGTCTCGACCTCGTCGGCGACCATCTTGCCGACGGGAATGCCGGTCCAGTCGGAGACGACGGCGGCGACCGCCTGCTCGTCGACATGGGCGTAGATCATGCGCTTGTCCGGGCCGATGTCGCCGAGTTCGCCGACCTTGGCGCGTAGCGACGCGCGGGCGGCCTCCTCGTCGCTCAGCTCCACCGCGCCCTCCGGCGCCGCGACGGCCGCGATGTCGACGCGCGGCGCGGCGCGCTCGGCTTCCTGCGCCGGCGCCGGCGGCGCCGGCTCCGCCGCGGCCGCCTCGGCTTTGGGCTCGGCGGCGAGCTTGACCCGCAAGGCGAGGATCTCCTCGACCAGCGCGCGCTCCTTGGCCCAGTCCGCCTCGACCGCCGCCAGGCGTTCGCGCTGCTTGGCGAGCGCGGCGTCGATCTCGCCGATTCGCTCTTCGTCGGCGGCGCCGAGATCGCGCTCGCGCGCCAGCGACTGCTTCTCGGCTTCCAGCGACGCGATCGCCACCTCGGCGTCCTCGACCGCGGCCGGCTTGGCGTGCTGGCTGATCGCCACGCGCGCGCAGGCGGTGTCGAGCAGGCTGACGGCCTTGTCCGGTAATTGCCGCGCCGGGATGTAGCGGTTGGAGAAATTGACCGCGGCGACGATCGCCTCGTCGGTGACGCGCACCTTGTGGTGCTTCTCCATCGGCCCGACGAGGCCGCGCAGCATCACCGCGGCGGTGGCGACGTCGGGCTCGCCGATGTGGATCGCCTGGAAGCGCCGCGTCAGCGCCGGATCCTTCTCGAAATATTGCCGGTATTCGGCCCAGGTCGTCGCGGCGATGGTGCGCAGCGTGCCGCGCGCCAGCGCCGGCTTGAGCAGGTTGGCCGCGTCGCCCGTGCCGGCCGGGCCGCCGGCCCCGATCAAGGTATGGGCCTCGTCGATGAACAGGATGATCGGCGTCGGCGAGGACTGCACTTCGTCGATCACCGAGCGCAGACGCTGCTCGAATTCGCCCTTCATCGAGGCGCCCGCCTGCATCAGGCCGACGTCGAGCACGTGCAGCTTGACGCCGCGCAGCGGCGGCGGCACGTCGCCCGAGGCGATGCGCTGGGCGAAGCCTTCGACGACCGCGGTCTTGCCGACGCCCGCTTCGCCGGTGAGGATCGGATTGTTCTGGCGCCGGCGCATCAGCACGTCGACGATCTGGCGGATTTCCTCGTCGCGGCCGAGGATCGGGTC
>JBEKLU010000082.1:0-23812 GCA_050010035.1 Roseiarcus sp.
TTGAACCGGCAGGCCAAGTCGGCGGCGCGCTCAAGCTTCGAGAGCGCCAAGCAGCGCTTCTTCAATCACCTCATCACGGCGATGAAGGCGCCGACGCTGATCGGCGCCATCCAGGCCGATCTCGCGGCAGGGCACGCCAGCGTCATTCAGCTCGTCTCGACCGGGGCGGCGCTGACCGAACGCCGCCTTGCGGAGATTCCGACGGAGGAATGGGCGGACGTCCAGGTCGACATCACGCCGCGCGAATACGTCCTCGACTATCTCCAGCACAGCTTTCCCACCCAGCTCTATGAGCCCTTCACCGACGACGAGGGCAATTTGTCCTCGCGTCCGGTCTTCGAGGACGGGCAGCCGGTTCATTCTCAGGAGGCCATCGCCCGGCGCAGCCGTCTCATCGAGAGGCTCGCCTCAATGCCGCCCGTCCATGGCGCGCTCGACCAGATCGTTCAGCGTTTTGGAACGGAAGTGGTTGCGGAAGTGACGGGCCGGTCGCGTCGCATCGTGCGCAAGACGAGCGCCGACGGCATGTCGCGCCTCGCCGTCGAGAACCGACCGGCGTCCGCCAATCTGGCGGAAGCGCAGGCGTTCATGGATGACCAGAAACGCGTCCTCGTGTTCTCAGATGCCGGCAGCACTGGCCGCTCCTATCATGCCGACCTCGGGGCGAGGAATCGTCGGCTGCGTGTCCACTACCTCCTGGAGGCGGGCTGGAAGGCCGACGCCGCCATTCAGGGTTTGGGGCGCACCAATCGCACCAACCAGGCGCAGCCGCCGCTGTTCCGTCCGATCGCAACCAATGTGAAGGCCGAGAAGCGCTTTCTCTCAACCATCGCGCGGCGGCTCGACACGTTGGGCGCGATCACCAGGGGACAACGCCAGACCGGCGGGCAGGGGTTCTTTCGTCCCGAGGACAATCTCGAAAGCTTCTACGCCCATGACGCCCTGCGCCAGCTTTATCGCCTGCTCTACGCCGGTAGAATCGAGGATTGCTCGCTCGGCGTCTTCGAGGACGCGACCGGCCTCAAACTCACCGACGCCAATGGGCTCAAGGACGAATTGCCGCCGATCACGACGTTTCTCAATCGGCTGCTCGCGCTGACGATTGAACTGCAGAACGTTCTCTTCACCGCCTTCGAACAGCTTCTCACCGCGCGCGTCGACGGGGCCATCACGTCGGGGACTTACGATCTCGGCCTCGAGACCCTGCAAGCCGACAGCCTTGTCGTCTCGGACCGCCGGACGATCTTTACGCACCCCGTCACCGCCGCACGGACGGAACTGCTGACTCTTCGCCAGCGCGATCGAACCAAGCCCTTGACGCTCGAGCACGCGCTCGAACTCTTGAGCGACTCCCGCGCCCTTCTCCTCGTCAACCGCCAGTCGGGGCGTGCGGCGGTCCAAGTTTCCGCGCGCAGCATGATGACCGACGATGGAGAAGTCGAACGGCGCGTGCGTCTGATGCGCCCGATGGAGCGTCCGACCCTTCCCGCTGACATGATGGCGCAGACGCATTGGCGTGAATCAGATAGCGAGACCTTTGCCTGCGCGTGGGAACGCGAAGTCGCCGATCTCCCGGAATTCGTCGAGACGACACTTCACGTCGTCGCGGGCCTCTTGCTGCCGATCTGGAAACGGCTGCCGCGTGAGTCCAGCCGCGTCTATCGCATCCAGACCGATGCCGGCGAGCGCATCGTCGCGCGCAAGGTCTCTCCGGCCTGGGTCGCCGCCGCCGTCGATGAGGTCCCGGCGACGCTTTCCCCCGCGAACGCTTTCGCCGCGCTGAACCAAGGAGCGACCATTCTCTGCCTTGTCGGAGATATGCAGCTTCGCCGCGCCCGCGTGATGGGCGTCAACCGCATCGAATTGACGGGCTTCACCGACGCCATGCGCGAGCGCCTGAGCGCCTACGGCCTCTTTCACGAAATCATCCAATGGAAGCTCAGGATGTTCGTTCCCACCGACGCGGCCGGTCCGGCGATCCTGGAAAAACTCCTCGCGAAATATCCCATCGAGCGCATCGCGGACAAAGCGGCGGCTTGAGCATGACCGCCTCGGCCTCGAACCTTGCCCACAACCTGTCGCGCCATGCCGAAGCGGTCTGTCGGCACTATCTCTCCAACGGTCGCCGCTCTGGCGGCTACTGGATCGTTGGCGACGTCAGGAACGCGCCGGGCGCCTCGACCTTCGTGCGCCTCAAAAGCGCGGGTCCCAGCAAGGGCGCAGCTGGGAAGTGGGCCGACGCCGAGTCCGGTGAACACGGCGATCTCCTCGACGTCATCCGCGAGACGCTCGGGCTCACCCGCTTCCGCGACGTCGCCGACGAGGCGCGCCGCTTTCTCAATCTGCCGCGGCCGGCGCCGGAGAAGTCCATCAGCCCGAGTAACGCGCCTGCACGAACATCGTCTTCCGCAAAGCGCCTGCTCGCGTTGTGCCGACCGATCGACGGCTCGCTTGCGGAAACATATCTGCGGCGTCGCGGCGTCACTGCATTCGGCGGTACGGAATCCCTCCGTTTCCACCCCTCGTGCTTCTACCGCGCGGACGCGAACTCGCCGATCGAGAAGTGGCCAGCGCTCGTTGCCGCCGTCACCGACCTGTCGAACCGGGTCACCGGCGTCCACCGCACTTGGCTCGACCCTGAGCTCGGCGGCGCCGACCACGGCAAAGCGTCGATCGAGAATCCCAGGCGCTCGCTCGGCGACATCTGGACCCATGCCGTGCGCTTCGGCGTCGCCCAGGACGTCATGGCAGCCGGCGAGGGCATCGAAACCATCCTGTCGTTGCGCAGCGTTCTGCCCGCCCTGCCGATGATCGCCGCGCTCTCTGCAAGCAATCTCGCCGCCGTCGTGTTTCCCGCCGCGCTGCGCCGACTCTACGTCGCCATGGACGCCGATCCCGCCGGCGAGCGCGCGGCGGCAGCGCTTGCCGCCCGAGCCGTCCAGGCAGGGATCGAAGCCATCGTTCTTCGCCCGGTGAGGAACGACTTCAACGATGATCTCAGCGCATGCGGCGTCGACGAGCTTGGCGCCAACTTACGTCCCCAACTCGCCGCAGAGGATGTCCGCCGCTTCATGGATCGATGAAGGCGACCCGGCAGGAGGGAATGAGAGCCCGCTTGGTCGTCCGCTGAATTCGGCATCGACGTAATCGCCAGGGGCGCCTTGCCTGTCAGAGGGGCCGCGCCCTCGGCCTTCTGGAGAGGGCGAGTCGTGCGGCAAACGGGCCGGGTGGGCAATGGCTCCGGCCGACTATTTTCCGGCGGCGGGCAAGCCCGCCTTTCCATCGCGAGGCAAAATAGCCGGCCGCCGCCATCCTTCGCTGCGCTGCGGCCGTTCGCTAGCGCTCAACGGTGCAAGCCCGGCCCGCCCGCCGCCTTTCCTCGCCATGAAGGCCGCGAAGGGCGCGGCTCCAAAAGCCAAGGCAACCGACATGGCGACCCACCGAGCCGAAACCCACAGCGAATCCGCGCAGGCCTCGTCCCCGACCGCCCACCTTCTCACCGAGCTCCAACTCTTCGGCTACCGGCCCTTTGCCGACGAGCCGGACCCGAGGCCGCTGCCCGAGCCCGCCGCCGCCCAAGGCGCGATCGCCGACATCTTCGACGCGCTCGTCGCCACGCTTTCGCAAACGCGCCTCGAACCCGACCTCGACAACCTCCTCTGGTCGGCCGTCAATCTCTTCCACCGCGCCGCCGATCGGATCGAGCGCGAGCTCGACACCAACGAGCAGGCGCAGAAGCGCGCGGGAGAAGAACAGGACGGCTCCGAAATCCGCTCGGTCGAACTCGAACGCCTCACCATGGAAGGGCAGGGCGCCATCGAGCGCCGCAACGCGATGGAGTTCTTCCGCGATTCCGCCGCCGCCGAATACCAACGCCACACCGGCTCGCTCTGGCGGCCGCGCACGGGATCAAAGGTCAGCCACCGCGCACTGACCTCCGCCATGATCGACAGCCGGGACTTCCTCGCCGCCAAGCGCCGAGCCGAAACAGAAGTCTTGTTGCCCGCCGGGCCCCGGATCGTTCTCACCGGCGGCGCCGACTACAACGAGGTCGGCCTCATCTGGGACAAGCTCGACAAGGTCCGCGCCCGCCACGCCGATATGGTGCTGCTGCACGGCGGCACATCGACCGGCGCCGAACTCATCGCCGCGCGCTGGGCCGACGCCCGGAAAGTCCCACAGATCGCCTTCAAGCCGGATTGGAAACGTCACGCGAAAGCGGCGCCCTTCAAGCGCAACGACGCCATGCTCGCCACGCTCCCGATCGGCGTCATGATATTCCCCGGTTCGGGCATCCAGGACAATCTCGGCGACAAGGCCCGCGGGCTCGGCATTCCCGTCTGGAGAGTCGCCAAGAGCGGCGCCTAGGCGCCGCGGTTTTCGCGGATATCCGATGGCGTCATCAAGCTTACAGCGTTGCGCCGACCGGCTTTGACATCTTGAAGCCGAGCGTCTTGGAGGCGGGAATTTTCAGCGGGGCGCCGGTTGCCGGATTGCGCCCTTCGCGAGCCGGACGCTCTTTGACGGAGAAACGGCCGAATCCGGCGATGGCGACTTCTTCGCCACGTTTGGCGGCTTCGATGATCGACGCAAGAACCGAATTGACGACCTCCTTTGCCTTGGCCTTGGAAATGTCATTGGCTTCGGCGACGGCGTCTACGAGTTCTGTCGTATTCAATGGATTGTCCTTCAATGGTTGGGTGAAGATTGCGCTCGACGAAGCGCAGTTCATCGTCGAGCGGCTCGCGTGACGTGAACATTGGAAACTGATTGGGCGCCAACCGGTTTGCCGGTTCGCGCGCCATCTCAGCGCTTTTTCGCGGACGCTCGCTTCTTGCGCGTCATGCTGACCGAGACGCCGAGGCTCATCGCCTTTTGACGCGTTGCGCTCTCTGTTCGCTTGAGAGCTTTCGCGATCTTTGCGGCGGGCTCCTTGCGAGCCATACCCTTGAGAAGGCGGACATCATCTTTCGACCACGGTCGCCTGACTGGCGCCTTCTTGCTCCGTGCGACGGCTTTAGCCACGTCCGCTCCTGTTTGGTGCGTCTCTGGTACGAACGGCGTTTTGCATGAATTGGAATCGCTTGCAACTTCTGCGAACCGTTGCGGACATCTCTCAAAGAGTTTCGAAAGGCGCTCGACCGGCGGCGGCAGCGCGCGATCAACCAAATCGATTTCGCCGTTCGGGGTCTGAGCCTGCGCCAAGAAGCGCTTCATCGTCGCTCGTCTTTCCACGCGTTGCTCGGTTGTGGAAGGTCCTGTTCCATGGCGACCTCTTGCGCGCACATGTTGCGACGACGTGGGGGGCGCGTCGTTGCGCGTCGGACGTGGCCTCCGACCCAGCCGACCGAGGCATTCCTCCCAGCCGGCGTAGCGCGATCCCATTGCGCCACGCGATAAGCGCGAGGCCTTTGGGTTGTGACGACAGGTCATGGCGGGCCTTCGCTTGCTGGCCGAATCGAGTCAGCAGACGAGGCGGTAGCGGAGTAGGTGTCGGCCCTGATCCCTGTCGCCGGCGCCGCCTGTCGCGATGAGCAGGAGGGGGCCTGACGCATCGTCCCCTCGGTCGCTTCGAAGACCATCCCCTTTTCTTTGACGCCTTTGTTCGGGTCTCGGCCGCCTACTGCCGTCAACCCCGCTTCGGGGGTTCCCCTTCGCTGCGCTCCGGTGACGGCGGCGCCCGGACCCTTCCCTAGGGCGTCATCGGGGATGGTCCCCGAGCAACCCAACGGAGACGAACATGGCCACCATCGCAACGCTCACCCAGAAGGCAGACGGCAACTACGAGGGCACCCTCACCACCCTCAACATCACCGCCCCGATCGCGCTTCTCCCGAATACGCGCAAGGCGAAGGACAGCGCCCCCGACTTCCTCGTCGTCTCCCGCAAGAACGGCTTCGAGCTCGGCGCCGGGTGGAACCGGATCTCGAAGAACACCGGCGAGGAATACATCTCGGTCTCGCTCTCGGCGCCCGAGTTCGGGACCATCTACGGCAACGTCGCCCCGGCGCCCGGCGACGACGCGACGAAGAAGGTCATCATCTGGAACCCCGTCAGCTGACGCCTCAACGAGCCGGCCTCCCCCAGGGGAGGCCGGTTTCCTCGCCCTTAGAGCTGGAATAGAATTTGACGCTTGGTTCTTGCGCCGTAGACGGCCGGAATCACCATAGCGGTCGTTCGTAGCCTCGACCCGATCGGCCAAGATTGGCCGGGGGCGGACTGGAAGCTAACGGAAATAGCGGGGCCCAAGCAGGCATTCATTTGCGACAGGCTTATGGCCCCTGTCGACCCAGGTAGGTCGTAGCACGGCTTTTCTGTCGATCGCAGAAGCGGACGCTCAGGCTCGGTGGGCGCCGACCGACTCGCGCCATTACGGCCGGCCCCGGCCAATGCGGCGGTTCTCGAAAGCGGACGCGATGCCGGCGAGGCGCATTTGGCGACGATGGCGGGGCAGGCGGACGTTTCTAACCAGTCTGGCACCCGACCGCTGGTCTGTTCGCCTGATCGGCAGCGGCGGCGACCCTCTAATGTTGTAGATGCCGCCAGCATTTTTCGAGGCGCTCAGGCCGCACTCAATATGGCAAGCCGAGGATACGGTGGCGTCCTGCGCAGAGAACGCGCGTCGTCCTGGTCGCTGGCCCGATTGCGCACGAGGTCAACACGCGGTCATCAACATGCCGCGGCGGGCGAGCAGGACCTTGATGGTGCCGCGCATCGGTAACCGATTCAGCAGCGGGCGGACAACCGTCGTCGGGCCAAGGCGAGTGCGGCAACGCGCCGCGCCCCGCTTGGCTCGAACGGCGAAACGAATCGATCACGCTGGAGTAGCCTGAGGTCATGGCGTGGGTCGATTCGGTGTGACGGTTCGGGCATCCCCAGAATGGCCGTTGGGAATAACCGGCCACGAGCAAAGCGTGTGGCCGCGTTGGGGGGCAGGTCGCATGAGAACAAGTCTTGCGTCGTTTCGACATAGACCGGGGTTTGTCGCCGCCTGCTTCCTCTGCTTTATGTTCGCCGCGCCGCTCCTGACCGTCGACTCGGCCAAAGCGCAAGAGGACCTTGCCGGCTGGTCGGTGGGTGGCGACGGGCCGTTCGCGGCGTCCGCCCAAGAACGGGTCGAACCGCCGCAGAGCGCGCCGCGATGGACGTTCTCGGCCGAGACGATCGTCCTGGGCCGAACGGGCGGCGCAAATCAACCGCTCGTTGGCCTCCTGCCGGGCGGCACGCAGTTCGCCGCTACGCAGAACGGCTCCGCCTTGGCCGCCGAAACGTTCAACAGCAATCAGTTTTGGCAAGGCTTCTCCGCCGGACCGAAAATAAGCGTGACCTATCACGACGACTCCGGCTACGGCGCGGAATTCTCGTATTTCAACATCTTCACCCAGAGCGCAACAAAGACGGTCGGCCCCACCAATCCGGCGGACTGGCTGGTCATGTATGCCCCCGGCGCGTTTTGGCAGACCCAGGATTTCCCATACCAAGGCATGGCCTGGAAGGACTCCACCAACCTTTACAGCGCCGAGGTCAACGGGCGGCTGGACCTTTCCCCTCGCGTGGCCGTGCTGGGAGGATTGCGGTGGCTCCAGCTCAACGACACGCTTGTCGGTTGGCTGACTCCGGCGGACCGCAACGCGCCCGGCTGGAAAACGGCTTGTCTTGGAACAAATCCGCCTCCCTGCGCTCTGTCTGACGCCAGCTGGCCCGATCCGGCGTTGACTTACCCGCCGTTCTGGACGGCGAAGACGCAAAACAACCTCTACGGCGCCCAAATCGGCGTCGACGCCAAATTGCTGGAGGTTGGGCGTTTTTCGATCGATGGGCTGATCAAGGCCGGCGTGTTTGACAACAACGCCAAGCAATCGGCCCTCGTCAGCATGGCGAAGTCTCTGTTCCCAACGCAAGCCACGACCAATCGCGCCGCCTTCGTCAGCGAAGCCGAATTGCAATTGAAATACCAACTCGCCAAGGGGCTTGCGCTCAAGGTCGGCTACGAAGCGCTGTGGCTCGACGGCGTCGCCCTGGCGCCTGGGCAAATCCGGGAAACGTATACGACCGTTACGACCGCGCCTCCGGCGGTGAGCGCGCGCGCGCTCGGCGTCAACTGCGGCTCTAACGTGCTCTTCCAGGGCGTCACGGTTGGACTCGAGTCTTCGTTCTAGCGTCGCCGTGTTGCAAACACCGGGGGGGCGTTTCAATGCCAGCTCGCGCAAAGTCGCTCGCCTTCGCGCGGGCAGTCGCTGGGCTCATCCGCTTGGAGCTTGCGGCGCCGCTGCGCCGCCTGTCGTGGGGGATCCTGCTCGCCGCGCTGGCGGCGCCGGGCGCGGCGCTCGCCCAGGCCGCGCAGTGCGCGCCGACGACGCAGCCGCCGACGTTATGCTCCACCCAGGCGAATCTGCTGTTGCCGTTCGCGTCGCTCTTGAACTCGCCCGCGGGCCTCGCCGTGCTCGAGGCCAACATGCAAACGGAAGAAGAGATCTACGCCTCCGCGAGCCCGGCCCGCAGGACGCTCGCCGCGGAAAATGCGCTCATCGACCAAGCTCCCCAAAGCATTCTGATAGGCGCGTTCCCCAACAATCCCAATTTCTATTTCAACGCGGACGGGGTTCCGACCACGTCGACGCCCATCCCGTTGTGGGTCACGACCGCGGTGACTTCCGTAACCAACAACATGGCCACCGGCGCCAACTCCGGAGATTTGAAGTCCTATTTCGGCCTAAGCGACGTCTACGGCATCGCCTACGGAAATACGACGGCGGACACCCTGGGCGACCCACGGCCTTTTCAGACGTCGAGCGCGATCGCCAACAATCCTTTCACACCGGCCAATTCCTCGCTCATCGCCTATGAGATTCAGCAGACGGACTACATCACCACGGATCCGCAGAACTGGCAGTCCTATGTGACGTCGCCCTCCTTTCCCAGCGGACATTCGTCGATTGGCACCGTCAATGCGATTGTTTTCGCCATCCTGGCGCCGGGATACTATCAGCAGCTGCTGCAGTCCGCGGCGGACTTCGGCTACAGCCGCAACGTCTTCGGCGTGCATTACCCGCTGGACGTGATCGGCGGACGAATCCTCGCCACCTATGTGACCGCGGAAACGCTGGCCGGCGACAATCCGCTGTACCAGACCACGGGCTTGAGCCCGGGCTTCACTCAGGCCAATCTCCCTTCGCTCAGCGCGAAGATGCAGAACTATCTCACGCTGGCCGGTCTCGGCGACGGCGGCGCGTCGCCCTATGCGGCGGCGTGCGCCAATCTCGCTGCGTGCCTCGGCAATGGAACGATCCCCACAGCGGCGGCTTACACACAGGCGGCGCAGAACTACGCCTATGACTTGACCTACGATCTTCCCGCAGTCGGCCCGACGAATCTGGCGCCGGTCGTGCCGGCCGACGCAGACGTGTTGATCGAGACGCGGTTTCCGTATCTCAGCGTCGACCAACTCGACGAGATTCTCGCCACCACCGAATTGCCGTCGGGCGGGGCGCTCGACAACGGTTCCGGCTGGGCCCGCCTCAATCTCTACGCCGCCGCCGGCGGCTACGGCGCCTTCCCCAGCAACGTCACGGTCAACATGAACGCCGCGCTCGGCGGCTTCAACGCCTTCGACGTCTGGAGCAACAACATATCCGGCCCCGGCGGCCTGACCCTGCAAGGCTCCGGAACCCTGGTGCTGGCGGGCGACGACACGTTCACCGGCGGCACCAACGTGCAAGGGGGCGCGCTCGGCGCCACGGGAAGTCTGCTCGGCCCGCTGTCGGTCTCGCCCGGCGCCACTTTCGTGCTCGGCAGCACTGGCGTGTTCAACGGCGTCCTGACCAACGACGGCAGCGTCACCAACGAGGGCGTCATGACCGGGACCTTCGCCAATTCCGGCTTTCTCTCGGGCGTCGGCAGTTTCGGTTCGCTCGACCTGCTCCCCGGATCGACGATCGCGCTCGGAAATTCGATCGGCGCGATCCAGGTCGCGGGCGACCTGACCGTCGCGGCAGGCGCCACGTATCAGGCGAAGGTCACAGGCAACAGCGCCGACCAGATCGATGTCGGCGGGACCGCGACGCTGTCGGGTGGTGCGGTCGCCGCGAGCGTGCTCGGCGCCAGCGCGGAGCTCGGCCACGCCTACCCGATCCTTGTCGCGAGCGGCGGCGTCAACGGCGCTTTCGCCAACGTGCGCGCCGACAATCTGCCTTTCCTCCAACCCTCGTTGAGTTACGACGCCGACGACGTGTTCCTGACGCTGGCGCGCAACGGCGTTTCTTACGCCAGCGTGGCGACCACTCCCAATCAGGCGGCGGTGGCCGACGCCGTCGGCGCCGGGCCGGCGGGAAGTGGCCTCGACCTGGCGTTGGACGTCCAATCCGCGACAGGCGCTCAGCGCGCCTTCGACGCGCTGTCGGGCGAAGTCTACGCCACCGCCGAGACGGCGATGCTCAACGACAGTCTGTATCTGCGCGAGGCGTTGTTGGCGCGGATGCGTCAGGCCTCGTTCGCCGGCGTCTTCGGCCCGACGGCGGCGCTCGCGTCCGGCGGCCCGACGACGACGGCGTACGCGGACGACGTCGGTTCGTCGCCTGCGGCGTCCGCTCTGGCCAATGCAGGAGGCGGTAGGCCGACAATTTCTCCCGGGGCCCCGCCGGCAGCCGTTCCGGCGATGTATTCGTGGATCCAGGCGATCGACTCGTGGGGCCGGTTCGGCGGCGACGGCGACGCCGCCACGGCGAGCCGGTCGCTCGGCGGCTTCTTCGCCGGCGTCGACCGTCGCTTCGACTCCAACTGGCTGGCCGGCGTCGCGGGCGGCTACACCGACTCCTCCGTCAGCGTCAGCGACCGCGGCAGCGCGGCCGACATCGGCGCCGCGCATCTGGCCGGCTACGTGGCGGCCAGTTTCGGTCCCTGGAGCCTGCGCTCAGCCGCGGCCGCGAGCTTCAGCGCGCTCGACGTCTCGCGCTCGCTCGCGTTTCCCGGCTTCGCCGAGACGGCGTCCGCCCGCTACGACGCGGTCACGACGCAAGTCTTCAGCGAGGCGAGCTATAGTATGACGCTCGGCAAGATCGCCGCCGAACCGTTCGGTGGCCTTGCCTTCGCGCATCTCAACGTCGACGGCTTCGCCGAGAACGGCGGCGGCGGCGTCGCCGCGCTCAGCGGATCAGCGAACCATTTCGACATCGGTTATTCCACGCTCGGCGGCAGGGCCGCCGTCGACTATCCCCTGGCCAACGGCATGGCGCTGACGCCGCGCGTCTCGGTCGCCTGGCAGCACGCCTTCGGCTCGCTCACGCCCACGGAGACACTCGTGTTCCAGAGCACCGGCGAGACCTTCGTGATCGCAGGCCTGCCGATCGTGCGCGACACGGCCCTTTTCGAGGGCGGGCTCGATCTGCGCCTCAGCCCGCGGGCCGAGGTCGGACTGTTCTATTCCGGCCAATACGGCGACCGCGTCATGAGCAACTCGATCAAGGGAAACTTGACCCTGCTGTTCTGACGCGGACGGGCGCGAGCCCCGCGGCGACAAAGCGTCCTCTTCAGAGATTCGGGCGGCGGACGACCGCCGTTCTCACTTCATCTCGTAGGGATAGATGACCTTCCAGTCGTTCTTCATGTCGACGACCGTCCACCCCTTCGCCTGCGCCGCGTCGAGCGCCTTGTCCAGCCGGCCGATCGGGGATCGCCGGTCGTAGGCCCATTCGCGGGCGGAATCGGTGTGATGCACCAGGAGGGCGAAACGCGCGCCCCGCCCGGCAGTCGTCCACTGGAGCATCTGCAGGTCGCCGTCGGAGTTGCCGAACGCGGCGATGGGGCGGCGGCCGATATGCGAGCTGATGGCGACGGGTTTGCCGGCGGCGTCGCTGACGAAGTCGATCTGAGGCAGGCGCGTCAGCACGGCTCGCCGCCGCGCAATTCGAACTTGGTCATGACGCCGCTCCCGACCACCCGCTCCGGCGGAACGCCGTAGCTCTCCTCGGACCAGGCGCGAATGAATTCGATCTCGCCGCCGGAGACGATGCAGGTCCTTAAACCACTCGCCGGCATGTAAATAAGTGTCCAGGATTGACTCCACCGAGGAGAAGTAAATCAAGAGGTTGCGACGCCGATCGGCGTCCAGACCCCGCGCCGAACGACAATCAGTTGACGTTAACATTTTTGCGCTATTTCGTAACCTCGGTTTCCGGAGGATAGGTAAGTGGGCTACGCAACGCGGCCGACGAAGTGCGGGGCTGACGCCGACGTCGACGCGAATAGCGACACCAACTGCGTTCCAGTGAATCGGCGCGAGTTCCGTGTGGGGCTCGACCCCGGTCACAGCGACGGCGAGTTCGAAGCAGCCTCGATTGTGAGCGGTTCGGAACATTCGAATCGCGGTGGGGGTGTGGCTGGCCGCATTTTGCGCCGGGATCCATGGGGCGAAAGGGCCGAGACGGAAGGGCCGTTGCACGAGCCGATCATCCCGTCCGAGTTGGAGCGAATCGCCCGGATCGGCTCTTGGTCGTTGCGCCCGACTGGCCTGATACGATGGTCCGACGAGATGTACCGCGTTCTCGGCGTCTCGCCTGACACCTTCATCCCTGATGTGAACTCTTGGCTTGACCTGACCCACCCGGAGGACCGGCGACAGCTTCAGGCATGGATCAAGGCCTGCGCACGCGGAGACGAGTGCGACGAATTGGAATTTCGCGCCGTTCTGCCTGACGGCTCGATTCGCTGGATCTGTGGTCGCGTCAGCTTGCAGAAATTCTGCGATAATTCATCGCCCTACATTGCGGGGACGGCAGAGGACATCACCGACCGAAAGACGATGGAGCAAAACCTTTCCGCGGCCGTCGATTACAACCGCCTGTTGGTCGATGTTTGCCCGGTGGGCGTGACGGTCCTGAAGGCGACCGGCGAATGTGTTTCCACCAACAAGGCGGCCGCTGCGATTGTCGGCGCGACTGTGGAACAAGTGCGCGGGCAAAATTTCCGCGAATTGAAATCTTGGTGCAAATCTGGGCTATTTGATATGGCGGCGGAGGCGCTCGCCACAAATACGACTGTTGAAAGAGATATTCATATTAATCCTAGTACGTTTGGAAAAATATTTTGGATTTCGACACGAATAGTGCCTTTTATTTTTAATAACGAACAGTATATTCTTACGTTATATTCTGACATTACTGAGAAGAAGCGGATCGAAGAGCTGAACGCGGTTCATGTCGCGAAACTCGAAGCCGCATTCATGCAGACGGTCGAAGCGATTACAGCCCTGAGCGCGATGCGCGACCCTTATACCGCCGGCCACGAGCGGCGCGTAGCGGAAATCGCCGTCGCGATCGGCGCGGAGATGGGTCTCGATGCGCACCGGCAGCAGGGGCTGCGCGTCGCCGGGTACTTGCACGATGTCGGCAAGATCAATGCTCCGGCGGAGATTCTTTCAAAGCCGGGAGCGCTCAGCGCAGCAGAGTTTGCGCTCGTCAAGGAACACGCGCGCGCCGGCTACGATGTGCTGAAGAACGTCGAGTTTCCCTGGCCGGTCGCGCTGGTGGCGCTGCAACACCACGAGCGGATCGATGGCAGCGGCTATCCGCAGGGGCTCAAGGGCGACGAGATCATATTGGAGGCTCGCATCGTGGCGGTGGCCGACGTCGTCGAAGCTATCGCCTCGCACCGCCCGTACCGCGCGGCGCTCGGCATCGAGAAATCGCTTGCGGAGATCGAGCGTGGGCGAGGAACGGCGTTCGACGCGGATGTGGTCGACGCCTGCTTGCGATTGTTTCGGGAGCGCGGGCACCAGTTGCCGGCTTGAACTCTTCGAGCCGGACGCGGACGCATGCGGAGTAGCAGCGTAACGGAACGCCGCTTGGCGCCGATTGGGGCGACGCAACGCGACCATATCGGCTTCGTCCTGAGTTTCGCGCCTTTGTCGAGCGACCGCCGAGGATGTCTGGCGTTTTTAGGTCCACCGGACCGAGAGCGGCGTGCAGTCGCCGACCATCAACTCTCGGTGTCGGCGCTGCGCTTCTTCTTCACTGTGACGCTAGATCCGTCTGATCTGTCGCGTCGGTTCGTCCTGGTCCGCCGTCAGCGGAATAGCCGTGTCCCACGGCCATTCGTGTGTCTGGTCACGACTCTCCGCGAGCGGACGACGTCTGGCCTCTTCGGCGCGCGCCCCTCGTTACAGATATTCATCGCTAGAACGCCACCTTGATTCCGCAACCGACATTGAAGTCGTTTCCGCCCGTACGAGCGAAGGTGGTCGCGGCGTTCAGCGTGGCGCTGACGTTGCCGGCGAGGCTCGCGGCAATGCCGGCGGCGACATTGCCGTAGGCGCGGTTGTTGCTCGGGACCGGGGTGAGCACGGGCAGCAGCGGCGTCGTCACCTGAGTGGTCGTCACCATCCGCCCGGAACCGAGGAAATCCTGCTCGGCGGTGATATTGACGAACGGGCTGTAGAGATCGCCGCGCCACACAAACGGAAATCGCAGCTCGAGCCCGGCGTCGCCGATCAGGTCGTCGACAGACTGCTGGCCCACCATCATGGTCAGCAGGCTGTCGCCGGTTTCGGTGTAGGCGTGAATGAGAGCGTGGGTGTAGTCGAGGCCGGCGATCGGCCCGACGCGGATCGGCCCGACGTCGACGAGGTAGCCGGCCTGGGCGGCCGCGGTGAAGACGTCGGCGGCGGTGGCGCCGTGAATGACGTCGATCACGCCCTGGCGGTCGAGAGCGTAGTCGTCACGGCCATAGGCGAGGAGAGCGTCGGCAAACCCGTTCGCGCCGGTGAACGAGCCATAGCCGGCGAATTGGTAGGAATTGATGTGGTCATGGGCGTTCTGGACGTCGAGGTTGACCTCGGGCGCGGAGTAGCCGAACACGGCGCCCAGTCGCAACTTCGGGTCGACGCGATACTCGACTCCGAGGGCGCCGCCGACGGCGTTGTAATCGTAGCCGGGGGCGAGAAATTGCTGCTCGCTGCTGCCGCCGGTATAGTTGGCCCCGCCGTAGACGGACCAGCGGTTTTCCGGCGTGGCCGGTCCGAGGTCCTTGGTCGGCGCGGCGTAGGCCATGACCGCCGTGGAGCCGATCCCGAATTCCCCAAAGGTTCGGTAGGCGTCGAGGCGACCGAACACCGAGCCGGTGAAATTCGTCGCGAGCGCGGTGGCGATGGCGCCCTGGGAAACCACGGTCGTCGGCGCGTCGATCTGGTTCGCCATGTAGTTGGCGACCAGCGCCATTCCGGCGCCGGTGGGATGCACCGCGTTTTCGTAAAAGCAGCCTGGAAATCTTGAATTCACGGTATTGGGAGTGGTCAGCGAGGGTGGCCCAGCTTCGCAATTGGTGGCGCTGGTGAAACCATACTGGCCGGGATCGGCGGCGAGGCGCGCCTGCAAGACCGCGAAATCGAACAGGAAGATGCGGACGCCCGATTGCGCCAAGGGCGCGAGCAATTGCTCGGTGGTCAGATAGTAGGTGTTCGCCCAGTCGTTGCGCTGCGCGTCGCTGAACTCCAAGCCGTTCAGGTCGGTGGGCGGTTCGGGAAAATATATTGAACTGCCCGTACCGAATATGACGATGTTGCGGGCGCCCTGCGCCGCCATCTGTTGCACGCCGGCGACTTCGCGCTGCGCCGATGCGATCGCGTCACCTTCGATCACCGAAGGACCCTGCGTACTGTCGACGGCCGACAGGTCGTTGCCGCCGATCGACAGCGCGATCAGGTCGGTGCTGGCGTAGTGCAGGCCTTCCGACAGGGTGAGTTCGGTGGTGAAGCCGGGCACGTTATGGGGAGGAGGGGTGGACTTGTCGTTGAACGTGTTGGTGTTGTCGGTTCGCGCGCCGCCGATCGCATAATTGGTCATGCTTGGCAGGCCATAGATCACCTGCAGCGACTCGACGAATGTGGTGCTGCCGGTGAACGTGCAATTGGGGGCGTAGCTACAGGTCTCGCCTGAAATCCGGAACGCACCGCCCGGAGCTGCGCCGGTGTCAGCATAACTGTCGCCGAAGCCGAAAATGCCGGTGAACTGCGCCTCGGCCGGCGCGAGCGTCGCGCCCAGCACGGCGGCCGAAGCGATCGCCGCTGTCGCGCTGATTCGGAGCGCGGCGCGCCATCTCGAACGAGCCGGCCGGCGCGGCGCTCCCCCGCCATCGCAGGGCGCCGTTCGATAGCGTTCCGACGAATCGCGCCGGGTCTGCTGAAAGTTTAGCGCCATTCCATGCCTCCCGCCCCGGATCGCAAGCAAACCCGATCATCGCGGCTAGCGCCGCGCCGTGATTCGGAAATTGCGCCAGATCAACTGCGCCTTCTTAAGTGCAGCCTCGCACAAGTTTCGATGAGCGCGGCGACGCGCCGAACGAGTCGCGATGTCCCCGAGCCGATCCGCGACGCTCGACAGAGAGTCGAGCTCGGCCGGCCCGCGATCTCCGCGGACGTTTGTCGCTCATTCCGTCTCGTCTCGAAACCGTGACGGGCGCGATCGACGCAATTGTCGCCCCATCTTGCGACACCATGCCGCAACGGCACGCGGCCACGCGGAATTTGCCCAATCACGACGGCGGTCGGCCTGATCAGGGAATCGACTTTAAGATGTTAAAACAGGGCGTTACAAAAGCCGCTGGCGCCGCTTAATCGGCGCTCCGCAGCGCGACTGGTCGGCAAGGAGTCGTCGTCGTTCAGGCTTGTCCGCGATTCCAAACCGGCGCACTACGATTCAGAACTCTGCGGCCGTTTTGGCGAGTCGGCTCAGCAATAATTGGGCGGCGACACAGTGTGAGGCTCGCATCGCTTGCGCGTGATGGCGTCTTCGCACCAACCATGGGCCGCCCAATGTTCTTCTCGCGCGATTTTCGCGTTGTCGCGAAAATCCTCGCTGTCGCCACGCCGCCTTTGGCGCTCGCGCCCGATGTCTTCGTATGCAATCTCGACGCGCTGTCGAGGCTGACGGCGGACGCCAGGCTCACGCTGGCGCGCTTGCGGAAGCATTCGCGCGACGCCGCGGCGCATGTCGCCGAACGCCGGTGGGCCGCACGTTTCGTTTGCTCAAGTTTCTATCGATTGCGACGCTGGCTGCTGTGCGTCGTCCCATTCGCGACGACGCTGTTCATGATGAGCGCGCCGGTTTCTGCAGACCCCACATGCAGCGGGCAATGCGCGGACCAGGTCACGCTTCTCGCGCCGTTCAATTCGCTTTGGAACCTGTCAGGTCCGCAAAATCCAGCGGATGCGGCTGTGCTCGCTCTGAACCTCCAAGAGGAAGAAAATATCTATCTCAGCGCGACTCAGGCGCAGAAGGCGGCTTCAGCGACCATTTTGGTCATTCCGGACATCTCCGCCAATCTGCTGATCCGCGCGTTCCCGAACAATCCGAATTTCTATTATGATCAAGTGGGGTGGCCCCATGCCCCCGCTCTCCCGTCGTCGGTCGCGAACGCGGTCAACGATGTCGACATTAACAGCCAGATCAATGCGATGAAGCCGACGTTCGGCGACGCCAACGTTTACGGCCACGCCTACACGTTCTTGCCGGGACAGTCCGACACTCTTGGCAACCCGCCGCCGTATCAGGTGTCGAGTGCGATTCTGGACGATCCATTCACGCCAGCCAACTCGTCTCTTCTCGCCTACCAGAATCAACAAACGCCTGGACTCTACGGCGTGAACTGGGCGCTGGGAAATTCGCAGATCGGTAATTTTCCGAGCGCGCATACGATGGCGAGCACCATCGACGCGCTGACCTACGCGATCCTGGCGCCGGGTTACTACCAGCAGCTTGTCCTCGGGGCGGCGGACTTCGCCTACGATCTCAACGTGAACGGCGTGCATTATCCGTTGGACGTGATCGCCGGCAGAATTCTCGGAACCTACCTGGTGGCTGAGACTCTGGCCGGAGAGCCGCTGTATCCAGCCACCACCTTTACTCAGGCCAACCTTCCCTCGCTCAGCAGTGCGATGCAGGGCTATTTCGGCGGCGGCGGCAGTTTGCCATTAGCGGCGCCTTGCGCCGTCGGCGTCTCCATATGCATCGCCAACGGCGTCATTCCGACTGCCGCTCAGTACAGCCTGACGTCACAGAACTATATCAAGTTTCTGACCTACGACATGCCGCCGGTCGGCCCGACAAATCTTGCGCCCTTGGTGCCTGCGGACGCCTACGTGTTGATCTCCACGCGGTTTCCGTACCTGAATGAGGCGCAGCTCAATCAGATTCTCGCCACCACTGAATTGCCCTCGGGCGGGCCGATCGACAACAACACCGGGTGGGCGCGTCTCAATCTCTACGCCGCTTCCAGCGGTTATGGCGCGTTTGCCAATACCGTCACTGTGAACATGAACGCCGCGCTGGGCGGCTTGAACGCCTTCGATGTCTGGAGCAACAACATCTCCGGCCCCGGAGGTCTGACGCTGCAGGGAAGCGGGACTCTGATCCTCGCCGGCGACGACACGTACACTGGCGACACCAACGTGCAAGGCGGCGCGCTCGCGGTCACCGGCGCATTGGCCGGCAATTTGGCGATTTGGTCCGGCGCTACTTTCGCCGGCAACGGCGTCGTCGGCGGTTCGTTAGTCTTGCTCCCTGGCTCCACGTATCAGGTGGCGATCGGGTCCAACGGCGCCAACCTGATTCAAGTCGGCGGCGCCGCGACGATAACTGGCGCCGCCGTCGTGGTCGCCGGAGTCGGCTACAACCCGACTTTGGGTAGTCCCTACACGATCCTCACCGCGAACGGCGGCGTCACCGGCGCGTTCGGCAGTGTGACGGACGATCTCGCCTTTCTGACGCCGTCGCTGAGCTATGATTCGGACGACGTTTTCCTCACGCTGACGCGCAACGGCGTTGCCTTCGGCGGCGTGGCGACGACCCCAAACCAGCTAGCGACGGCCAACGCGATCGGCGCTGGGGCCACGGGGAGCGACCTCTCTCAGGCGTTGCTGCCCCAGTCCGCCGCCGGCGCCCGACAAGCCTTCGATGCGCTCTCGGGCGAGATTCACGCGAGCGCGGTCTCGGCGGCGTTCGACGATGCGCGCCTGCCTCGCGAGGCGGTTCTGGACCGATTGGCGAACCCCTCTGACGCGCCTGCGACCGGCGCCGTTGCCGGGTTCGCCGCGGCGAACGCGATCGCGGCCCCAAACCTGCCGAGTCAGGCGTTCGCCGCGTGGGGACAGGCCTTCGGCTCGTTCGGCCGTATCGGCGGCGACGGCAACGCGGCGGCCCTCGATCGTTCGGTCGGCGGCTTCATTCTTGGCGCCGACGCCAGCCCCGACAATAGCTATCGCCTGGGCGTGGTGGGCGGATACACTCAGTCCACGCTGAGTCTCGACGCGCGCGCTTCGAGCGGCCACGTCGATTCGACCTTCGCCGGCGTCTACGGCGGCACCAGCTTCAACGCGCTGCAGCTTCGTGGCGGCGCGCTCTACGCTTACAACCGCTATGGAACCGACCGCTCGGTCGCCTTCCCCGGCTTCAACGACGCCGAGAGCGCGGGATACGGGGGCGGTACGTTGCAGGCTTTCGGCGAGGTTGGTTGGCGCATCGGCCTGTCGGGCTTGTCAGGACGGACGTCGATCGAGCCTTTCGTCGGCGCGACGGCGATGCACATCGGCGCCGCGAGCTTCAGCGAAGCGGGCGGCGCGGCGGCGTTGAACGGCGCCACGGTTGGCTATGAGTATTCCGCGACGACGCTTGGCGCGCGGGCCGAGGCGGCGCTGTTCGACAACGCGCCGCTGGTTGCGCGCGGCATGCTGGGTTGGCGACATGTGTTCGGCAACGTGACGCCGACCTCGGTGCTGGCCTTCGCCAGCGCGCCTTCGAACCCCTTCGCGGTCGCCGGCGCCCCGATCGCCCGCGACTCCCTCGCAGTCGAGGCGGGCGTCGGCTGGCGTTTGACGCGCCAGGCGACAATCGGCGTGTTCTATTCAGGCTCGCTCGCCGCGCGCGACGAGGACAATGCGGTCAAAGGCAAGCTCGACGTCGCCTTCTGAGCGAGCCATTCGAGATCGCGGCGGGAAGCGAGTTCGTCAGCGCTGCACGCACGCCGAGGGCGGACGCCGCAAGGCGCGGCGTAAAGTTCCGATCGCATCAGTGGGAGACTCCGCGCGCCCCGCTTAACCCGTTCTCACTTGTTCCCGAACGGGAAGATGGTCTTCCAATCGTTCTTCATGTCGACGACGGTCCAGCCTTTCGCATTCGCTTCGTCGAGCGCCTTGTCGAGATGACCAATGAAGGACTTGCGGTCGTAGGCCCATTCGCGCTCTGCGTCGGTATGATGCACGAGGAGGGCGAAGCGCGGGCCGCTCCCCGCCATCGTGTATTGAAGCATTTGCAGATCGCCGTCCGAGTTGCCGAAAGCCGCAGTTGGGACGCGGCCGATGTGCTCGTTGATCCCGACTGGTTTGCCGGGCCCGTCGTCGACGAATTCCGCTTGCGGCAGGCGCATCAGCACCGGCTTGCCGTCGAGCAATTCGAACCTCACCTTGGCGTTGCTCCCGACGATGTTTTCCG
Organism: Roseiarcus sp.; assembly: GCA_050010035.1. GTDB lineage: Bacteria > Pseudomonadota > Alphaproteobacteria > Rhizobiales > Beijerinckiaceae > Roseiarcus. Next base: position 20,475 of record JBEKLU010000082.1, read on the forward strand.
GCGGAATTCCGTAGACCTTCTCGGTCCAGGCGCGCATGAACTCGATGCCGCCGCCCGAAACGATGAAGGTCTTGAAGGCGTTCGCCCTGAGATAGGCGACCAATTCCAGCATCGGCTGATAGACCATTTCGGTGTAGAGCCGCCCGGTGACGGGATGCTTGGCGGTGGCGATCCAGTCTCGGACGATCTGCAGGAGTACGTCGTTCGTCATGCCGGTGTGCGTGACGTTGAACAACTGAGCGACGGCGGGTTCGCCGCCCTTGAGCGCTCGCCTCGTGTCGCCCTTCAGCAGCGACGCGAACGGCTCCTTGTCCTTCCACTCCGGATGGCGCGGCGCGAGAATTTTGACGCGGTCGACAGCGAACAGAAATTGGAAATACATCGGCTGCTCGGCCCACAGCGTGCCGTCGTTGTCGAAAGTGGCGATTCGCTCGGCCTCCGGCACATAGTCAGGCGAGCCAGGCTTGGTCACCCGGTCGACGAAGGCGACGATGGCCTTCCTGGTCTGCGTGTCGTTCCACGACGGCAACGGGTCGCCGGCCGTCGCCGTTTGGGCCGTCGCGGAAAGGGGAACGAGCGTCGATAAGGCTGGAAGCGCCGCCAAGGCGGAGAGCAACGCGCGGCGGCTGGGAGCGGAGAACGAAGCATTCGTACTCATCGACTGTCCCTTTCAACAGGAGCATCATGCACGAGCCAAGAGTGGAAGCGCCGGCTGACGAAAAACGGAAAAACAGGAAGTAAGCTCTCCGCGTCTCGGCATTTAGAATCGTCACGCACCAAACGAGATTATTCCTGGACGAACGCAGTGACAGGCGTGTCTTGGGCCGGTCAGGTCGGACAGCGTCTAAGAACTGTCCGACGCGGAAGAATGGCCTCGGCTGGGAACAAGCGCGGTTGCTTCCGACTCGGTTTTCGGATTTCAGGCCGGAATACCCTTGCGAGCCGGATTACGCGCGCTTCGCCCTTACCCGCGGATCGGCGTTCCGAATGTCTGCATCCTCGCCTGCATCTCCGGGCTCAATTGCTTCACAAGCTCCGCGTTGTACGAACCCGTCGGTTTCAGAGGCGGCGGGCTCTGGGCCAGCTTGTTGGCGCCGTATATCTGGGCCGACGCGATAGCGTAAGACCGCGAAGCCGCTGCGGGCGTCCCTTCCCTAACGGCGGGATCCACATCGGTTGCAAAAATTGAGATTGTATTGTCGCTGTTTCGAACAACCTCGAAAATGCGGAACTGCTGCGGGAAATCCCGAAGCGACGCCGTCTCGACTTGCCAGAACCCAAGTTCAGGCCGCGCCGGGTCAGGCGACTTGAAGGCAGTGACTGTATTGTAATGGCGGTGCCCGGCGGCCCACAGTATGAGATTCGGATATTGGTGAAGCGTTGCAAAGAGCTTCTCTTCTGAGATATACGCGGCCGAGTTCCAACCGACAAAAGAGCTCGGAGGCTCTACGCCGATCGGGATATGGGCGGCGATGATCATCAGTTCATCGGCGGCCTGACCATCCGCAAGTTCTTTTGCCAGCCAGTTAAACCGCCTTTCGTCGAGAGAGCCGTGGCCATAGCCGGGGGAAGTGGTCTCGGAATGCGGCGGATTGATATCTTGATCTGTCTGGGTGTCGTCAAGGACGATAACCTTGAGCGGTAAATCCGACCTCGGGCGGAAGCTGTAGCAAGCAAAGTCATTGGCGACGTTGTCCGGAGTAAACCCGTGACCTACAGGATTTGACGATGTTGTAAGAAATTCATTCATCCACTGCTTTCTTAACAGGGAGCGGCGGTTCTCATCCGCGACAACTTTCGGAGGCGTTTTGAAATTACCGACAGGCCCCGCGCCGATGACGTCGCCGTGGACGGTCGAACCGTCGAGCGCGCCCATATAGAATTCGCGATTATTGATGCCGTCAGGTTCGATGAATATGTCTCCCAGCCTGAGGATGTCCTCGCCGACGTAGGCCTGTCTAATATGCTCGGTGACAGGGTTCGTCCCCATCCAGAAATGATCGTGATTGCCGAGGGTTTGATACCACTTGATCGTCTTATCGAGCCCGGCGGCCTGATAGGGCTTTTGATAATCGATGGTGGAAGCGCCGACGTGAGCGCCGGAGCTTGGCGTGATGAGCTTGCCGTCAAGGACGTCGATATACCACCGTAATTCATTGTATTGAGTATCATTGCACGAATCACCTAGAGCAATTCCGAAGTCAAATGAATCGTGCTTATGTAAAGCGTTTATCGTCTGGACAGCGGCGTCGAGAACATGAGTCGACTCCAGCATAACTGCCGAATATCCCGGGGAAATACCGTCTTTGAGACCTAGATAGATGGCGGAAGAAGGTGACTCCTTGTCGGAAATATGCACGTCGCTGATCGTAAAAAAGCGCAACAATTTCTTGTCATGGGTGACAGACGCGCCTGTGTACGTGGCCGGGACGATGTCGAGCCGCTTTTCATATTCCAGAGGCGAACCATAATGCCAAGCGCCATAGCCGTATTGCTTGTATTTTGAAACCGCATTGGGGGGAATCTTGACGGAAGGCGTTGGACCCGGCACGACGGTTCGCTCGGCCGTCGTCGAAACCTTCGTATCGATCGGGTATTTCTTGGGCCGGATTTGGATGGTCAATGCGCCGGCCTTGCCAATTGTGAGGGCGTAGGCTGCAAAGGCTCCGGCAATTCCCCCGAAGTTGCGGCGAGAAATACCCGACATGCTCAAATCCCCCTGAAGCGACCAAGCCCGATGGCTGTGACAGAAGACGGATGGGCCATTCGAGCTAGGCTTTCCTTTGTGTCCAAGTCGTTAAGTTTGGGTTGCGGTCGTGTCGCTACGTCTCTGCGCGGCTCCGACAAAGGGGGCCGAGAGAGCGGCCGCGTATCGCTGCTGCGGGCGGCATTTGCTCACGTTCCTCGGGTTAGCGGGTCCCGAACCCGGCATTGTCGGTGCGACGATGTGACCCAGGTGCTGGGGTCGGGGCAGCGGACCTTTTGCGGATCACCGCTCTTACTCTTGGCTGGCCAATTCGCGTTGCCGAGCGAGCCCGGCGCCTGGCCGTGCGGCCACTTTGTCTCCGGCGAAGAGGTCGCGGACGCATCTAAGGAAGTCCTTGGCGCGTCCAGAGGGCTCGCAGGGACCGAATAAGAGCCGGGATTCTGGTCGAGGATACCGGCGCGCGCCTTAGTTTGACTGCTGCGCGTTGCGAGACGTGGGCCGGACTGCCGGGTCAAGGGACTCGCACGGCGGGGCGCTCGCGCGATTGGTCCTTCAGCGCTCCTCTCAGTGACCGGGTCGAGTCCCGTCCTCTGCGCGATCATGAACGAATGGCTGGTTTCGCCATCGACGC
>JBEKLU010000083.1:0-23696 GCA_050010035.1 Roseiarcus sp.
AGGAATGATCGCCGCGGCGAAAAATGCTCGGGGACCGAGTCTTGAAGAGTTCAAATGCAACCACGAGTGGGCATTGCGCGATCGACTCAAGTGTTTTGTTAACCTGGAATCCGTGCCGTGGCCGCCGGAGGCGGCGCGCTTGAAAAGCGCGCCATTGACAGCCGCAAAACTTCGGAAAAAAGAGGCTCCCATGAGATCGACGGCGCTCTCTGCCGAACTGGCGCTGGTTGAGGCCGCCAGCCGCGGCGCGGCGGAGAATCGTCACGCAAGGTCTTGAAATCAGGCCCGCGCACCGAAAAATCGGCGGCGGCCGCGTCACACAAGGCGAGTGGCGCGCGCGCCCCTTCTCCCGCTCGCGGGAGCGGACGAATGCTACGCATTCGCCTGGAGAAGGTGACCCTCGCGGCAGCGAGGGGCGGATGAGGGGGGTCGAGCCATAGGGCGTCGAAAGACGCCCGTCTCTCGACGGGCTGTGGCGAGACGGCTTTGAACCGCGGCGTCGCAAGACGTCGCGCCCTATGGCGCCCCATCATCCGGCGCTGCGCGCCACCTTCTCCCGCGAGCGGGAGAAGGGGAGGCTCTAGCCAGCGCGGCCATTCTCCCTTAATGGCGCGCGCATGGCTTCAAGCATCCTCTTCACCCTCGGCACGCGCGGCTCCCCCCTCGCCCTCGCTCAGGCGCACGAAACGCGCCGGCTGCTCGCGCGCGCACACGGCTGGGACGAGGGCGCGATCGCGCTCGAAATCATCCGCACCAGCGGCGACATGATCCAGGACAGGCCGCTCGCCGAGGCCGGTGGCAAGGGGCTGTTCACCAAGGAGATCGACGCGGCGCTGCTCGAAGGGCGGATCGACGCCGCGGTGCATTCGGCCAAGGATCTGCCGACGCTGCTGCCCGAGGGCGTGGCGATCGCCGGCTTCCTCGAACGCGAGGACGTGCGCGACGCGCTGATTTCCGCGGTGGCGGACTCGATTCTCGCCCTGCCCCAGGGCGCGCGCCTCGGCGCCGCCTCGCTGCGCCGCCAGGCGCAGGCGCGCCGGCTGCGGCCGGACCTCAGGATCGAGCTCTTGCGCGGCAACGTCGAGACGCGGCTGCGCAAGGCCGAAAGCAAAGAAATCGACGCGACGCTGCTGGCGCTCGCCGGCCTCAAGCGCCTCGGCTTCGCCCATCGCGCTAGAGCCATTCTCGACATCGAGACGTTCCTGCCCGCGGTCGGCCAGGGCGCCATCGCGCTCACCGCGCAAACGCGCGACGCGCGCGCTCATGCCGCGCTGGCGCCGATCGTCCACGCCGAGACGGGAATCGCGCTGACCGCCGAGCGGGCGTTCCTCGCCGAGCTCGAAGGCTCCTGCCGCACCCCGATCGCCGGTCATGCGCGCCTCATCGGCGGCGCGCTGGTCCTCGTCGGGCAGGTGCTGCGCGAGGACGGCTCGGAATCCTTCGACGTGCGCGCGACCGGCGCCCCCGCCGACGCCGAGCGCTTAGGGACGCAAGCGGGCCGCGACCTCGCCGGGCGCGTTCCGCCGGGCGTCCTGCCCTCGGCCAAGGCGCCGGCGGCGCGCTAGGACATAGTGTCGCGCCTCGCCGTGCGACGCGCCGGGGCGGCGATCGCGCGGCGAGGCCCGCTTTTCGCCCTTATCGCGTCGTTTCCCCGCGCCGCAGCGTGTCGTTTCGGCCGTTCGCGGGCGAGCCTCGGGGTGGCGGGAACGGTTCCCCGGCGAGCGAAGGCCGCAGGCGCGGCGCTCGGCGCCCTTTACTCGCGCGGCGTCGCCGGGTAGGTCATGGGCGTGGTAAGGAAGCCGTAACGTTGTCCCGGGCGGGGCGCGGACGGGATGCTGTGGGGTCGTCGAGAGATGGATTATCAGCGGCGTTTCGAAGAAGCGATTGAAGAGCTGAAGCGGGAAGAGCGGTATCGCGTCTTCGCCAATCTCGAACGCGACGCGTCGCGCTTTCCGATGGCGCTGTGGCGCCCGCCGGGCGAAGAGCACGCCCCGCGCGAGGTCACCGTCTGGTGCTCCAACGACTATCTCGGCATGGGCGGCCATAGGGACGTCATCGAGGCGAGCGTCAAGGCGGCGCGCGCCCACGGCGCCGGCGCCGGCGGCACGCGCAACATTTCCGGCACCCACCACCCGATCGTGCAATTGGAGGCCGAGCTCGCCGACCTGCACGGCAAGGAGGCGGCCCTCGTCTTCACCTCCGGCTGGATCTCCAACCTCGCCGGCATTTCGACGATCGCCGGCCTGTTGCCGAACTGCCTGATCCTCTCCGACGCGCTCAACCACAATTCGATGATCGAAGGCGTGCGCCGTTCGGGATGCGAAAAGAAGGTGTGGCGCCACAACGACGTCGAGCATCTCGAAGAGCTGCTCGCCGCCGAGGACAAAGGCCGCGCCAAGCTGATCGTGTTCGAGAGCCTCTATTCGATGGACGGCGACATCGCGCCGGTCGCCGACGTCGTCGCGCTCGCCGAGAAATACGGCGCGCTGACCTATATCGACGAAGTGCACGCGGTCGGCATGTACGGGCCGCGCGGCGGCGGGATCAGCGAGCGCGAAGGCGTGATGGGCGGGATCGACGTCGTCGAGGGCACGCTCGCCAAGGGCTTCGGCGGCCTCGGCGGCTATATCGCGGGACGGGCGGCGCTGATCGACGCGGTGCGCAGCTTCGCGCCCCAGTTCATCTTCACCTCGACCCTGCCGCCGAGCGTGGCGGCGGCCGCGGCGGCGGCGGTGCGCCACCTCAAGGCGTCGAGCGTCGAGCGCGAGCGCCATCAGGCGATGGCCAAGACGGTCAAGCACGCCTTGCGCGCCGCAGGCCTTCCCGTGCTCGAAAATCCCTCGCACATCGTGCCGCTGATGGTGCGCGACGCCAAGAAGTGCCGCGCAGCGAGCGAAATGCTGATGCGCCGTCACGAAATCTACATCCAGCCGATCAACTACCCCACCGTCGCCAAGGGGACCGAGCGCCTGCGCATCACGCCGACGCCGCGCCACACCGAGGCGCAGGTCGCGAGGCTGGTCGAGGCGCTGGTCGACGTCTGGACGACGCTCGGCCTGCCCTTCGAGGAATCGCGCGTCGTGCCGCTGCGCCGCCCCGGCGCGGACGATGCGAACTGCACCTACCCCGAAATGAAGAAGGCGGCGGAATAGGCTTTTCGGACGCGCGCCCCTTCCCCCCTTGTGGGGGAAGGTGGCCCTCGCGTCAGCGAGGGCCGGATGAGGGGTGGCGCCGTCACGCGCGTTGCCTCGGCGTTGGCGGAACTTTCCCAGTTCATTCCGTACACATTGTCACGAACCGCGGCCGGGCCGGCAAACGCGCCTAACGGCGCCACCCCTCATCCGTCGGCCTTCGGCCGACACCTTCTCCCGCAAGGGGAGAAGGGGGCGCTCGACCTTGCGCGCTCCGCGCATTTCACGTTAGAGCGGCTCGATCGCAATCCCCCAATGGGGCGGCCTCGCGCGAGCGCCCCGGAAAGCCTCATGACCGCCGCCCCATCGATCGACGCCCCGAAGCCAAAGCCCTTCCTCGCCGCGCTCGGCGGCGTCGCGCAGAAAGCGCCGCCGATCTGGCTGATGCGGCAGGCCGGCCGCTATCTGCCCGAATATCGCGCCATCCGCGCCGAGGCCCCGTCCTTCCTCGACTTTTGCTACAATCCGAAGCTGGCGACCGAGGCGACGCTGCAGCCGATCCGCCGCTTCGGCTTCGACGCGGCGATCCTGTTCTGCGACATCCTCGTCGTCCCCGACGCGCTCGGGCAGAGCGTCGGCTTCGAGAGCGGCGAAGGCCCGCGCCTCGCGCCGATCGAGGGCGCCGCCGACTTCGCGAAGCTGCGCGACGAGCTCGACTGGGCGCGGCTCGAGCCGGTGTTCGAGACGGTCGAGCGCGTCAAGGCGAACCTGCCGCACGAGGTCGCGCTGATCGGCTTCTGCGGCGCGCCGTGGACGGTGGCGAGCTACATGATCGCGGGCCACGGCACGCCCGACCAGGCGCCGGCGCGCCTCTTCGCCTATCGCGAGCCGAAACTCTTCGCCGCGCTGATCGACCGGCTCGCCGACGTCTCGGCCGATTATCTCGCGCGCCAGATTCGCGCCGGCGCCGAGGCGGTGCAGATCTTCGACTCGTGGTCGGGCGTGCTGCCGCCGGCCGAATTCGAGCGCTGGTGCGTGAAGCCGATCGAGCGCATGCTCGCCAGGCTGCGCGCGGCGGCGCCTCAGGCGCCGGTGATCGCCTTTCCGCGCGGCGCGGCGACCCAGCTCGCCAAGTTTGCTTCGCTCGACGGGCTCGCGGCGATCGGCCTCGACACCGCGGTCGAGCCCATCGCCGCCGCCGCGGCGCTGCCCGCGCGCCTCGCGCTGCAAGGCAATCTCGATCCCCTCGCCCTGCTGGCGGGAGGGCGCGCTCTGGACGAAGGCGTCGCGCGCGTCTTGCAGGGCTTCGCCGGCCGTGCGCATATCTTCAACCTCGGCCACGGAATTCTGCCGGAGACGCCGATCGCGCACGTCGAGCGGCTGGTCGCGCGGGTGCGCGGGGCGCCCTGAAGAGAGAAAGGTCGGCCCATGAACGCGATTGGCTTGCGCGCCGCCGCATTCGCCGCGTCGCTGGCGCTCGCCGGCCCCGCCGCGGCGCAGGCGATCACCATGAACGGCGTCGCGCGCTCGGTGAGCCTGATGCGCGACATGGCGGCCTATTGTCCGGACGTCATCCCCGCGGAAGCGCAGAAATTCGCCGACGCGTTCCTCGCAGTCGGCCGCGAGTCGTACGGCCAAGCGCAATTCGACGCGGAACTGGCCGCCGAATTGCCGCGGCGCGAGCAGGAAGTGCGCGCCGCCGGCGCTCAGGCCTGGTGCGCGACGCAGCGCGCCAATCAGCTCGGCCTCGGCAACACCCAGATTTTCCGCTCGCCCTGAGCGGCGCCCTCGGAACGATCGATATGGACGAGACGAACGCGCGGCAGGCGCGCGCCCGCGAATGGTTCGAGGCGCTGCAGCTCAGACTGATCGCGGCGATGGAGACGCTGGAAGCGGAATGCCCCCTGGGCGCACCGGGCGTCGCGCCGGGACGCTTCGCGCTGGAGCCGTGGAGCCGCCTCGATCACACCGGTGCGCCGGGCGGCGGCGGGCGCATGGCGATGCTGCGCGGCCGGCTGTTCGAGAAAATGGGCGTGCACGCCTCGACGGTCTACGGGACGCTCGCGCCGGAATTCGCCAAGCAGATTGCCGGCGCTCAGAACGATCCGCGCTTCTGGGCCTCGGGGATTTCGGTGATCGCCCATCCCTGGAGCCCGCAGGTGCCGACGGTCCACATGAACACCCGCTTCGTGGTGACGAGCAAGGCGTGGTTCGGCGGCGGCGCGGACTTGACGCCGACGCTCGATGAGCGCCGGCGCGCCGACGACCCCGACGCGATGCTGTTCCACGAAACGCTACGCGGCGTCTGCGAGCGCCATCCGGCGGTCGGCTCTTACAAGAGATACAAGGCGTGGTGCGACGAGTATTTCTTCCTCGAGCATCGCAAGGAGCCGCGCGGGATTGGCGGCATCTTCTTCGATGATCTCAACAGCGCGGGCGACGAGGCGAACTCGGCCTTCGACGCCGATTTCGCCTTCGCGCGCGACGTCGGCGAGACCTTCGTCTCGCTCTACAGCGAGATCGTGCGCCGCAACTTCGCCGAGCCGTGGACGCCAAGCCAGCGCGAAGAGCAGCTCGTGCGCCGCGGCCGCTACGTCGAGTTCAACCTGCTCTACGATCGCGGCACGGTGTTCGGGCTGAAGACCGGCGGCAACGTCGCCTCGATTCTCTCCTCGATGCCGCCGCTCGCGCGCTGGCCGTGAGGCGCCGGCGCGCAGCCCAGACAGCCGCGCGAATGTCCCGCCATCGATTGATTCGAATTCGCTCTTTTTTCGGGGAAATTTTCTAACGCGCCGGCGTTACACGAAACTCATGGTTGGGGTCGGCTCCAACCGCCGTCCCGTAAGGGGTTGCAGGGCGGCGGGGCCGCCATTGTTTCTTCTTGGGGCGTCGCATGGGCCGCGAGCGCAATTCGAACTGGGGCGTCATGGCCGTCGTCGCGGCCGCGATCTTCGCCGCATCGGCCTATTGGATCTTCAGTGCCGACGAAGCGCCGACCCTGCCCTACGCCCTCGCGCAATACGTGCTGCTCGGCAGCGTGCTGGTTGGAATGCTCGACTCGTTCGCCAAATGCCGCCCGGCGCGCCGCCAACTTCGCCGCTAGCCGCCGCATTCGTTTCGATCTAAACTATCTCCCGAATTCGGGAGGTAACGATGGATGAGGTCGACTATCTCGTGCTCGGCGGCGGTTCGGCCGGATGCGTGCTGGCGAGCCGGCTCAGCGAGGACCCGTCAACGCGCGTCGCGCTGATCGAGGCGGGCGGCGACGGGGCGAGCTGGATCGTCGACACGCCGCTCGCCGGCGTGCTGATGGTCCCGACCTCGCTCAACAACTGGGCCTACGCCACCGTTCCCCAGGCGGGCTTGGGCGGCCGCGTCGGCTACCAGCCGCGCGGGCGAACGCTCGGCGGCTCCTCGGCGATCAACGCCTCGATCTATACGCGGGGCAATCGCGCCGACTACGACCGCTGGGCGGAGCTCGGCAATCCCGGCTGGTCCTGGGCCGACGCGCTGCCTTACTTTCTCAAGTCCGAGAACAACGAGACGCTGCACGACGCCTACCACGGCCAGGGCGGGCCGCTGAACGTCGCCGATCTGCGCACCGACAACCCGTTCCATCAGCGCTTTCTCGACGCCGCGCGCGAGGCGCAGTTCCCGATCAACGCCGACTTCAACGGCGAGCGGCAGGAGGGCTGCGGCCTCTATCAGGTCACCCAGATCAACGGCGAGCGCTGCAGCGCCGCGCGCGCCTATCTCAGGCCGCACATCGGCAAGCGCGCCAATCTGAGCGTCGAGACGCGCGCGCGCGCGCTGCGCCTCGTTTTCGAAGGCCGGCGCGTCGTCGGCGCGGAAATTTTCGCGCGCGGCAAGCGGCGCGTGGTGCGGGCGCGGCGCGAGACGCTGGTGTGCCAGGGCGCTTTCGGCTCGCCGCAGCTCCTGATGCTGTCGGGAATCGGCGACGCCGCTGCGCTGCGCGCGCTCGGGATCGCGCCCGTCCTCGACCTGCCGGGCGTCGGCGCCAATCTGCACGACCATCCCGACGTCGTGCTCGGCTACAAGTCGGCCTCGCGCGATCTGCTCGGCGTTTCCTTGAGCGGGATCGGCGCGCTCTTTTCCGCGATCGCCCGCTACCGGCGCGAGCGGCGCGGCATGGTCACGACGAACGGCGCCGAGGCGGGCGGATTCCTCAAGACCCGGCCCGAACTCGAGCTGCCCGACGTGCAATTGCATTTCCTCATCGCCATCATCGACGACCACGCACGAAAAATCCACCTCGGCCACGGCTTCACCTGCCACGTCTGCGCGCTGAGGCCGAAGAGCCGCGGCTCCGTGCGGCTCAAGAGCGGCGACCCGTTCGCCGCGCCGCTGATCGATCCGAACTTCCTCGCCCAGCATGAGGACGTCGAGACGCTGGTCGCCGGCTTCAAGCTGACGCGCCGCCTGATGGAGGCGCCGTCGCTGCGCGCGCAGTGGACGAAGGAGCTGTTCTCGGCGGGGGTGAACAGCGACGACGAAATCCGCGATTTCCTCAGCCGCCGCGTCGACACCGTCTACCACCCCGTCGGAAGCTGCGCGATGGGCCCGGACCCGGCCAAGGCGGTGGTCGACGCACGCCTGCGCGTGCACGGGATCGAGGCTTTGCGCGTCGTCGACGCCTCGATCATGCCGGAAATCGTCGCCGGCAACACCAACGCGCCGACGATCATGATCGCGGAGAAGGCTGCGGAGATGATCGGGGAGGATGGGAGGTAGAACGGACGGAATCCGCGAGAGGAGCGCCGCTGCAGTACCAGTGGTGTGCGATAATATTGTTATCATACGCACGGACGAGGGGGCGAGCGATGGATTCGTTCGAGCAGGTTGTCAGTGAGATTCTCTGGAACGAAGGCCTCTGGGTGTGGACATCCTTCAAGGTCGATCTGACGGCCGAGGACAAAGCCGCGATTGACCGCCCAACGAGTCCCCGATGGGAAATCGACATCGTCGCCTACGACGCCCCGACGAACCTGATCCATGTTGTCGAGTGCAAGAGCTATTTCGATAACCCAGGTATTGGAGCGCGTTGGCTCAAGGACAATGTTCCGGCGTCAAGAGCGGGCTTTCTCAAACTATTTAGAGACGACGAACTGCGGGCGGTCGTTTTCAAGCGTCTCGCGCAGCAGCTCGTTGATGAAAAGCGATGTCGACCGAACCCGAAACTGAGGTTGGCGCTTGTTTGCGGACATACGAAGAAGTCAGCGCGCGATGAATTGAAAAAGCACTTCGAAGCCAAAGGTTGGGACTTGTACGACGAGGAATGGCTGCGCAGCAAACTTCGAAAGATGGCCGAGGGCGGGTATGAGAATCAAGTGTCGGCTGTAGTGGCAAAAGTATTGCTTCGCGGATCGGCAGAATGAACGCGCTTCTCCCCGTCCTCGCCTCACGCGCCCCTGCCCTCGCCGCCGCCGGCGCGCGCGCCGTTTATCGGTTCCTCGAATTCTTCACGGCGCAGAGGGCGAACCCTGCGAGCGCATATGGGACGCAGCTTTGCGATCGACGGGCCGCGGAAGTGACGCTCGGCGCGGCGGACAGGTTCGCGATTTGAAACATCGGAGGCCACGTAAATGCCCCATGCGATCATTCGAGGCAAATCCGGTCGACGGCACGAAGTCGACTTTGGCGATTCTGCGCTTCGCGTCGAAATCTACGCCGGCGAAGAGACCGTCGAAATCTTCGTCGAGGCGGACAGCGACGATTTGCCGGAGGAACGACGGCGCTTTGCCCTGATCAACATCCCTCGCCACCTGTTCAGTCAGGCGAGCGCCGGGGCCGCCAAACGCGCGGCCACGAAATTTCGATAGAGCGGGAAAGCAGGGCGGTCGTCGCCGCCTTGCAGCGTCAGGCCGATGAGAAGCGGCGGAGGCGATATCGGCGAGCTACTTCGATCTGCCCGCATGAATGCCGAGCGCCGTCGCGATCGGCAGGAACAAACGCCGCGCCTCGTGCGGGATCGGCGCGAAGCCGTTGGCTTGGTGGAACGCGGCCGCCGCCTCGTCCTTCGCATCGACCACCAGCGCGAACGCGCCGATGCCGAGCCCGCTCGTGCGGATGGCCGCATCCGCCACCAGCGCGCTGCCGAGACCCTTGCCTTGATGCCTCGACGCGACGGCGAGCCGTCCCATCAGCATCGCTGGAATGACGGGGTAGCGCGGCAGCTTCGTTGCGATTTCAGGGGGCAACGCGTCCATCGGCACATGCGTTGCGGCGAGGGTGTAGAACCCGGCGATTTCGCCGTCGCCGGCGACCGCCACAAAGCAGCCCGCCACCCGCCGTTTGACGTCTTGCAGGGCAAGTTCACGCAGATAGCGATCGAGCGCCGCAACGCCCGAAACGAACGAGTCGCGCGGATGATCGCGGCGCAGCGCTTCAGTGACAAACCCCGTCACCGAACCTCGCGGATCAAACGGCGATGCGCCGCGAACGCGCGTTTGAGACCGGCGGACGGCTTGGGAGGATTGATGATCGCTTCGGCAAACGCCCGCTGGCCTTCAGCCGACAGGCGAATGATGGTCGTTTCTTCGATGGTCTTGCTCGCGGCTTCCTGCGCGGCGCTGACGACGAATTCGCTTACGCTCCGCCCTTGAATTTCGGCGGCGCGTTTGACGATCGCCAGCGCCTCGGGCGCAATACGCGCCTCGAGGCGTGCGGAACGAACAGGTTCGTGAGGCATCGCAATCCCTCTCTTTTTGTATTTTGTACGGGAAGATGCCGGACACGTCAAGGATCGCGTTTCTTGCCTTTCTCGCGTGGATAGGCGAGCGGGCCGACGCCCGGGGCTGCCGAGGCCGCCGCCTGCCCCCCGGCTTGCATCCCCTCCTATAACGATTTACGTGTTCAGCCGCCGGCCGCGTCGAGCGGGCCGGGGAAGCGTTTCGGGAGGGCGTCATGGCCGGACCCTTGATCGTCGTCGATCCCAGCCCGCGCGGGCTGAGCGAGATTTTCGACGCGCCGAGCTGGGAGCGGCTGCAGCGGCTCGGCGACGTCGTCGCGCACAAGGGCGCGGGGCGCATGCCGGACGAGCGGTTCGAGGCGCTGCTGCCGGAGATGGAGCTGCTGATCGGCCAGAGCGACATGCCCAAGGCGCGGCTCGACCGCGCCCAAAAATTGCGCGCGATCGTCAATGTCGAAACCAACTTCCTGCAGAACGTCGATTACGAGGCGTGCTTCGCGCGCGGCATTCACGTGCTGGCGCCGAGCTCGGCCTTCGCGCGGCCGGTGGCGGAAATGGCGCTGGGCATGGCGATCGACCTCTGCCGTGGCGTCAGCGCCGCCGATCGCGCGATGCGCGCGGGAAGCGAGAAGTGGCTGCTCGACGGTGCCGCCGGCTGCTTCTCGCTCTACGGCGCGCCGGTCGGCCTGATCGGCTTCGGCGACCTGGCGCGCGCCTTCACGCCGCTGCTTGGGCCCTTCGGCTGCCCGATCAAGGCTTACGACCCCTGGGTTTCCGATCATTTCATCGCCTCCTTCGGCGTCGCCGCGGCGCCGCTCGACGAGGTGCTGTCGACCAGCCGGGTCATCGTCGTCTTCGCCGCCGTCACCAGCGAGAACCAGGGTTTTCTCGGCCGGCGCGAATTCGAATTGATACAGCCGGGCGCCGTGGCGCTGCTGATGAGTCGCGCCGCCGTCGTCGACTTCCCCGAGTTCCTGCGCCAGATCGAGAGCGGGCGGTTTCGCGCCGCGAGCGACGTCTTTCCCGTCGAACCGGCGCCCGCCGACGATCCCGCGCGCCGCGTCGAGGGCCTGCTGCTGTCGCCGCACCGCGCCGGCGCGCTGCCCGATGCGCTCATCGAGATCGGACGTCAGACCGTCGCCGACGCGGGGCTGGTGCTGCGCGGCCTGCCGCCGCTCTCCTGCCGGCGCGCGCAACGCGAAACGGTCGCGCGCTCGCGCTCGAAGCCGATCGAAGAGAGCTGAGCGGCGCCCGCTTGACCCCGGGCCGCGATCGGCCTAGCTTCTATAACGTTATAGACCGTCCATGAGCAGGGGCGGCGGGGGAGGCTAGCGCGTGTCGAGGAAGGCGCCGACCATTCGCGATGTTGCGTTGCGCGCGGGCGTCTCCGTCGCCACGGCCTCGAACGTCGTCAACGGCAGGCGCCCGGTGGGTGAAGAAAGTCGCCGCGCCGTTCTGGCCGCCGTCGCCGCGCTAGGCTATCGCGTCGACCGCGCCGCCAGTTCGCTGCGCGGAAGCTCCAGTCGCCTCGTCGGCATGGTCGTCCCCGACATCACCAACGTGTTCTTCGCCGGGCTCGTGCACGGCGTCGAGGTGCAGGCGGAGAAGAGCGGCTACGATCTGATGCTCGTCTCCTCGAGCGAGGACGTCGCGATCGAGCGCCGGCGCATCGAGGCCCTGTTGTCGCGCCGCATCGACGGCCTGCTGGTGGTGCCGGCGAGCGACGATTCGCTCGCCTCGCTGCGCCGCAGCGCGCATGGCGCGTTCATGCCGCCGACCGTCCTGATCGACCGCGGCGACGAAACGCCGGGCGTCGACATCGTCGCCGCCGACTGCTTCGCCGGCGGCTATGACGCCACGCGCCACCTCATCGAGCTCGGCCATCGCGACATCGCCGTGCTCGCCCATTCGATCGGGCTCAAGAACATCGGCGCGCGCATCGACGGCTACAAGCGCGCGCTCGCCGACGGCGGCTTGAGCGCCCGCGCGCGCATCTGCGTCGGCGGCCACGGCCTCGACACGCTGCGCGGCGCCGTCGAGCAGGAGCTCCACCGCGCCGATCCGCCGACCGCCATTTTCGCGCTGACCAACATCTCCGCGCTGGCGGCGATCAAGGCGGCGCGCGGGCTCGGGCTGGAAATTCCCGGCGACGTTTCGATCGTCGGTTTCGACGATTTCGACTGGATGTTCGCGCTGCGGCCCTACCTGACCACGGTGGCCCAGCCGATCGAGGACTTCGCCGGCTCGTCGTGGCGTCTCTTGATGAGGCGCGTCGCCGGCGAGGCGCCCGAAGCGGGCGAGCGCATCGAACTTCCCTGCACTCTCAAGGTGCGGGAATCCACCGGGATCGCCCGCGTTCGGCCGAAAGCCGTCGCCGGCGCCCGCAGCTGACGGCAAGCACGAGCGTAATGGGAGGTTGAAATGTTGAAACACATCATCGCCGGGGCCTCGATCGTAGCGCTGACTCTCGGGTTGGCCGCTTCGGCGTCCGCCGCCGACAAGCCGGTCTACGGCGTTCTGATGAAGACCCTGTCGAACCCGTTCTGGGGCGCGATGGAGCTGGGCGTGCGCGAAGGCGCCAAGAACGCGGGCGTCGAATACTTCCTGCAAGCGGTCGAATCCGACCAGGCCGCCGAACCGCAGCTCAACACCTGCAACACCATGCTGGAGAGGAAGCCGGCGGTGATGATCACCGCGGCGATCAATTCGACGATCCTGCTGCCCTGCCTGAAGCACGCCAACGAGCTGAATATTCCGGTCGTCGACCTCGACGGCAATCTCGATCCGGCGATCACCAAGAAGGCGGGCGTCGAGGTCGCCTTCCACATCGGCTCGGACAACGAGGCGGCCGGCGCCAAGGGCGCCGACTACGTCGCGCAAACCCTCGGCAAGGACGCCAAGGGACCAGTGCTGGTGATCGAAGGGCTCTCGGGCAACATCACCGGCGAGAAGCGCGCGCGCGGCTTCGCCGCCGAAATCAAGAAGGTCGCTCCCGGCCTCGATATCGTCGCTTCGCTGCCGGGCGACTGGGACAGCCTGAAAGCCGCCAACATCACCAACGACACGCTGCAGCGCAACCCCGACCTCGTGGCGATCTTCTGCGCCAACGACGACATGGCGCTCGGCGCGGTGGAGGCGGCGCGCGCGGCCGGCAAGGACAAGCTGATCGTCGTCGGCGTCGACGGCAACTCCAACGCGGTCAAATCGATCCTCGCCGGCCGCCTCAACGCCTCGGTGGCGCAATTGCCGTACCTGGTCGGCATGCAGGCGGTCGAGAACGCCAAGAAAGTGCTGGCGGGCGAGAAGGTTCCGGAGTTCACTTACGTGCCGACCATGGTGTTGACCAAGGCCGTGCTCGAGGCGAAGCAGGACCCGATGTTGCAATACGTGAAGTAGCGATCCGCGCTCTGCGTCGCCCGCTCGCGGTTCGGCCCTTGCGAGCGGGCGGCGTCGCTCTTGCGACCTTCCAGCGAGTTCTTCGATGTCCGCAGCTCCCTCCCCCGCCGTGCGAGCGCCGTCCTGGCGCGAACGCGTCGTCGGCGCCGCCGCGTTTCGCGTCGAATCGCTGGCTGTCCTGGCGGCGCTGATGCTGCTGATGGCTTTCCTGTCGCCGGTCTTCCTCTCGGTTTCGAACTTTCTCAACATCCTGCTGTCGACCGCGGTTTTCGGCGTGCTGGCGATCGGCATGACCTTCGTCATCTGCTCGGCCGGCATCGATCTTTCCGTCGGATCGATGCTGGCGCTGTCGGGCGTCGTCGGCGCCATCCTGGGCGCCAACTTCGATCTTCCCTGGCCGGTTTGCGTGCTCGGCTGCCTCGGCGCCGGGGCGCTCGCCGGCTTCGTCAACGGCTTTCTCATCACCGCCGGCGCGATACCGCCCTTCATCGTCACGCTCGGCATGCTCGGCGTGGCGCGCGGCGTCGCGCTGGTGCTGACCAACGGCGTGTCGGTCTACGGTCTGCCGCCGGCGATGGTCTACCTCGGCCAGGGACGCCCGTTCGGCGTGCCGACCCCGGTCATCGTGCTGCTCGCGACGGCTCTCGTCGCGCACGTGCTGCTCATTCACACGCGCTTCGGCATCTATGCGCAGGTCATCGGCGACAACGAGGCGGCGGCGCGCGCGATGGGGGTGCGCGTCGAGCGCCACAAGGTCATGCTCTACACGCTGTCGGGTCTGCTATCCGGGCTCGCCGGCCTGCTGTTCGCCGCGCGCATCAATTCGGGCGAACCGACCGCGGGCATTAGTTACGAGCTGACCGCCATCACCGCGACGATCATCGGCGGCACCAATCTCTTCGGCGGGCGCGGCAGCGTGCTCGGCACGCTCATCGGCGCGCTGATCATGGGCGTGCTGCAGAACGGGCTCAACCTGCTCGCCGTGCGGCCGTTCTACCAACAGATCGCCATCGGCGCGGTGCTGGTGCTCGCCGTGTGGCTCGACCGCATCAACAGCGCGGAGGGCCGGCGACGATGAGCCTTCTCGAACTCGTCGACGTGCGCAAGAGCTTCGGCGCGATCGAGGCGCTGCGCGGCGTCACCTTCTCGGTGGAGGCGGGAAGCGTGGTCGGGCTCGTCGGCGACAACGGCGCGGGCAAGTCGACGCTGATGAAGACGATCACCGGCGTCTACCGTCCCGACAGCGGCCAAATCCGCTTCGACGGGCGCTCGCTGGTGGGCAAGGACCCGCGCGCCATCCGCGAAGCGGGCATCGAGATGATCTACCAGGACCTCGCGCTCGCCAAGATGCGCGACGTCGCCTCCAACATTTTCCTCGGCCGGGAACTGACGCGCTCGGTGCTCGGCGTCAGGATCGTCGACGCCAAGCGCATGCGCGCCGAGGCCGAGGCGATGATCGCCAAGCTCGGCGCGCGAGTGAAATCGGTGACGCAGATCGCCGGCCAGCTCTCGGGCGGGCAGCAACAGTCGGTGGCGATCGCCCGCGCCCTCACCTTCAACCCCAAGCTCGTCATCATGGACGAGCCGACCGCCGCGCTCGCGGTGCGCGAGGTCGAGCACGTGCTCGAGCTCATCCGCACGCTCAGCGCGCAGGGCATCGCAGTGATCCTGATCAGCCATCGCCTCACCGACGTGTTCGCGGTCTGCGACCGCATCGTCGTCTTGCGCCAAGGCGCGGTGATCGCCGACGATCCGGCTCGAATGACCAGCATGAACGCCGTCGTCGCCCACATCGTCGGCGCGACCGACGCGCCGCATCAGGGAGCAACGCCATGATTCGCTTCGGCATGCACGCCAGCCTGTGGGCGCCGTCGTGGAGCCGCGAGGGCGCCGAACTCGCGGTCTCCGAGGCCGCGCGCTACGGCCTCGACGTGATCGAAATCCCGCTGCTCGAGCCCGACAAGGTCGACGTCGCGCATTCGCGCGAATTGTTCAGGAAGCACGGCGTCGCCGCGACCGCTTCGCTCGGCCTGCCGGAGGAGGCGGAAGCCTCGCGCCACCCCGAGGCGGCGACCGCGTTTCTGCTGGGCGCGCTCGAGGTCGCGCACGGCATCGGCTGCTCGACGCTGACCGGCGTCACCTACTCGACCCTCGGTTATCGCAGCGGCGCCGCGCCGACCGAGGCCGAATACGAGGCGATCGCGCGGGCGCTGAAGCCGGTCGCGCGGCGCGCCGCCGATTACGGCATGACGCTCGGCCTCGAGCCGTGCAACCGCTACGAGACGCACCTGCTCAACACCGCGCGCCAGGCGCGGGCGCTGATGGAGCGGATCGACGAGCCGGCGGTGATGATCCATCTCGACACCTACCACTGCAACATCGAGGAGAAGAATTTCGGCGCCGCGCTCGCCGACGGCGGCGGGCGCGTTCGCTACGTCCATCTCTCGGAGAGCGACCGCGGCGTGCCCGGGTCCGGCAACGTCAACTGGAAGGAAGTGATGACGGCGCTGAAGAACGCCGGCTTTTCCGGCGATCTGGTCGGCGAATCCTTCGTCAACATGATGCCGCAGCTCGCCCGGGCGCTTTCGGTCTGGCGTCCGGTGGCGCGCGACCGCGACGAGGTGATGACGATCGGCATGCCGTTCCTCAAGAGTCTGGCCGAGGCGAGCGGGCTGATCGCGGCGTGAGCGCGGCCGGCGCGAGGACGCTGCACGCCGCGCCGCAGACCGTAACGCTTTCGAGGCGGAGCGACCGCGCTGACGCGGCGCGCGGTTCAGGAGCGGTATCGATGCGGCGCGCGCTGACAGCCCTGTTTCTTCTCGCCCTCGCGAGTCCCGCTGCGGCGCAAAGCGGAACCTGCGCGCGCGATCTTGCCGACGCCGACGCGCTGGTGGCGGCGGTCCAGGCGCGCGAAAAGGATTTCAGCGAGAACGACGACGCGAAGAACTGTCGGCTGCTGCGGCAGAATCGCGCCGATATGGTCGCCGCGACCGCAATCATGCGGCGCTGCCTCACCGGCCACGACAGAAGCGAGAACGTCGGCCAAATGGAGGATTCGCTCGGCGACATCGACGCGGTCCTCGCGGCCAAATGCCGCTGAGGCGGAACATCGCGCGCCGCTTGCCTCAGCCGTTCGGCAGATGGCGCGCCAGCGCCTCCAGCACCGCCATGCGCACCGCGACGCCCATTTCGACCTGTTCGCGGATCAGCGATTGCGCGCCGTCGGCGATGAGCGAATCGATCTCGACGCCGCGGTTCATCGGCCCGGGGTGCATCACGAGGGCGCCCGGCTTGGCGTATGCGAGCTTCTCCGCGTCGAGGCCGAAATAGCGGAAATATTCCCTGGTCGAGGGCACGAAGGCGCCGCTCATGCGCTCGCGCTGCAGGCGCAGCATCATCACGATGTCGGCGTCCTTCAGCCCCGCCTTCATGTCGCGGCAGACCTCGACGCCCATGTTCTCGATGCCCGGCGGCAGCAGCGTCGAGGGGCCGACGACGCGCACATGAGCGCCGAGCGCGCCCAGCAGCAGGATGTTGGAGCGCGCGACGCGCGAATGCAGGATGTCGCCGCAGATGGCCACCGTGAGACCCTCGATGCGGCCGAGGTTGCGCCGGATGGTCAGGGCGTCGAGCAGCGCTTGGGTGGGATGCTCGTGCGCGCCGTCGCCGGCGTTGACGACGGAGCAGTCGACCTTGCGCGCCAAGAGGTGCACCGCGCCGGCCTGATGATGGCGCACCACGATGATGTCGGGCCGCATCGCGTTCAGCGTCATCGCGGTGTCGATCAGCGTCTCGCCCTTCTTCACGCTGGAGCTGCCGACCGCCATGTTCATCACGTCGGCGCCCAGGCGTTTTCCCGCGATCTCGAACGAGGATTGCGTGCGCGTCGACGGCTCGAAGAACAGGTTGATCTGCGTGCGCCCGCGTAAAGTTGTGCGCTTCTTCTCGACCTGGCGCGAAATGCCGACTGCCTCGTCCGAGAGATCGAGCAGCGCCTCGATCTCGGGCCGCGAAAGGCCTTCGATGCCGAGCAGATGGCGGCGGGAGAAGGCGGGCGGAGGAACGGCGGCGCTCATTAAAGCCACAGCCTATAGGGGCTGGCGCGGCGGCCGGCAAGAGGCTGCAACTGACCCTGCTGCGCCGCACGCATCCGCGCGCCGGCGCTTGCCTCCCCTCGCTCCAGAGAGGTTGCCGTATTGAAGCCATACCGATATGCTCATTACGCAATGACAGGGGCGTCACGCCATGCTGCAAATTCGCAACGAGCGCGTCAATCAGCTGGCTGAAAAGCTCGCCGCGATAAAGCGCAGCACCAAGACCGAGGCGGTGCGCGAGGCGTTGGAAAACGAGCTGGCGCGCATCGAAGGCGCGAAAACGCTTGCCGAACGACTGCAGCCGATCCGCGACCGGATCGCCAAACGGCCGCCGACCGGCCTGGATGCTGACAAGGCGTTTTACGACGAACTCAGCGGCGACCCATGATCGTCGTCGACGCCTCCGCCATCGTCGCGATTTTAACGGGCGAACCGGAAGACGCGGCGCTCATCGCCATGCTCGAGCGGGCCGAAAGCGCCCTGACATCGCCCATCGCCATTTATGAAGCGGCTCTCGGCGTGCGCAGAAAGCGACACAGTTCCGTCGCCGAAGCGGAGAACGACGTCATGGAGTTCCTCGCTGCGGCAAGAATCGGCGTCGCCGCCATCGAGCCGACCGCCGCGGGCGGCGCGCTGGAAGCCTTCGCCCGTTATGGCAAGGGCACGCAGCACCCCGCGCAGCTCAACATGGGCGACTGCTTCGCTTATGGCCAAGCCAAGGCGCTGAATGCGCAGCTACTCTTCAAGGGCGCCGATTTTTCAATGACGGATATCGAGGCGGCGCACTAGGCGCGATTCCTGCCCTCGTTCGGCGCGGAAAACGGTCGTTGGCGCCTGGCGTCTTTCGACGCCCAGCGGCGCATTCTCCTGCCGGCGCCGCCGCATCGCATTTGACACTTGCCTCGCCCTCCACCATTTTCCGCGCGCTTCCCGGCCCCCCCCCGGGCCCTTGAGATTTTCAGGAGGAGCGCCCATATCGCGCTGCCCCTGCGAGGACCATTGCGCATGAAAGTCGTCATCGTCGAGTCGCCGACCAAAGTGAAGACCATCGGCAAGTATCTCGGCAAGGACTACGACGTCTACGCGTCGTTCGGCCACGTGCGCGATCTCACGGCCAAGGACGGCTCGGTCGATCCCGACAACGATTTCGCCATGCGCTGGGAGATCGACGCCAAGGCCGCCAAGCGGCTCGCCGAGATCGCCGGGGCGGTCAAGGGGGCCGAGCGCGTCATCCTGGCGACCGACCCCGATCGCGAGGGCGAGGCGATCTCATGGCACGTCTACGAGATTCTCAAGGCCAAGAAAGTCCTCAAGGACAAGCGCGTCGATCGCGTCGTCTTCAACGCCGTCACCAAGGACGCGGTCGCCGAGGCGATGCGCCATCCGCGCGAGATCGACGAGGCGCTGGTCGACGCCTACCGCGCCCGCCGCGCGCTCGACTATCTCGTCGGCTTCAACCTCTCGCCGGTGCTGTGGCGCAAATTGCCGGGCGCGCGCTCGGCGGGGCGCGTGCAATCGGTGGCGCTGCGCATCGTCTGCGACCGCGAGCTGGAGATCGAGAAATTCGTCAAGCGCGAATATTGGTCGATCCTCGCCCATTTGAAGACGCTCGCCGACGCCCCCTTCACGGCGCGCCTCGTCGGCGCCGACGGCAAGAAGATCAGCCGCCTCGACATCGGCTCGGGCAAGGAGGCCGAGGACTTCGAGGCCGCCCTCGAAGCGGCGAAGTTTTCGGTCGCCGAAATCGAGGCGAAGCCGCTCAAGCGCCACCCCTACCCGCCCTTCACCACTTCGACTCTGCAACAGGAAGCCTCGCGCAAGCACGGCCTCGCGCCGGCGCGCACCATGCAGATCGCCCAGCGCCTCTACGAGGGCCTCGACATCGGCGCGGGCCCGGTCGGCCTCATCACCTACATGCGCACCGATGGCGTCGACCTCGCTCCCGAAGCGGTCGTCAGCGCGCGCAAGGTGATCGCCAAGGATTTCGGCGACAAGTACGTGCCCGCCGCGCCGCGCAAGTACACGGTCAAGGCGAAGAACGCGCAGGAAGCGCACGAGGCGATCCGCCCGACCGATATGACGGTGCGGCCGCGCGACGTCGCGGGCCATCTCGAGCCCGAACAGGCCAAGCTCTACGAGCTGATCTGGAACCGCACCCTCGCCTGCCAGATGGAGAGCGCCGAGCTCGAGCGCACGACGGTCGACATTCTCGCCGAGGCGGGCAAGCGCCAGCTCGAATTCCGCGCCACCGGCCAGGTGGTGCGCTTTGCCGGCTTCCTCGCGCTCTACCAGGAGGGGCGCGACGACGACGAGGACGAGGACTCGACCCGCCTGCCGCCGATGAAGGCGGGGGAAAAGCTGACCAAGGAGCGCATCGAGGCGAGCCAGCACTTCACCGAGCCGCCGCCGCGCTACACCGAGGCGACGCTGGTCAAGCGCATGGAGGAGCTCGGCATCGGGCGTCCCTCGACCTACGCCTCGACGCTCGCGGTCTTACGCGAGCGCGACTACGTGCGCCTGGAGAAGAAGCGGCTGATCCCAGAGGACAAGGGCCGGCTGGTCACCGCCTTTCTCGAATCCTTCTTCGCCAAGTACGTCGGCTACGACTTCACCGCCGACCTCGAGGAGAAGCTCGACAAGGTCTCCAACAGCGAGATCGACTGGAAGGATCTGCTGCGCGATTTCTGGACCGATTTTTCCGGCGCGCTCGGCGGCACCAAGGACTTGCGCACCGGCCAAGTTCTCGACGGGCTCAACGATCTTCTCGGCCCGCATATTTTCCCGGCCCGCGCCGACGGCGGCGATCCCCGGCAATGCCCGTCCTGCGGCAAGGGCCAATTGTCGCTGAAGCTCGGCAAGTTCGGCGCCTTCATCGGCTGCTCGAACTACCCCGAATGCAGGTTCACCCGCGTGCTGTCGCCGACCGGGCAAAACGGCGAGGGAGCCGCGGAGGGCGAGCGGCCCGGCGTGCGCGCGCTCGGGCTCGATGCCGAGACCGGCGACGAGATCACGTTGCGCGGCGGCCGCTTCGGCGATTACGTGCAGCGCGGCGAAGGCGAGAAGCCGAGGCGCTGCTCTCTGCCCAAGGGCCTTTCGCCCGACGACGTCACGCTGGAGAAGGCGATCGCGCTCCTGTCGCTGCCGCGCGAGGTGGCCAGGCACCCGACGAGCGGCGAGCCGATCCTGGCCGGGGTCGGGCGCTACGGCTCCTACGTGCAGCACTCCAAAACCTACGCCAATCTCGGCCGGGACGACGACGTCTTGGAAATCGGCGCCAACCGCGCCATCGACCTGATCGTCGCCAAGGAGAGCGGCGCCGGCCGCGGCCGCTACGGCGCCGACTTAGGCCGCGCGCTCGGCGACCATCCGACGCTCGGCGGCGCCGTCACGGTCAAGCAGGGCCGCTTCGGAGTCTACGTCAATCACGGCAAGGTCAACGCGACGCTGCCCAAGGGGAGCGATCCGACGAGCCTGACGCTCGACGAGGCGGTCGCCATGCTCGCCGCCCGGGCGGCGGGCGGCGGCGGCGGCGGGCGCGCGCTCGGCGATCATCCCGACGGCGGGCCGATCGTCGTGCGCGCCGGGCGCTTCGGCGCCTACGTCAATTGGGGCAAGGTCAACGCCACGATCCCCAAATCGATTTCGCCGGAGAAAATCACGCTCGGCCAAGCGATCGAGCTGATCGCGGAACGCGAAGGCCGTCCGGCCGGCGCGAGCGCCCGCAGAAACGCCAAGCCCAAGACCGCCAAGCCGAGCGGCAAGAAGGCGCCCGCCAAGAAAGCGGGCGCGGCCAAGGCGCCGGCGCCAAGCGCTCCGCGCGCCAAGACGGCCGCGATCCGGCCGGCCGCGGCGAAGGGCAAGACCGCGACCGCGAGGACCAAGCGAAAGGCCTGAACGCCGGCCGCGCGCGCGGGGACGATCGGCGGCTGGCGCGGCGGGGCCATTCGGCGTAGGCTGCGACCATCGGCTGCGGCCTTCGCCGCGTAGGACGAAGGACAAAAGGGGAGATTTGCGTCATGCCCCATTCGAGCGCGGCGCGGACGCACGCTACGGCCAAGGTTATGACCGAAGCCGCGTATAGCCGCTGGGCGCCGATCTACGACCTCATTTTCGATCTGCCGTTCCACCCCGGCCGGCTCGCCGCCACGCGCGCCGCGGTCGAAGCGGCGGGCGCGGACGGCGCGATCCTCGTCGTCGGCGTCGGCACCGGCCTGGAACTGGGGCTGATGCCGAAAAACGTGCGCGTCACCGGCATCGACCTCAGCGCCGCGATGCTGAAAATCGCGCGCGAGCGCGTCGCCCGCAAGGGCTTGCGGCAGGTCAAGGGCCTGCTCGTCATGGACGCGAGCTCGCTCGAATTTCCCGACGCTCAGTTCGACGTCGCGCTGGCGCCCTACGTGATGAGCGTGGTGCCCAACCCGGCGCGCGTGCTCGACGAGATGTGGCGCGTCGTGCGACCCGGCGGCCAGATGATCGTGATGAACCATTTCGCCGCCCGAGGCGGCCCGCGCGCTTACATCGAAGCCGCGATGGAAAAGTCCTCCGCCTGGCTCGGCTGGCATCCGCAGTTCCCCTATGCGGCGGTCGGCGACTGGATTGCGGCGCGCCCCGACGCCGAGCTCGTCGAGCGGCGCGAGCTGGCGCCGCTGCGGCTGTTCACGCTGCTCAGGGTGCGCAAGGCGGCGGTTTCTTGAGGCGGGCGCTGAGGGCCTGTCAGCGATCAACCGCGCTATCCGTCATATGTGGACGGCCCCGATTGGCAAGCGGTTTCTTGACGCGTCGATCCGATGGTCGGCTGCGGTCATATGTCCGGCCTTTTTGTGCGGGCTTTGACCGCTGGCCCTGATGATTTCCGACAACCTCAGTCCCTATCATTGCGACGAGTTCGAGGCTCGCGACGAGTGGCGGGGTGTCTTCGGCTTTCGGTGGCGACCGTTTTGGATCATCACGTCGGTGCGCTTGCCAAACTTTGAAAGGTTAGATGCCTCCTCGGTAGCTTCTTTTTTCAGGCCCAGTGCGCCTCAGGCCCTGGTGTACAGCTCCGTTCGGAAGCTTTCGCCTGTCGACATGATCGCCCAGCATATTCTGGCCAGCTTGTTGGCCAAGGCCACCGCAACGACGCGCTCCGGCTTCTTGGTCTTCATCGCGGCGATCCAGTCGGCCAGGGCGCCTTTGTATTTGTGGGCCACGCGCAGCACCGAAGTGCAGCCGACCACGAGCATCTTGCGTAAATATCGATTGCCCTTTTTCGTGATGCCGCCGAGCCTCTCCTTGCCTCCGCTCGAGTGTTGGCTCGGCGTCAGGCCCAGAGACGCGCTGAAGTCGCTTGCCGATTTGAACGCGCTCGGATCGGGGAAGCTCGCCGTCATCGCCGAGGCGATCAGCGGGCCGATGGCGGGAACCTCATCCAACAAGCGGCTGGTTGGGTTCTTCGCACTGGCCCTGGCGATTTTCTTCTCCAACGCGTCTATCTTCTCATCGAGTTCATCGCCATGCGCGGCCAACAGGATCGCGGCCTGCTTGGCCTCTTCGGGAAGACCTTCGTCCGCCAGCGCGAGGGCCACCAGCTCTTTGATGCGATGAATGCCCTTGGCCGCGATCAGGCCGAACTCCTGGAGATGGCCGCGCAACGCGTTGGCTCCCATCGTTCGCTGTTTGACCAGCAAATCCCGTGTCTTGTGCAGCATGAGCACCGCTTGCTGATCCGCGCTCTTGATCGGCACGAATCGCATCTCGGGCCACGACATCGCTTCGCCCGGACGAATGCTGTGCATTCGCCTAGAGATCGCCGCCGCATCGGCCGCGTCGTTCTTGCCGCGCTTGACATAGGGCTTGGCGTAAGCGGGCGCGATCAAGACGACGTCGTGCCCCATGGCCCTGAGTTCGCGCGCCCAATAGTGCGACGAGCCACAGGCCTCCATACCAACGCGACAGGGAGCCAACCGAGAGCAGAATTCGCGAAACTTCGCCCGGGTCAGTTTCCGCGTCAGCGCCAATCCGCCCTCATGCTCGATCCCATGAACCTGGAAGAAATTCTTCGCCAAATCGACGCCGATTCTGATAAAAGTCTTCATGGACGGTCTCCCCGTTTGTGGCGCTCCAGCGACCACCTGTTGGCACTTGATGCCGTTAGGGTGGGGCCGTCCACTCCATCATTGCGAGCGACAGCGAAGCAATCCAGACTAAGCCGCTGCCGCAAACCCCAAGTCTGATAGGGGTCGGGAAGGCTTTCGCCTCCCCGCCCTCCGAACCGTACGGGCGGTTTTCCCGCATACGGCTCTCCGGTTGGTGGTTTCCTCATCGGGACTGTCTCGCTTGGCGCCAGGCTGTGTCCAGGGTGAACAGCCCGGCGGTCGCGAAGAACGC
>JBEKLU010000084.1:0-23507 GCA_050010035.1 Roseiarcus sp.
TGCCGGACGCCTCGCAGAAGGCGAGCCCAAACTTGATTCCCGGCACGGCGCCGACCAGGGTCTCGTGGATGTCTTCGACGGACTTGATGAAATGGGTCTGTCCGAGGATGAAATTCGTCGCGCCCGGCTTGTCGATCCGAATCGTAGTGAGCTGCATGGCCATCTCCTTGCGCCCGCGATGGACGAATGACGTAGTTTTTCAATGAACTACTTCCGAAAAAAAATGGGAAGCTGTTCAGACTGCGGTGCCCGCTTCCAGGTCGTCGGCTCCGGTATCCAAACGCCAACGGAGCGCCCGACGCCGGTATTATCCATCACGTCGATGATCGAAGGGAGCCGGTCATGAGGGAATTCACGTTTCAGACAACGCTACTCGCATCCATCCGCGTCACGGCAGAGACGCGATTTGTTACATCACCGGTCGGCTTCACCGGTCGGCTTTCTTTCCACATCCGCGCGCGCCCGCTATACAGCGATGCCGGAGGACTCCGGCGTAGCGCGGGGTCAACGCTAAACGCGCCGGAAAGTTTCATTCGCCCATGCGTACTTCACAACGGCCGCCCAACGCCCGCGCGGGCCGCTTGAAAACGCGCGAGACGCAGGCTTTTCGCGTTCTTCGTTCGACAACGTGATCACAAAGCCGTCGGGTGCCCATTGAATCAGGCCAATCCGCCTGAGGTCACGAAATCATGCCAATCCGTCAACCTGAACTCGTCGCCCTGGTTGCATCCGGCTGCATCCGGCTGCGGCTGAAGCTGATCTTGCGACAGGCGTCGAAAATTTCGACCCACGCAGTCAAATGCCCGCATACCATTCGTATCCGCGATCTTCCCAAAAACCGCCGCGGCCCCGCCCCAATTTGTCGAACGACTCGATCGCCTCGAGGCGCATCACATACTTCGCCATCTTGTAGCCGAGCTGGCGTTCGACCCGCAGGCGTAGCGGGGCGCCATTGGCGACCGGCAAAGGTTTGTCGTTCATTTCATAGGCGAGGATCGTCTGCGGATGGAAGGCGTCGATGAGATCGATCGTCTCGTAATATTTCCCGGTTCCATCGAGCGTCTGCTCAAGGGTATCGGCGCAATAGAAGGCGATGTAGCCCGCTGAAGGCTTCAGGCCCGCAGCGGTGAGAAGTTGCCCGAGCAGCGCGCCTTTCCATTTGCCGATGCAGCTCCAGCCTTCGACGCAGTCGTGGCGGGTGGTCTGCGTGCGCGCCGGCATTTGTCCGAGTTCGGCAAGCGACAGCTGCATCGGCCTGTCGACGAGGCCGCCGATGTCGAGCTTCCAATTGATGAAACGTTCGTCGCGCGCCTGAACGTAATCGGGATCGTCCGGGTCCACCGAGCCATTGGGCTTGAAGCTCGGCGAAATATCAGCGGGGCCATATTCCGGAGCAAGAGCGTCCCGCGGCGCGAGGAGCGCTCGCTGCACGGTGCGCGTAAGGGTTTCTGCGGCGTCGAGAACAGACCGCGTTTGTGTCGAATTGGAGAGGCGATCGCATCCCGCCAGGCCCAAAGCCGCGCCGCCCAAGGCGACGCGCGCGAGGATTTGCCGGCGGCTGAGAACGGCTTCACGCTTCATGACGATCCTCCTCGATGGCGTATCGGCCGGTAACCATCGAAATCATATTGTTGAGGAAGCCGGAGATCAGCACCATGACGATATGAACGACAACGAACCCGACAAGATAGAAGGCGATGATGAAATGGATCGTGCGCGCCGACTGGCGGCCGCCAAACAGGCTGACCAGCCAGGGGAAAGCGGCGTCGATGCCGGGCGACATCGTCAGGCCGGTCAGCACCAGAATCAGTAGCGCGACGATGACGGAAAGGTAGGCCAGCTTTTGCAGCACGTTATAGTGCAAAGCGGCGTCGCCTTTAGGAAAATGCAACCGTAGGTGCTCCCAAATCGACTCTGGAATGGAGCGTAATTCCCGACCTGAGGGCAGGAAATCCTTCAAATGGCGGCGCACAAAAAGGTTGGCGACATAGACCGCGCCGTTCAACACGAGGAGCCAGGCGAAAAAGAAATGCCAGCGCCGGCCGGTCGCAAGATCCTGATAGGAAGGAATCGTGATCCAGCCGGGAAAGCCGCGCTCCGATAGCTGGCCGCTCTCATCGCGCGACGCCCCCAGAACCCCGGTTGTCGTAAAGGATTCTCCGAGGATCGTCGTGACGCCCTTCGTGACCGACCCGCCGCCGTCTTGCTGCGCGGTCATCGCCAGAAGCGGTTTGTCAAACTCGCTGCGATTGCCCCGGTAGAGCGCGGGATGGGCGTTGAAAATCTGCAAGCCGCTCATCAAGAGAACCGCCAGACAGATAGCGTTAATCCAATGGGTGACGCGGACCAGAAGCGTGTGACGGTAGATCATCCTCCCGCGCGGCACGGCGGGAGCGACGTTAACAGAAGCCTCGCTCGCTGAACTCATGCGTAGCGCCTCCCAATCTCAATTTACCGCAACACGGGATCGTGGAGGAAGTTTCACGCTCAACGCCTTGGCGGGTGCAGGTCATGTTTTCAACGGCGAGCATCACGGTTTTTCGGCGGCAAAAGCCACGGTGTCGAGCATAAAAAGCGCCGAGACAGCAGGGCGCCATGTCATTGGACGACATGGTGCCGGACTTCATCGGAACGCGTCCTTTATTGCGGTGGCAGTCACCGCAAACGGAAGTGGCGCCTCGCTCGCGGCGAAGCAGTCTTATTTCGCAAAAGCGCCATGTCGGCGGCTCACCCCTTCGCCGCAGCGAGGATGGGGCCGGCGCCGGAGGTCTGGACGAGGATGGCCGTGCTGAGGGCGGGATCAGCGGTGGCGGGCAGATCGAAGCGCTCGGCCTCGCCGCGCTCCAGCCACCCAGACGTGTGGGTTCGCGCACGATGTTCTTATGCGGCAGAGTCTTGCCGGCGTTTTCGCCGCGCAGGACGGGAACCTCGATCGTACGGGGATCATAGCGAACCAGCCAGACATCGGCGCCCAGCCCCGGCGCCGGCGCAGCGCCGATTTCGGCCGATCCGCCCTTGATCGCAATCTCGGGACCGCCGGCCCGATCCGCCTGACGGATCAGCGTCTCGATCTCGCCTCGCTCCGCCCCGACGCCTTCGACGCGGCCATTGACCACCACTTGCGGCGTGTAGACATTGTTCTGATGCATCGCGTGGGCATATTGCCATTGGCGGTCGGTGAACTGGCCTTTGGCGAAAGTGTCCTTCCAACCGAGGCTGTCCCAGTAGGTTATCGCGAAGCTGAGCAAATCCTGCACAAGGAACCCGGCATAGCCCTTGAAACGTGAACCCGGTGGCGCGTCGGCTTGGAGCTTGCGCTCCTCATGGATCGTCAACTTCGTTCGCGTGGAGCCGCGCTGGCGGCGCTCGCCGGACGGGTCCGCCCCTCGCGCCTCGCCCGCCTTTTCCATTCAGCTGGGCTTGAGGCTCGGTTTGACGTTCGCCTTGATGTCCGGCAGTCCAGGCCCGCCTTTCAACCGTGCGATCCCGTCGCGAAGCGCTCCAATCGCTCGTTGAAACTCCGCCCGCTCCTGCAAGAGCTGCAGCACCAAGCTCTTCAACTCGGAAAGCGAAGGCGCGTCGATGTCCGGCGGCGGCGGCATTCCCCATCGACTCAGAAAACCGCCGATTCGGGAATCCCTCAACGCCACAACGAGTCAATTCGCCGCACCACCCCTCAAGCCCCAATCCGCAGCTCGCCCGGACTTTTGCCCCTGTTACGCAGCCAGTTGGGGGGTCCCGAGTTAGTGCTTGTTCACAGTCGAAATCGTCAGCCGCGATTGCTGCGGTCTCTGTGTGCAGGGCGCGCCACAGCGTCAGATTATTTTACCTCGGGCGACAACCGGCGAAACGGCCACGACTTCATCGCCGCTGAGGATGTGCACCGCGTCGACCATGTTGCTGACGACGCAGGCGTGGTTGGGAACGATCCTCACCCTTTGGCCGACCTTCAACCCTATGTCGTCGGCGGACGTCAAACGGCCGTGCTCCTCCGACAATTGATCGATGGCGATATCCGGCCGCCCGAGGACATGGCCATAACCGGAAAGCCCGAGCAGATCGGAGGTCAGTATCTTGCTTCCGGCGTCGACGATGGCGCGATTGACGGCTGGGGTGGAAACCACCGTTGCAAGCACGGTCAGCGCGCAATCGTTCCAGCCGCACGCCCCTCGCGACACGAGTGAACGGTCGTTGTAGACATAGGTTCCCGGACGGTACTCGGTCGTCGCCGGCGCCATGTGCGCCGACATCATGTCGGGAGTGCCCCCTGAAGTGATGCACGGCACGGTCAACCCCGCCTGCTCGATAAGGCGTTTCGCCCTTGACATGAACGCCTGCACATTCGCGGTTCCGCCTACAGGCGGATAGGTCATCAATCCTCCGAAATCGAGACCCGGCGCCTTGGCTATGGCGTCCGCGATTTCCGCGGCGTTTTCAGGCGATGCGACGCCACACCGGTCGGCCCCGGTGTTGCATTCGACGAGGACCGTCAACGCCCTGTCGCGCCCCGAGAAAGCGGCGGACAAACCATCGATCACGATCCGGCTGTCAGCGACCACGGCGAGCTTCACCTTGTCGGAGAGCGCGCGTAGCGCACAAAGCTTTTCGTCGCCGACAATGTTGTAGGTGATGAAGATGTCGCGGATCAGCTCGCTGCCCGCCGCCATCGCTTCGGCTTCCGAGACTTTTTGGCAAGTGACGCCGACGGCGCCGGCTCGCAACTGAATCTCCGCGATCGCGGGCAGCTTGTGCGTCTTGATGTGTGGCCTAACCTTGAGCCCGTGCGCGTCCGCGTAAGCCTGGAAACGCTCGATATTGCGCTTCGCGACGTCGATATCCACCAACACGGCGGGCGTCTGAATCTGCGGAAACATTCCAGCGTTTTCCTCGTCGCCTTCGGCTCGAAAGACTCGAATTCGGGCGCTTGACAAGCTATGAAGTCTCGTATCTCTTTTTGTCAATCCGTTATTAAAGACACATGTCTGGAATAATGGATTTCGAATTTGGGAGTCTCTTTCCAGAAGGAACAATGCGATGAAGACACCGCTCACAGCGGCGGCGGCCCTCGCCGCGCTCGCGCTCCTGCAAGTCGTGCCGGCGAGCGCTCAGCAAACCGAAAGCAAGCTCGATAAGGTGCTCGCGCGCGGACATCTCGTCATGGGCACCGGCAGCACCAATGCGCCGTGGCACTTCAAGAGCGCCGACGACAAGCTCCAAGGCTTCGACATCGATATGGGCCGGATCATCGCCAAGGCTTTGTTCGGCGATCCCGACAAGATCGAATTTGTAATCCAGTCGTCAGACGCCCGTATCCCCAACATCACGACCGACAAGGTGGATATCACCTGTCAGTTCATGACGGTCACGGGCGAACGCGCGCAGCAGGTCGCCTTCACCATTCCCTACTATCGCGAAGGCGTTGGCCTGATGCTGAAAGCGGACAGCAAATACGCGGATTACAACGCGCTGAAGGCTGCGGGATCGGCGGTGACGATCTCAGTGTTGCAGAACGTTTACGCCGAAGCGATGGTTCATGCCGCCTTGCCCCAAGCGAAAGTGGATCAGTACGAGCCGGTTGATCTGATCTATCAGGCGCTCGGGTCGGGCCGCGCCGACGCGGTCGCGACCGACCAGTCGTCTCTTGCTTGGTATATGGCGCAGAATCCGGGCCGCTATAAGGACGCCGGCTACGGTTGGAATCCCCAGACCTACGCCTGCGCCGTCAAGCGCGGCGATCAGGACTGGTTGAATTTCGTCAACACGGCTCTGCACGAGGCCATGACGGGCGTCGAGTTTGATTTCTACGCGAAGTCCTTCAAGACCTGGTTTGGCAAAGACCTTCCGCCGCCCGCGATCGGCTTCCCCGTCGAGTTCAAATAGGATGACAAACGGAGCGGCTTCGCCCGACAAGCGCGGCCGCTCCCATTCGTCTTATCGAGAGCCAGCGGCGTCATATGGGCTACACTCTGAATTTCTCGGCGGTCTGGCGCAGCTTTGACTTGCTGCTCGAAGGGCTGGCGCTCAGTCTGGCCCTGGCCTGCGCGGCGATCTTGATCGGGTGCGCGATCGGCCTTGTCACCGCTTTCTGCCTGATGTCGAAATCGGGCGCCTACCGGCGCCCGGCCCGCGCTTATGTCACGATCATCCGCAATACGCCGATTCTCGTCCTCATCCTCTTCACCTATTTCGCTCTCCCGCAGCTTGGATTGACGCTGAGCAAGATTGAGAGCTTTGTCCTGACCTTGGCGATCTATTCCGGCGCCTACCTCGCCGAAGTGTTCCGGGCCGGGCTCTTGTCCGTGCCCATCGGGCTCAGAGAAGCCGGCCTGGCGATCGGCTTGCGCGAAATGCAGATCCGCAGCGCGATCATCCTCCCGCTGATGGTTCGAAATGTGCTTCCCTCGCTCGGCAGCACGTTCATTTCGCTTTTCAAAGATACTTCGCTCGCGGCCGCGATTGCGATTCCCGAACTCACGTTCGAGGCGCGCAAGATCAATGTCGAGACCTTTCGCGTCATCGAGACATGGATCGTGGCTAGCCTTCTCTATGTGGCAACCTGCTCCGTGCTCGCCGCGCTCGTCCGCGTGGCTGAACGACGCCTGTCCATTCCCCGGTGATCGCCATGGACATCCCGGCCTTTCTCGACCAGCTGTTCGCAGCGCGCATGTCCATCCTCAAGGGCATGGGCATGACCGTCTCCATATCTTTTCTGGCGATTTGCATTGGTACGGCGCTCGGCGTCGGCGTCGGCCTTGGCCTGACGTACGGCGCAAAGCCTCTGCGCTGGATTGTCCGCGCATACACCGACTTCATTCGCGGCACGCCCGTGCTGGTCCTCATCCTGGCCAGTTACTACGTGCTGGGAGCGATTGGCGTCGACCTCGGGCCGTTTGAGGCGGGCGTATTGGCGCTGGCCGTCTTCTGCAGTTCGCATGTCGGCGAGATCGTTCGCGGCGCGCTTCAGTCGATCCCTCTAGGCCAAACAGAGGCGGCCAAGGCGATCGGCCTCACTTTCCCGCAGACCTTCGCCTATGTGCTCGGGCCGCAGGCGCTGCGCCAAATTCTGCCGGCCTGGGTCAACACGGCGGCGGAAATGGTGAAGGCGTCCACTCTTCTTTCGATCATTGGCGTCGCGGAACTCCTGCTGCGGACCCAGGAACTGATCTCCCGCACGTTTCTCAGCCTCGAATTCTATTTCTTCGCGGGCTTTCTCTATTTCGTCGTCAACTACGGCATCGAGCGCTTCGGTCGCTACGTCGAGCGCAAGACCTCCATTCCAACGTGAAGCCAAGGCAAATGACCGGCAATCTTCTCGAAATAAGCGACCTGCACAAACAGTACGGCGAGGTCGAAGTGCTGAAGGGCGTGGACTGCGTCATGCGCCCGGGCGAGGTCATCAGCATTATCGGCTCGAGCGGCTCGGGCAAGACGACGATGCTCAGATGCATCAACATGCTGGAAGAGTTTCATCACGGATCGATCCGTATCGACGGCGAGGAGATCGGCTATGAGACGGTCGCCGGCGTCCGACGCAGGAAGAAGGAAAGCGAAATCGCGCGGCAACGCGCGATGACCGGCATGGTCTTCCAGCAGTTCAACTTGTTCCCTCATATGAGCGCCATTGGCAACATGATGTTGGGCCTCGTGAAGGTGAAGAAATTAGGACGCGAGGAGGCGCGCGCCATCGCCGAAAAATGGCTGGACCGCGTTGGCCTGCGCGACCGCGCCGATCATTATCCTGGCCAGCTTTCGGGCGGCCAGCAGCAGCGCGTCGCGATTGCGCGCGCCATCGCCATGAACCCCAAGCTGATGTTGTTCGACGAGGTGACGTCGGCGCTGGACCCGGAACTGGTCAGCGAAGTGCTTCAGGTCATCAAGGGTCTGGCTGCCGATGGAATGAGCATGCTCATCGTCACCCACGAAATGCGTTTCGCCTACGAAGTCTCGTCACGAGTCATCTTCATGAACCAGGGCCGGATCGGCGAGCAGGGGGACCCGCGCGAAATGTTCAACAGGCCGCAGACGGATCGTCTGGCGGAATTCCTTAAGACCTCAACCTTCACCAAGTAGTCGGAGAACGGATTTGTCCATCAAACGATACGGCGCGGGCGAGACCGGCGCAGGGAAACAGGCGCTGCCTTTTGCGCGCGCGGTCGAGGCGAACGGTTGGCTCTATGTCTCGGGGCAGACCGCCATGGAAGGGGGAGAAATTGTCGGCGGCGGCATCGTCGCCGAGTCGCGCAAAGCCATCGAGAACATGATCGCCATACTGAACGAGGCGGAATACGGGGTCGAAGACGTGGTGCGCGTCGGCGTTTGGCTCGACGACCCCCGCGATTTTTGGACTTTTAACGGCATATACGCGGAATATTTTGGCGCCAACCCGCCGGCCCGCGCTTGCATCCAGTCGCGGATGATGGTCGATTGCAAAGTGGAAATCGATTGCATCGCGTACAAGCCAAGATGACGGAGATGGATCAGGTGGCCGGCTGTGCTCATGGCGCTCCATGGGAGGCGGCGAATGGATGACGTTTCGGCGGAAACGATCAATCGACGCGCGCGCGGTCTCGACCGGGCTTTCGAGATTCTTCAGTTCTTGCGCTTGAAGCGCCAGCCGATGCGGCCCAACGAGATCGCCCTGGAGATCGGCGCGCCGCGCTCGTCGGTCTACGAGCTGGTCAATCTCTTGCTCAGGCAGGGAATCCTCGAGTATCGGGGCGAGGACGGCCGCGTTTTTCTCGGCCGGAAGCTCTATTTTCTCGGCACGGCCTACGCCGAGCAATTCGATCTGATGCGCGAGTGCGACAGATTGTTGACGAAGCTTGCCGAGGAAACTCGCGAGACGGCGCAAATGTGCCTGCTGGAAGGCGACAAATACACCGTGGCGCAGATGCGGGAGGGCATCCGCCCCTTCCGAATCTCCTCCAACGTCGGCGACCCCGTCCCGATCCCCTGGACCGCATCCGGTCGACTTCTCGTTTCGCACATGAGCGACGCCGACATCTTGGCGTTCATTCCCAACGACGATTTTCGCTTGCCGGACGGCCGATGGCTCGACCCGACGACCTTCGTTGCGGAAGTGCGAGAAGCGTCCAGGGTCGGTTATTTCTCGTTCAACAGCGTTGTCGAGACTTTCACCCATTGTTTTGCCGCGCCCGTATACCAAGCCGACGGAACTTGCGTCGCAACGCTCTGTCTGGTGGCGCCCAGAGAGGACGGCGTCAAAAATCACGAGCGGTATCTAAGCTGCCTGCTCGACG
The DNA here is from genome assembly GCA_050010035.1 of Roseiarcus sp. GTDB lineage: Bacteria > Pseudomonadota > Alphaproteobacteria > Rhizobiales > Beijerinckiaceae > Roseiarcus. The sequence continues at coordinate 9,261 of JBEKLU010000084.1, forward strand.
CGGCGAAGGATTTGTCGAGCCGGTTGGGGCATGTCGACGGCGAAGGCGCCCAAGTCGCCGGCGCGTGATGGGGCCACGTTGTCGGAAGACAGCTTGAGGTAAGAAACCGGCGGCGATCGTCAAATTAGCTGGTGCTATGCCGCCTTTGAGACGCGCCAGCATGGGTTTGAACGTCCAAGCCTACGCTCGGACGAATCCGCCCACGGTAACCGATGTTTTGAGCACACCTTCAATTTGGCGCGGCAGTGAGCGAGGCTGAGGCCCTGATTTGGGGATCGGCTTGTGTCCAGACCTGATTGTGAGCTTGAGCCTAAGGCCGCCGCGGGGCGTCGGATTGAAGTCATCACCGGCGGCGGAGGCCGACGGCGTTGGTCGGAGGACGAGAAGGCGCGAGCGATCGAAGCCTCGCTGGCTCCGGGCGCTGTCGTTTCCGAAGTCGCGCGGCGACACGGGATATCCCCGCAGCAGTTGTTCACCTGGCGCCGGGAAGCGCGGCGGCGATCCGAGGCGAGCGCGGGTGCGCCGCCGTTCGTGCCGGCGGTCGTCGAGGCCGCCGATGGACGGCAAGTCTCATTGCAGGCGGCGCCTTCGGAGCGGGCGACTTCGCGTCCCCATTCGATCGAGCTGGATATCGATGGAACGAGCGTCTGGATTGGGAATTATATATTTGAGTCCCTTAGAGTCGCCAACTCACGGTATCAGCGCTTAAGATCGCCTTTTGGGAGAGGGGCAAGATGGCTGATACAGCGGAGAAAACTGGCGGCGGCGCGACCCGCGTGCTGTTTGGCACTCTCGGTTTCATTCTTATTATGGATGGGACTGAGCACATGAATAGCGCTTCTTTTTGGTCCACTGTTGACTGGAAACTAGTAGCAGTCGGCGCTCTTTGCATTTATGCGGCATTCTTTTGGGAACGCGCTAAGAAACATCTGAGCGCAGAAACCCAAGGCGCTATTGCGCACTTTGCCCAACATGGAGCGACCAAAGCCGTCCTATTATTGTGTGTCCTGCTTACAATAACATTGTCGCCATTCGTTGAACAACACCGATGGCCATTTTCGTACCCTGCGGACCCTCAAGTTGAGAAAGATAATAACGACCTCAAAGATCATATTCGGCAAGATGCGTTGGATTTGGATTCCGCAATTCAGCGGAAAAATGCAGCACTCGCTCGCGAGAAAGAACTTGCAGATAAATGGCGTTTTGCAACTGTTTTACGGAGAGGTATACCTTGCGGCTACCAGATGCGAATGACGTCAAAAGCCTCGTCTACGGGCGGCTTTTGGACAGAACTTTTACAATATGGCGGATGGAATGCAAGGGCCGGAGGGGTGGCCCTCGCCCCCGCGCCAGGATCGACACCCTCAGGTATTACGATCCGAATAAAAGGAGGCGCAGTAAGCACGCAGTGTGCTGGTGACCTACAAAAAGCGCTCACTGATATTTACCCAAATCCGCCGGCAAGAGTGTCCAACAACCAAGAGAGCGATTTTCTAGCTTCATGCCCTGACTGTGTTCAAATCGAGATAGATTATTGATCATGAACGAGGATCAAATAACGGTGGCTTGTCTCTCGCAATCTTTGCTGCGCGCTTTTTGCGCTTCTTCGCTGGCTTCGTCTTTGGCTTCGGTTTGTAGGCCAATACGATATCCGCAATTGTGTCCAAAATCTTTGGCGCGTTCTCTAGCGGCTTACTCATTGGATCAGTCCCTTGTAAGTGAGGCGCTTGCCTGCCGTTCCCTGAACGAAGCTATCGAGCCGCGTCAAAGTATGGTTTGCAACATTGCCTTCGTTAAGGCGAAACGCGAACTCGTCGACATAGCGATCAAGGTGTTTCGGGCTGGCGTGGTGATAGACGCCGACGAGGCCGCGTTTGAGGACGGCGAAAACGCTTTCGATCCCATTCGTCGTCACATCGTCGCGAACATATTCGCCAGCACTATGGTTGATTGTTTCGTGCGTAAAGCCGGCCATGTTCTTGTAGATCGTCGCCTCATCGGTGTGGAGGGTGGCACCCGCCTCTACATATTTGGAAATCGCCGGGCGCACCGTATTGGCGTTCACGTCGTCGATAGCGCCGGCAATCACTCGGCCGCCGCGCTCGCGCATGCCGAGAACGGCTGTCTTTCCATTCGAGCCGCCGCGAACGTGCAACCGCTTCGACTCGTGCTTGTTAGCTTCCAAGCCGCCGACATAGGTCTCGTCAATTTCGATAATGCCCCGCAGTTTTTCGAGCTTTGGGCCGCACGCCTCGCGAAGGCGATGCAGCACGAACCACGCCGATTTTTGCGTGATCCCGATCTCCTTGGCGAGCTGCATGGAAGAAATGCCCTTGCGCGCCGTCACAAGCAGATACATCGCGTAAATCCACTTATGCAGCGGGACATGGCTGCGCTCGAAAATTGTTCCCGTGCGGACCGTGAAGTCTTCCTTGCACTGGTTGCAGCGATAGAAGCCTTCCTTGCGCGCCGTGATCCGCTCGCCGAGACCGCAAACTGGGCAACGCGGGCCATTCGGCCAGAGGCGCCCTTCAAGATAGACACGCGCCGTCTCTTGCTCCGGAAACATCGCGAACAGTTCGAAGGTGGAAATCGTGCTCTTGGACATCGGCGGCGATCCTTGAATTTGTGGCAAAACCATACGCCAAAAAATCGAGGGAGTCAAGTATATAATTCCCTCTGGATTTGGCGCGACGCGGATGCAGCGATGGTGACGGCGATCATCGGCGCGCTGAAGGCTCGCAAGTGATCGGGCCGACCGGCGCGGTGCGCGTGATGGTGGCGACCAAGCCCGTCGACTTCCGCAAAGGCGCGGAGGGGCTGGCTGCGCTGGTGCGCGACAAGATGCAAGCCGATCCGTTCGACGGCGCGATCTACGTCTTTCGCGCCAAACGCGCCGACAGGGTGAAGATGGTGTTCTGGGACGGAACCGGCGTGTGCCTGTTCGCCAAACGGCTGGAGGACGGCGAGTTCCGTTGGCCGAAGATCGAGGACGGCGTGATGCGGTTGTCGGCGGCGCAGCTCTCGGCGCTGCTCGAAGGTCTCGACTGGCGACGCGTTCGGCAGGCGAAGGACACGCCGGCGCCGAGGCTGCCGGGCTGACCTGCGACATGTTGAATCAGGTCGTCGAAAATCGTCGCAAAGTCGCGGAAAATATGGTGTCGTCGCGGACATGACGCAGTCCGGCGACGCGCTCCCCGACGATCCCGAAACGCTCAAGACGATGCTGATCGCCGAGCGGATTCGTTCGGAGCGGCTCGTCCAGATCATCAAGGAATTGCAGCGCCACCGCTTCGGCCGCCGTGCCGAGACGCTGCCGGCGGATCAACTGCTGCTCGCGCTCGAAGACGTCGAACAGGGCGAGGCGGAGACGGCGGCGCAGAGCGAGGCGAAGTCGCCGGACGCGCGCGCCGAGGCGACGCGCAAGCGGCGCGCCAACCGCGGCGCCTTGCCTGCGCATCTGCCGCGCTTCGAGTCGATCGTCGACATCGAGAGCAAGGCTTGCCCGTGCTGTCGGGGCGAGCTTCACCGGATCGGTGAAGACGTGAGCGAGAAGCTCGACGTCGTTCCCGCCCAGTTCCGGGTGTTGGTCGTGCGCCGGCCGAAATACGCTTGCCGGGCTTGCGAGGACGTCGTCGTGCAAGCCCCGGCGCCGGCGCGTCTGATCGAGGGCGGCCTGCCAACGGAGGCGACGGTGGCGCACGTGCTCGTCTCCAAATACGCCGATCATTTGCCGCTCTATCGCCAGGCGCAGATTTACGAGCGCCAGGGCGTGCGCCTCGATCGCTCGACGCTCGCCGACTGGGTGGGCCGCGCCGCCTTCCACTTGCGCCCGGTTCGCGAGCGCATTCTCGCCCACCTGCGCTCTTCGGCGAAGCTGTTCGCCGACGAGACCACGGCCCCGGTGCTCGACCCCGGGCGCGGGCGAACGAAGACCGGCCAGCTCTGGGCCTATGCGAGGGACGACCGGCCGTGGGGCGGATCCGACCCACCGGCGGTCGCCTATGTCTATGCGCCCGATCGAAAGGCGTCGCAGCCGATCGCGCATCTTTCCGGCTTCACGGGCGTTCTCCAGGTCGACGGCTACGCCGGCTACCGCGCGCTCGCCGAAAAGAGCGACATCAGCCTCGCCTTCTGTTGGGCGCACGTGCGCCGCCGCTTCTACGAACTCGCCGCCGCCGATGCGTCGCCGATCGCTGGCGAGGCGCTTCAGCGCATCGCGGCGCTCTATGCAATCGAAAAGGACATTCGCGGTCGCGGTCCTGAGGAACGTCGCGATGTTAGGCAAGAGCGATCCCGTCCGATCCTCGCCGACCTCGAACCGTGGCTGCGCGCCAAGCTCGCGCTCGTCAGCCAGAAGAGCAAGCTCGCCGAGGCGATCCGCTATGCGCTGTCGCGCTGGGAAGGCCTGACCCGCTTCCTCGACGACGGCCGGATCGAGATCGACTCCAACACCGTCGAGCGTTCCATCCGACCGATCGCCCTCAATCGCAAGAATGCGCTCTTCGCCGGCTCAGATGGCGGTGGCGAGAACTGGGCGGTCGTCGCGTCGCTGATCGAGACCTGCAAGCTCTGTGGCGTCGATCCCTACGGCTACCTCGCCGATGTGCTCGCCAAAATCGTCAACGGCCATCCCAACAACGCCATCGACGATCTTCCGCCTTGGGCCTACGCCAAAGCCGAGCCACTCAAGGCCGTGGCCTGAGAACATCGGTTACCGCCCACGCGACCTGAGCAGAGATTCTTTGGCTGGCCAACGGGTCGGTTTTTCGCTCGGCGTTCAAGGCTGTCACGGCAGAGTGGATAGCAGCGTCGAGGGTTTCCGACTGGCTTCATCGCAGAGCACACGACGGCGACACCTGACGCACGCGATTAAGCCGCGGCACACCGAGTTCCTCGTAAACATATTCGCGAGAGAACTGTTTCGTGCCGCGCCCTGGGCATCGAAAACGGCGTCCAGTGGGTGCTCGATGCGACCTTCGACGAGGATCGAGCGACAAACCGCAAGGATCCTGGGTCCGAAAATCTGGCGACAATGCGAAAACTCGCGCTCAACGTCCGCAAACCCGCCAGGCCCCAATTCTCAATCCGCAGAAAACGAAAACGATCTGGATGGTCCGACGCCTTCGCACGATCCGTCATCGGGCAAATGCGATAGCCCTGGGGTGGAAGCTCGGGGCTTGACGCGAGGTCGATGCGAAATTATGATAATAAATGGTATTATATGTAGGATACATATCGTTGATGACTGGGCCGCGGCTTGCTCGCCGAAAGCTCTCCGATCAAGTCGTTGATCGGATAAAGCACTGGCTTATGGCCGAGAACATGCAGCCCGGGGACCGCCTGCCGCAGGAAAAGGAGCTAATGGAGCTTCTCGGCGTCAGCCGCGGAACGACCCGTGAGGCTCTGAAAGCGCTTGAGGTCCAAGGCATCATCCGCGTTTCTACCGGTCGGTCGGGCGGTGCGGTGGTCGCCGAGGTCGGTTACGAAACCGCTGCCGGCTTGCTCGGCAACTATTTCTATTTCAAGAAGCTCCAGGCAGCGGAGATCTACCAACTGCGTCAGTTGCTCGAGCCGGAAATGGCCGCGTCGGCAGTCGGCCGCCTTACCGATGTCGACTTCGGACGGCTGGAGCAACTTATCGAATCCTGTGCGCGCGTCGACGACAGCCCCGAGTCGCGCCGGAAGCAGCGGCTCGAAGAACTCGAGTTCCACAACGTAATCGCGCGCCGGTCGCCGAACCCGCTTTATTCGTTCACTTGCCAATTCGTGAACAAGATGCTGGCCGATCAGGTCGTATTCAAACGGATGTATCTGAAGCGGCAGCAGAAGATCGACCGCGAGAACTACACCGCCCATATTGAGCTTCTCGTTGCCTACCGGGCGCACGACCGCAACCGCGTTCGCCGGGCGATGACCCGCCACATGAGGGAATGCGCCTGCCACATCGTGGAACTCGAAGCGATTGTCGAGAAGCGCTTCTTTAGCGACGCGCCCGTGCCCCGCCTGCAGGACTTCCATAGATGAGTGGCGCTGCCGTCCTCCAGTCCTCAAGCGCCGCCTTCCCTTCGGAAGAGGTTCTGTCGGTGGCCGGACTTCGGAAGATCTTTCCCGGCGTGGTTGCGCTGGACGGTGTCGATTTCAGCGTTCGCCGCGGCGAAGTGCATGCTCTGCTCGGCGCCAATGGCGCTGGCAAGAGCACGCTGATCAAAATCGTCGCCGGGCTCTACCATGCTGACGGCGGGGAAATCCATTTGAACGGCGAGCGGGTCGCTTTCACCACCACCGCCGAAGCAATGCGTGCTGGAATCAGCGTTATCTATCAGGACTTCGCCCTGGTTCCGGATTTGAGCGTCGCCGAGAACATCTTCCTCGGATTCGAGAAGAGAGGTCCGCTTGGCCTGATCGACTGGCAGGCGACACATGCCGATGCACGCCGCCTGCTCGATCTGGTCGGCGCGCCGTTCTCGACGTCCAAGCCCGTTTTGGAACTCGGCTCTGGCCAGCGACAATTGGTCGAGATCGCTAAGGCGCTGCGCAGCAAAGCCAAGGTCCTCATCCTCGACGAGCCAACCGCTTCGCTGAGCCACGCCGAATCTGAGCGCCTGTTCGATCTCATCCACCGGCTGGCCGACGGTGGCGTGGGGATCGTCTATGTCAGCCACCGGCTCGACGAGATATCATCGTTGGTTCAGCGGGTGACAGTGCTGCGCGATGGGCGTTCGGTCGGCACGTTTCCGGTCGAAAGCCTCGATCGCGCCAAGATCGTGTTCCTCATCACTGGCCATGAGCGCCATTCGAGCCGCGCTGCCCGGAAAGGTTCGGCCTCAGATGCTCCGGCGCTGGAGCTTCGCAGCCTTACGCGCAGCGGCGAGTTCGAAGATGTGACACTCGTCGTGCGACCCGGCGAGGTCGTAGTGCTGACCGGATTGGTTGGCGCGGGACGGACCGAGCTTCTGGAAACGATCTTCGGTCTTCGCCGCGCAGACCGCGGCGAGATCAAGTTGGATGGCAAGGCGCTAGAGTTGCGGAACCCGCGCGAGGCGATCGGCGCCGGGCTTGCGCTTATCCCCGAGGATCGGCGAGGCCAGGGTATTTCGATTGCAATGTCGGTCTACGAGAACATCGCGCTGCCGATTCTCGGCCGGTTCATGGGCCGCTTCGGCCTCGTCGTCCGCCGCGAGATTGCCCATGCCCAAGCGATGATCGAGCGACTTAATATCCGCACCCCCGACCCACTTACGCCCGCCGGCGCTCTGTCGGGCGGCAACCAGCAGAAGGTCGTGGTGGCCAAATGGCTTTCGACCGAAGCGACAGTCCTCTTATTCGACGAGCCGACTCAGGGCATAGATGTCGGCGCCAAGGACGAGATCTATGCCCTGATCGACCGGCTGGCCGCTAATGGCCGGGCTGTCCTCATTGTCTCGTCCGATCTCGAGGAAGTGCTCGCCGTCGCCGACCGGGTGCTGGCCATGCGTGCCGGACGGATCGTCGCCGAGTTCGACAACAGCACTCTTTCGGCCAGCCGAATCATTGACGCCATTACCAACGGATAGGGACGATGACCGCCATCAATACGCCCAGCGTTGCATCTTGGAGCCCGCGAGTTGACCCCGCGGTAGTGGGGCCAGGTTTGGCGCTCATCCTCATGTTCGTTGTTTATTCCCTCGCTAGTCCGCATTTTCTGACTGCCCAGAACATCACCAATGTCCTCGTGCAAAGCGCACCGCTGCTCATCCTGGCGACCGGCCAGACCTTTGCCCTTCTGATGGGCGGCCTCGATCTTTCCCAAGGCTCGATTATCAGTCTGGTCAGCGTGATCACCGCCGCGGTGATGATGAATTACGGCATCGCTCCGGCCGCGCTTGCCGGGATCGCGTCTGGGGCCATTGTTGGACTGGTCAACGGCCTTCTGATCGGGCGAGCGCGAATTCAGCCGTTTATCGTCACCCTGGGCATGCTCTATATGATCGCCGGCGTCGCCCTCGTCGTTTCCGGCGGATCGACCGTCTTCGGGCTGCCCCGTCCGGACGTAGACATCTTCTTCTGGTTCGGCGGTGGTTTCATCGGCCCAGCGCCGGTCCCGGTCATTATCGCTGCGATCCTCCTCGCCGTCGCTCATCTGGTCCTAACTCGCACACCGATCGGAAGGCACGTCTACGCCATCGGCGGCAACGAGCAGGTGGCCATCATGTCAGGCGTCAATGTCGGCGCAACGAAGGTTTTTATTTTTTTCGTGAGCGGCATCTTCGCGGCGATCGCAGGCTTTATGTTGAGCGGCCGAGTCATCTCCGGCCAGCCGCTGCTCGGTTCGGGTGAACTCCTGCTGCAGTCGATCGGCGCGGTAATCATCGGTGGCACCAGCATTTTCGGCGGCAGCGGCGGCGTGCTCCGCACTTTGCTCGGAGTGCTGGTCATTGCCTTTATGGTCAACGGCCTCAACCTTCTCGCCATCTCGACATTCACCCAGCAGGTGATCGTTGGCGCAATCATTATCCTGTCGGCTTGGGTCAATGCACTGCGCCGCTCACGCTGACGGGATCCCGCTATCCGAACGCTCGGCGGGGCCGAGCCCGGATGACAAAAAAGAAAGGGAGTAAAAGATGAGGATGATTTCATTCCTTCGCAACGCCGCCTTCGCTGTGGCGGCGGCCGCGACGATAGCCGGCGGAACTTGCGCCGCCGTGGCGAACGAGAAAGAGATCGCCGTCATGCTGCCCGCAGCTGGCGATCCCTACTTCAAGATGAAGGCCTATGGCTATACCGACGAGGGCAAAAAGCTCGGCTACAAGGTGACCATCTACGACGCTGGCGGATATGGCAATCTGCAGAAGCAGGTTTCGCAAATCGAAGACGTCATCCAGCGTAAGGTCGCTGGCATCGTTCTCGTCCCAGCGAGCTCCGATGGTACGGTGCCCGTCGTCGAGAAGGCGGTCGCCGCCGGCATCTCGGTTATCAATGACGGCATCGCCACCAAAACCGCCAAGGTCACAGGCTTCGTCGGTGAGCCGTCCTATGTGATGACCGAGCTGCTCGCCGCCTATGCGGTGGACAAGCTCGGCGGCAAGGGCGACGTGGTGCTTCTGTCGGGCCCCAGTGGTCTCGACCTTACGCTGTTCCGGGTCAACGGCTTCAAGGACTACATCTCAAAGTTCCCAGGTATGAAGGTCGTGGCGGAGAAGTTCACCTCGACCGCCACCTCCGAGGCGCTCACCACGATGCAGGATTTCCTCCAGGCGCAGCCGAACTTGAAGGCGGTCTATGCGTTCAACGGCCCTATCGCTATCGGCGCCGTCCAGGCGCTACGTGCCGCTGGCAAGAAGCCAGGCGACGTGCTCGTTCTGACCACCGACATGGAAGTGGAAACTCAACGCCTGATCGAGGAGGGCTGGATCCAGGCCACCGTTGTCAGCCAACCGGTGACCATGGCTCGCCTTGCCGTTCAACGCGCCATCGAGGCGGCCGAGGGAAAGACTATCCCCAAGGAAACCTTGACTCAGGCCAGCATGATCACCAAGGCGACCGTCGGCAGCGTCGATCTTTCCGGCCAGACGGTTCCGGCCGACTGGAAATAACGTGAATCAGGCGGCGGCCGCTCTGGCCGCCGCCTCTTCTTTTCAGCCGGAGGCCAAAACATGACAATTCACCGTTTCGATGGGAGGGCTGTTCCCCAAGTCATCGTCAGCGGGCCCGGGTGCCGGTCGGGGCTCGTCGCCGAGTTGGACCGACTTGGTGCCCGCCGAGTGGCCATCGTGTGTGGGTCGAGTCTCAAGGCGAAAACGCCCTTCGTCGACGAACTGGCTGCTGCCCTTGGCCCCCGCGTCGTCGCAGTTTTCGATCGGGTCGAGCCCAATACCCCGGTTGCGTCGGTCGGCCGCGCTGTCGAATCGCTGACCCCGCTCCGTCCCGACGCCGTCGTGGCTATCGGCGGCGGTGGCGTTCACGATATGGCCAAGGCTATCGCCATCATGATACCGAGCGGCCGCAATATCGTCGACTTCGTCAGCCGATTTGAGCCGCCGTCGACCTTTCATAGCGTCGATATCGATGTCGAGCCTCTTCCGGTCTTGACTGTTCCTAGCACTTTGTCTGCCGCCGAAGTGGTCGGCGGCGGCGCCGTGACCGACATCGATCGCGGTGAGAAGCTCATATTTGTGCATCCGAAGCTGACGCCGGTCGCCGTGTTTCTCGATGCCGAAGTCGTAGCCACGACGCCGCGGGACATCCTCGCAGCCAGCGGTATGAACGCGGTCCATCATTGCCTTGAGGCCTACTATTCAAAGGGCGCCCAGCCGATCACCGACGCCTTTGCGCTGGCCGCGCTGCGCAGCCTCCTTGGGACCTTGCCGCATTTTGCGCCGTCGCAGCCTGCCCGGACGCTCGCCACCTATCAGGCCGCAATCGACGCGGCATCAATGTCTGGCCTCACTTACGCAAATTCCTGGCTCGGCATCGGGCATTCGGTGTGCCATAGCCTCGGTGGTCGTTACGGCCTTTCGCATGGCCGAGCCAACGCCGTCATGGTACTTCACAGTCTGCGCTTCAATTTCGCCGCCGCTCGGTCCCGGCTCGCCGAAGCGGCCCGCTGCATCGGCCTTTCCGGCGATAGCGACGACGACGTTGCGGCCCGCGAGCTCGTCGCTCGAGTCGAGGCGCTAGCCGACACGCTCGGGACGCCCAAGTCACTTTCCGCCATCGGTCTGCCCAAGGGCCAGTTCGCCCAGATCGCGCGCGACGTACTGGCCGATCCCCAAACCTATTGGAACCCCCGACCAGCAAACGCCGACGACATCGTCACGTGGCTGGAATCCGCGTGGTAGGGCCGCTGCCCGCCGCCACCAACCAGGAGAAGAGAGCCATGCCGACGATCCCTCTACCAGCCCGTTTGGAGCGGCTCCGCGCCGCGCTGCCCGAATTCTCCGGCGCTCTGGCGCCTCTGTGGATCGATGGCCGCTGGCGGCCGAGCGCGACCGGTGCATCCCTGCCCTGCTTCGACCCGACGATTGGCGCGCCGCTGGTTGACGTCGCTACGGCGGCACCCGAGGACCTCGAGGTCGCGGTCGCCGCGGCGCAACGGGCACAAGCCGAATGGTGGCGGGCCGACGGCCAGGATCGCGCACGAGTGCTCCGCCGGATCGCCGACGGCATCCGCGCCCATGCCCAAGCCCTCGGCACCTTGGATACCCTTGATGCCGGGCGGCCGATCCGGGACACCGCGACCCGCGACACCGATCGGGCAGCCCGGCTCTTCGAGTTCTTCGCCGGCACCACTGACCGCCTGCGCGGGGCTGTCGTCCCGGTTCAGCCCGGCCGCACCAATCTGATCGAATACGAGCCAATTGGCGTTGTCGGAGCCATCACGCCGTGGAATTATCCGCTGACAAATGCCGCCAGCAAGGTCGCGCCAGCCCTAGCGACGGGCAATGCGGTGATCCTCAAGCCGGCAGAGGAATCGCCGCTGTCGGCGTTGCTGCTGGGCTGGATCGCCCATCAGGCAGGGCTGCCGGCCGGCCTGCTGAACATCTTGAACGGCACAGGGGAGATCGTCGGCGATGCTATTGTCCGCCACCCAGAGATCGGCAAGATTGCCTTTACAGGCTCGACGGCGGTTGGCCGGCAGATCGCCAGGATCGGCGGCGAGTTTCTAAAATCGACTACGCTCGAACTCGGCGGGAAAACCGGCTTCGTCGTTTTCGCCGACGCCGACCTCGAACGCGCGGCCGACGCACTGGTCTATTCGGCCTTCAACAATGCTGGCCAGACCTGCACCGCTGGCTCGCGGCTCCTGGTCGAGGCTAGCGTCGCTGTGGTGATGGCGGAGATGATTGCCTCGCGGCTGCGCCGGATCCGCATCGGCGATCCACTCGATCCCGAGACGCTGGTGGGACCGGCGATCTCGGCGCGCCATCGCGACAAGGTGCGCCGATACATAGCCGAGGCGGCGGGCACAGGGCTGAAGCGGCTCGATACGGGGCCGTGGTCGCTGCCAGCGGAAGGCTACTACCTTGAGCCGACTGTCTTCCTTGATGTCGATCCCAAGCTCGCTATCGCACAGGAGGAGGTATTTGGGCCGGTTGTCACCGTCTCTCCCTTCGTCGGCGACGACGAGGCGATCGCAATTGCCAACGGAACGAGTTACGGACTGGCGACGACCGTGTGGACAAACAGCCTTCAACGGGCAGGGACGGTGGCGCGCGAAGCGCGCTCCGGCCTGGTTTGGGTCAACACCGTGCACAGCTTGCATCCTGGTTCGCCCTATGGCGGTTACAAGCAGAGCGGCCTGGGCGTCGAAATGGGCGAGGAAGCGATCCAACAGCACATGAAGGTCAAGAGCGTGTGGATGGATGACGGATCCTGGCGGAGCCCGTGGACGTGAAGGCGATCGGCATCTTGGATCCCGTTGATTTTGGTCTGCCGGACAGCGCGGTAATTAAGCGACTCGCAACCGATGTTGCCGCATTGACGCCATGGCTCTCCACGACGCGCCGCGAATTCCACCGCCACCCCGAGCTTGGTTGGCGCGAGATTGAAACGACCCGTCGGATCGGGGCTGAACTTGACAGCGTCGGATATCGCGTAACGGCCGGTCGCGACCTGCTGGGAAACGCGCCTCGGCTCGGCATGAGCAAAACTCCGATTTCCGACGAGGGCAACACCGGTTGCATTGCCGTGTTCGACACCGGTCGCGCTGGGCCGACCGTGTGCCTCAGGGTCGACATCGATGCGCTGCCAATCCGCGAAGCGGTCGCCGACCATCGTCCCGCCATGGAAGGCTGGGCCTCTACCGCCGGCCAAGTGATGCATGCCTGCGGTCACGATGGCCACGTCGCGATAGGGCTCGGCGTGGCACGAATTCTTCGGCCGCTGCTCGACGGTGCCAAGGGAAAGCTTCTTATCCTCTTCCAGCCGGCCGAGGAGGGCGGCCGTGGGGCCCGGGCGGTGCTCGAAGCTGGTTGGATGGCGGGGGTCGATCTGCTCCTCGCCGCCCATATCGGCCTCGGCGTTCCGTCGGGTGTGGTGGCGCTAGGAGTTGGCGGCTTCCTCGCCACACGTAAATTTACCGTCACGCTGGCGGGTCGGGCGGCACATTCCGGCAAATCGCCCGAGAGCGGGCGCAACGCACTACTAGCCGCGTGCCAGACGGTGCTGGGCCTGCACAGCCTCGCGCAGTCAAGTGAACCGGGCACGCGCGTCAATGTCGGCATCCTCACCGCCGGAACGTCCCTCAATATTGTGCCGGATCAAGCGGTGTTGGAGTTCGAAATTCGTGCCGCAGCTATGCCGGCGCTGGGGGAGTTGGAGCGGCGGTGCCGGCGGTTGATCGAAGCGACCGCCACGGCCTACGAGATAGACAGCAAAATCGACCTCCGCGGCGAGGCCGAAAGCTGGATCAATCCGGCTCCCGTCGTTGCCTGGGCCGATGCGGTCAACCGCATAACCGCGGCGTTTCCGACGAGCATTCTCCAACATTCCTTCGGCGCCAGCGAGGACGCCACCCTCCTCGCCAACGCCGTCGCTCTCCAAGGCGGGACCGCCGGTATCTTCGTTCTCGGTGCCGATCTCGCGGACGGGCATCACACCCCGTATTTCGATTTCGACGAAGACGTCCTGGCTAGGGGCGTCCTCTTACTGGCCGCGTTGATCGGAGCGGCGCTGTCGATCGCCGCTCCGTCTGTTTCGTCTGGCCAAAGACGCGTGCGCTAGAGCATTCCCCGGTTAGGACAGCGGCAACATTAACTGAATCCTCTCTCGATCATCCGGCCGTTCAGGCGGCGGGCCAAGGCAACGAAAGTGACGCAGTTATTGTTGTGGCTGTCCTTAACACGGCGCATATCCTGCGTGAGCAATGCAGTTGGCGCATTCCTGGGGCGTGAAGGCTTCGAGCAGGAGGCCGATTGACAGTGGAGCGCGTGTTCGGCCATGACGACCCCAGAAAGATTCGAGCTGCCTCATAGATGCGCATGCCGCCGAAAGGTTCCCGGTGTAACACGCCAGCGGCAGGGCTTTGGCGGGTGTTGTCACGTTGTCGGTGGAAGAACGCAAAGGGCCTGCGGCTCTTGAAATTTCAAGCGGCCGCGACCGTTTCGCGCCACGTCCTCATCGCCGCGGCGCGGAAGGTGCGATACGTTTGGGCTGACGTGAGGTGGCGTTGGACGTTGAAGATGTTGTAGACGGCGGCATGGGTTGAGAGAAATTTCTGGGCTGAGCCTGGGCTCTTGAAGCGTTGCATCTTGCGCTCCCTTCGTC
>JBEKLU010000085.1:0-23404 GCA_050010035.1 Roseiarcus sp.
TGCTTGAGATTGGAGGATGGCAGGGCGAGCAAAAGCCGATTGCGGGGCCAATTTGGTTGAGCGCTCATACTCTCTAGATGGCGCTCGGTTCGCTCCGGTTGCAAGGGGGGCCGAGGCGGACAACAACATACCGCCATGGGCGTCCAGGTTGTTGGCGAATGCGCTGCGCAGCGCCGGCCCGCGTCCTCTGTCGGCATGGCGGGGGCAGCCAACGCCCTCGCCTTCCTCCGCCTTGCCTCCATCCGCCTGATGCTCAGAAAACTCTGTAATTCCTCATGAAGTCTCCGGACGGACTCTGAGTATTTTCCGAATCTAGCGCTGCGATCGACCGTCAAGGTAAACCTCGCACGTTTAAAGCGTTCAAGCAGCTCGTGATGTGCAGGGGCGCCAGTCGGGTACATTACCGCCATCGCCGGGTGACGCTTGCAATTGATCTTCAATGTTCGAATTGAGGAGTGTCGGATGTCGTCCGTCTGGACGTGCTGGCGGGAGCATTGACAAACAGGAGCTATCAACATGGACAAAAATCGTATCGCCGGTGCGGCCAAGCAGGCGAAAGGCGCCATCAAGGAAGCAACCGGCAAAACCGTCGGCGACGCCAAATTGGTGGCCGAAGGAAAAAACGACAACCTCGTAGGCAAGATCCAGAACGCGATCGGCGGCGTCAATGACGCGGTTCGCGACGCGGCGAAGAAATAGCCGCAGAGGAGGCAGCATGGACACGACAACGCTTCTAATCATCGTCATCGTTTTGCTCCTGCTCGGCGGCGGCGGCTGGTACGGCCGAGGACGCTGGTTCTAGACTGTTGCAGCGGCGGCCTCGGTCCGAGTTCAGGTTTTGGACATGACTGATTCGGATCGTGAGACCGAGACCGCTCCCGCCGACGAACTGTTGGCGGATATGCCTCTGCCTAGCGATCCGAAGATCATCTTCCTCGGCGGATTGTTCGTTCTCGCGCTACTGGCGGCGGCCTATGTCGCGAGCGAAATCGTGCTGCCAATGGTCTTCGCCTTCACCCTCAAGCTCCTCCTACAGCCAATTTTTCGGTTCTTGGAGCGCCTGCGTATTCCCAGAGCACTAGCGGCGCTGCTGCTCATCCTTGCGCTGTTTGGAACCATCGTCGGACTGGGCACCGCGATTTCGGGGCCCGCAAGCAACTGGGCGGCCAAACTTCCAGAAGGCATTCCTCGGCTTGAGGAACGCATGAGTTTCCTGCGAGCGCCCATCAATACGTCGCAACAGTTTCTACAACAGGTAGAGAACATCGGCGCGACCGGGGCGCGACCAGACACGGCTGGCCCGTCGGGAGGCGCAGCTTTCGTATCGACCATATTCGCAGGTACGCGGAGCTTCGCAAGCGGCCTGTTAACGACAGTGCTGTTTCTGTACTTCCTTCTGGTGTCCGGCGACACTTTCCTGCGTAGGCTCGTCGAGATATTGCCGCGCTTTAGCAGCAAGCGGCAGGCCGTCGACATCTCGCAGCAAATCGAGAGCGATATCTCCGCCTATCTCGTTACGATTTCGGTCATGAATGCGGCAGTCGGCTTCGCTACGGCCCTGATTATGTGGCTCACCGGGGTTGGCGATCCCATTCTCTGGGGAACGCTCGCATTCTTGCTGAACTATGCGCCGATCCTCGGTCCTGCCGTGGGCGTCGTGGTCTTTCTCCTCGCCGGCCTGTTGTCAATCGACACCCTCTGGCAGGCGCTTCTCCCCGCAGCGCTCTACCTGGCAGTTCATATTGTTGAGGGCGAAACGGTGACGCCCTTGCTTCTGGCGAGACGGTTCACTCTCAATCCTGTCCTCGTCATTTTCTCGCTCGTCTTCTGGTTCTGGATGTGGGGTATTCCCGGCGCGATCCTCTCCGTGCCGATGTTGGCCATCGCCAAGATCATCTGCGACCGAGTTCGGCCGTTTGCCGCACTCGGTCACTTTCTCGAGGGGTGAAGTCCCAACAATTGTGGAGGCTTCGGGCGATTGCGTGGGCATTCGCGCTCATATCCCATTTTGATCGGAGACTGCGCTCACAGAATCGGGAAGGCGCTTTAATTGACTCGAAGGCGGCGATAGCCGCCTGCCAGAATTTAGGCATCTCCGTCCTTCAGGCTCCGATCGGCGATATCGATTTGGCCGGGCCACGCTGACGCCGGCGAGCTGAGGCAAATTCGGACAATCTCGAAAGGCGTCTGCCATAGCTCGCGAATTTCGGAGCGGCCTCATGCGTAGCGACCAATGCGAGTCGGCAAGGCCTTACCGAGGCTTCTTTCGCGCGCGCATGATCGCCGCGTTGAGTTCGCCGCCATACACTAAGATCGCCGCCATCGAATAGAGATAGACGAGCGCGACCATCACGGAGGCGAGGCCGGAATAAGTCGACACGTAGTTGCGCGCGAATTCACTGAGGTAGGCGCCGAAGACTTCACCGAAGGCGACGCAGCAGATGAAGGTCAATGCAACGCCGGGCGCGATCTCGATCACCCGCCTGCGCCCCTGGGGCAGCCAGCGGTGGGCGATGAACAGCGAAGCCACCATAAGCAGCGAAGCGATTGCGAGCCGCGCAAACGTGACGACGACTTGCAGCGGCGCGAGCTCGGGCGCGAAGCTCAGCACGGTCGCCCAGATCAGAGGCCCCAGCACGACAAGCAAGGCCAGCGCGAGCAGCGCGATGGTGGCGACGATCACATAGGCGATCGATTCAAGGCGCAGCAGCCACCAGGGCCGCGTCTCCACGATGCCATAGGCACGATTGAGCCCGACGCGCGCCGCCTCGACAGCCCAGGACGAGAAATAGAGCGCCAGGACCGCGCCGAAGGTGAGCAGTCCGCCGCGCGGTGCGGCCAGCACATCATGCACCTCGCTGGCGATCGGTTTGGCGACGACGGCCGGCCACGCCGAAAAGATGAGCTTCGCCGCCTCGTCGGCGAGGCTCTGCGAGCCGACGAGGCCGGCCATCGCGGTTACGAAGATGAGAAACGGGAATAGCGAAGTCAGAGTCGACAGCGCGATATGGCTCGCGATCGCCCAGCCATCCTGGGCGTTGAACCGCCAATACGCGTCGAGAAAGAGCCTGAAAAACTTGCGCATCGTCCGACTTTACCAGCTCCGCAACAATTAACGCCGCGTCGCCTGCTGGAGGCCAATTGCGCCGCGCGGCTCACTTTGGTAGCTAGCGCGGGACAACAATTAACTGGCGTGGAACAAGCCGCGAGCCCATTCCCCGCAATTGGCATTCGATTGTCCAGCGGTCGTCGCTCGATAATCTGGCGAACAACCGCGATGCCGCGCACCCGGCTAATGCGACATTGAATTACGTCTATACAACGCTTGGGCCGTGACTTCAGTTCTGGCCGCGTCTACAGCCTGCGGCCCGCGACGAAGCCGGAAATCACCGCGAGCATCGTTAGCTGGAGAGGCGTCATCTGTTTGACGAGGTCGACGCTCATCGCCAAGGCGACCGCCTGCGGCGCCTCGCTCGCCTGCGCGGCCGCTTTAAGAGCCTCAGCGTTGCCGGCCCGCGGTTGGCTGAGCCCGGAGGGCGCACTGGCGATAGGCGTCGGCCCGGCGCGGCGATAACAGAGATAAAGAATGCCCGCCACGATGACATAGATCGCTGCCAACCCGATCGACGCGTTGACGACGCCGTATTGCAGTCGCAACGCTTCGAAGAGCGCACAGGTCGCGAACCCCAGGCCGATCGTTCCAGACAGTGCGCACGCAAACGCAAGTGAGGTGCGAACAAGAAAGCGCCGCGCAAGCTGCTGCGAACCCGCGGCCAGAACCGACAGAAATCTCATGCCGGCTATCGCCGCGATTTGGTCATCATGCCGAGCGCCATCCCGATGCCCGCCGCAATCAGCACCGCGGTCAGAGGATTTCTTTCGATCCGGCGTTCGAGATCCGCGGCGGCGCCGAGCGCGCTGTCCTGCGCATGACCCGCCGCTTGCGAGAGCTGGTTTCGAGCATCGCCTACCGCGCCTCTTACGGCGGCGCCTGCCGCATCGGCCTGGCTGCGCATCAGCCCGGCAATCGTATCGCTCAATCGCGCTACATCGGCCCGCAAGGCCGCCAGATCGGCGGCCAAATCCGGAGCGGCGACATCGCCTGTTTTATTGGACATTGAAATCTCCTGAACTTGATCGGGGGGCGGGAAAAACAAGTTTTGCATTGGGGCGGCACAAGCTGGCGTAGGCAAGAATCGGAATGTACTCATGCGGCCTTTCAGGCCGCCCTGAGCGCGCGATGTTCTATCAAGGGCGGCGGGCGTTATTTCCCGCGGATAGGTCGCCGCAATGGCGCTGTCATGTTGTCGCCATGGGGCAGGCTAAGCTGGCATCCTTGGGGTTTGCGGCGGCGGCTTAGTCTGGATTGCTTCGCTGTCGCTCGCAATGACGGCGCGTCGTTTTGATTAAGTCCTGACCGACCCCCCCTCAAATCGACCCGCCCTCCACCATGTAATTGTTCCCCGTGCACATCGCCGCGTCGTCGGAGGCGAGGAACAGCGCCATCTTGGCGACGTAGATGGGTTCGATCAGGTCGGGCAGGCATTGGCGCTCGAGGTGGCGGGCGATCGCTTCCGGCTTCGCCCACAGCGCCTTCTGGCGCTCGGTCATGATCCAGCCGGGCACGATGGTGTTGACGCGGATGCGGTGTTTGCCGAGCTCGCGCGCGAACGAGCGCGTCATGCCGTGCACCGCCGCCTTGGCGGTGGCGTAGACTGGCAGGCCGGCGACCGCCTCGAACCAGGAATTGGAGCCGAAGTTGACGATCGAGCCCTTGCCGGCCGCGATCATGTCGGGGGCGACCGTCTGGATGGCGAAGAACATGTGGCGAAGATTGGTCGCCATGCGCTCGTCGTAATAATCCGGGGTGACGTATTCCCAGCCGTGCCGGTCGTCGCGCGCCGCGTTGTTGACCAGCACGCCGGCCGGGCCGAGGGCGCCTTTCAGCGCGGCGAAGGCGGCGCGCAGCGCCTCGATGTCGCGTAAGTCGCACGGCTCGAAGCGCACGAGCGCGCCGGCGCCGGTCAACGCGTCGCAAAGCGCGCGCCCGCTCTTTTCGTCGATGTCGAGGAAGCCGACTCGCGACCCCTGGGCCGCGAAGGCGCGCACCATCGTCTCGCCGATTCCCGAGGCGCCGCCGGTGACGAAGACCACGGCGCCGTCGAGGCTGGGGTATCGCGCGAAGGTCATGTTCTGCTCCCCGATCAGAATCCGATTTCGAAGCCCCTTCTCCCCGCCTGCGGGGAGAAGGTTGGGATGAGGGGCGGGGCGATTAGCCGCAACAGAGCGGACAATCACCCGGCCCCTCGCCCCCGCCCTCTCCTAAGCAAGCGGGGCGAGGGGGATCGCCCCGGCGCGGGGGCGAGCCGACGTCGCGTCGGCGTCACTGGCAGCCCCTCGACACGAAGTCGAGCAGCGGGTTGAATTCGGCCGCCGTCAGATAGGCCGCGCCCTCGCCGCCGGGATAGGCGTCGAACGAAAACGAGGTGACGGCGACCAGGAGATTCTTGTTGGGGTTTTCGACGGTGTTGAAATTGGCGATCCAGGCGCCGCCGCTGGTGCCCTCGGTGAGATCGGTGATCGGCGCCCACTGCACCACGATGTTCGGGTACGATTTCGGCAACATCGGGATGGCGTCGGCGAAAAACACCGGGCCTCCCGATTCCTGGACGATCTGGCCGTCGAGGATGTCGCCGGCGTAGCCGACCCGGACCACATAGAGGACCGTGCCTTTCCAGTCGAGCTCGTAGGGCATCACGCCGGTCGTGCTGACGCCGTCGACCAGGATCATCGCAAAATCGTGCTGAAACGCGGTCCGCTGCGCGCCGTTCTTTTCGGCCGGCGACATCGAGGCGTAGTTCGCCGGCAGCGTCCAGAGGGGATTGGGCGCGGCGCAGCGGATCTTGTAGGGCGTGCCTTGCTGGTTCTGGTACTGCAGCCAGAACGTCCCCTTGGTCACGTCGGGCCAGGGGCCGGCCTGATTGTCGATGATGTCCTTGACGCAATGGGCCGCGGTGAGCAGCACGCTCGGCGCGATGAACTGGGCGGTGCACTCCGTTATCTGTTTGGGGTTGGCTTGCGTCGGATTCGGAACGACCAGCATGCCCACCCACTTGAGCGGCGCCAGGCTCGGGTTGCCGGTGGTCGCCTCGGGCTTCGCCGTCTCGGGGACGATCTGGGCGAGGCGGATTTCGTCGCCGCGCGCCTTGGGCGGGGCGCTCGCCTCGGCGTCGATCCCGTACGCCCAGCCCTCGTCCGCGCCGGCCGCGAGCGCGATCAAGGCGACGGCGAAGCGCAGCAAACGCATCGTTTTCCCCCTCGTGTCCGAAGCGCCGTCGAACCGGAAAGCCCCCCGACGGATTCAACCCCGCGACCATAGCGAAGGCCGCGGCGCGACAAAAGGTCAATTCGAGGCGCGCCTCACAAGGCTCTGGCGCCGAGGCGGCGTCGCAACCTATAATCGCCTCGCTTTCGTCGCGCATGGCGCCGGCGATGAGGGGAAGGGAGCGCGCATGACGATGAAGACCGCCCGCGGCGCCGCAGCCGGCTTGGCGTGCCTCCTGGCGCTGGCGTCGCTCGCCTCGCCGCCGTTGGCGCAAACGCCGGCCGCGTCGCTCAAGGCGCAGCTCGTCGGCCACTGGGCGCTCGTGTCGTTCAGCATCGGCGAGTCCCAGCCTTATGGGGCCCATCCGCAAGGCTCGATGTTCCTCGACGCCGGCGGTCACTATTCGGTCGTCGTGGTCAGCGAGGGCGCCGCGAGCAGCATTTCCTATTTCGGCGACTACACGATCGACGACGCCAGCGGCACGGTGACGATGCACATCGCCGCCAGCAGCCGCCCCAGCGCCGCCGGACGCGACGAGAAACGGCTCGTCACGTTCAGCGGCGACGAACTGATCGTGGGCAATCGGAAGAAGGTCGGCTCCCTGGGCGCCGTCGCGCTGACGTGGCGGCGGGAGAATTAGGGCGTTCTGCATTTAACCGTACGCGCGCCCCTTCCCCCCTTGCGGGGGAAGGTGTCGGCCGAAGGCCGACGGATGAGGGGTCGCGCCGCAAGGCGCGCTTGTCCGTATAGCCGCGATCCGCGGCTATTTGCACGGTTTAGATAAGCAAACCTGCGCTCTCGCTGAAGCGACGCGCCTTGCGGCGCGCCCCCTCATCCGTCACGCTTCGCGTGACACCTTCCCCCGCAAGGGGGGAAGGGGGCGGCGCGTTCGCTTTAGGCCGTCGCGCCGTCCCAGCCGAAGCCGGCGCGGAACGGGTCGGCCGGATCGTCGTAGAGGTTCGCCTCGGCGCAGATGAAAGCGCGCCCGCCGATGCTCGGCGCGATTCGCCCGGGGCCGGCCGGCCGATAGCTCGCCTCGAAGCGGGAGCCGATGACGCTCTCCTGAATCCAGCGCCGGCCCGGCGCGAGCTTTCCGTCGGCGGCGAGGCAGGCGAGCTTGGCGCTGGTTCCGGTGCCGCACGGCGAGCGGTCGTAGGCGCCGCCGGGGCAGAGCACGAAATTGCGGCTGTCGGCGTCGGCCGAGCGCGGCGGGCCGAAGATTTCGACGTGGTCGATCTCCTCGCCCTGCGCCCCCCGCACGCCTTGCGCATGAAGCGCGAGCCGGATGTCGCGCGCCGCGCGGGTCAGCGTCTCGATGGCGTCGGCGCGCACCGGGCAGGGCGCGTCCTGCGTCAGGAAGAACCAGTTGCCGCCCCAGGCGACGTCTCCGGCGACGACGCCGAGGCCGTCGACGTCGACGCGCACGCCCTTCAAATGCCTGAAGCTCTCGACGTTGTCGACGATCGCGTGGTTGCGGTCGACGAGCTCGACGCCAACGACGCCGACCGGCGTCTCGAAGCGATGCTCGCCCGGGCCGATGCGGCCGAGATGGGCCAGCGTCACCGCCGCGCCGATCGTCCCATGGCCGCACATGCCGAGATAGCCGACGTTGTTGAAGAAGATCAGCCCGGCCGCGCAGCTCGCATCGTCCGGCTCGCACAGCAGCGCGCCGACCAGCGCGTCGTGGCCGCGCGGCTCGGCGACGGCGAATCGCCTGACGTGATCGAACGCCTCGGCGAAGAGCTTGCGCCGCTCGGCGAGCGGCCCGCGGCCGAGCGGCGGCCCGCCGTCGATGACGAGCCGGGTCGGCTCGCCCTCGGTGTGGGAATCGATGACGCGCATCTTCCTTCAGCCTTCGGCGCCGGGCCAGGCGTCCCACCACCCCTTGAACAACCTGAACTGGGTCTCGGCGAAGCGCTTCTGGCTGGGGCTCAATTCGTCCGACTCGTTGAAATGCAGCGCGTAGGCGGGGTCGCCCGCCAGCGTCATGAGATACTTGAAATAGAGCACCAGGTCGGCGCCCTCGTCGAACCTCGACAGGACGCTCAGCGCGCCCTCGAGTTCGAGCGCGCGGCGCCGCGCTTGCGGGTCGCCCAGCGCGGCGCGCTCGCACAGGGCGACGAGACGCAGAACCTGACGGGGCAGCACGTTGCCGATGCCGGTGATGGCGCCGCTCGCGCCGCAATTGACGTAACCGTGGAACACCTGCGTGTCGACGCCGACCATCAGCGTGATCTCGCGCGACTGCCCGGCGATGTGCTCGGCGGCGTAGCTCAGCGAACTTGCGCCGCCGAATTCCTTGAAGCCGACGAGGTGCGCATAGCGGCTCCTCAGCTCGAAGAACAGCTCGGCGCGGGTCTCGTAGCCGTAATACGGGCTGTTGTAGATGACCGAGGGCAGATCGACCGCGGCTTCCAGGACGGCCGAAAAATGCGCGCGCTGGGCCGGCGCCGAAATCCCGCGCGACAGCACGCGCGGGATGATCATCAGGCCCTTCGCGCCGACCCGCTTGGCGTGGGCGGCCAGAGCCGCGGCGCGCGCGGTGTTCTGCGCGCCGGTTCCCACGATCACGGGAAGGTCGGCCGCGACGAGCCGCTCGACGCCCTCCATCCGCTGCTCGTCGGTCAGCAGGGGCCAATCGCCCATCGAGCCGCAGTAGACCACGGCCGACATGCCGGCCTCGACGAGCTCGCGCCCCTTGCGCGCCAGCGCCGCGAAATCGGGCGTGCGGTCGGCGCGGCACGGCGTCATCAGGGCTGGAATGACGCCGGTGAAGATGGTCGAGGCCATGGCGGGGCTCCTGATCGCGCCGGCCGGGCGGGGAAACGGCGGCGAAAGGGAAGCATGGCGCGCGCCGCCTCGCCGGTCTTGCCGGAATCTCTGGCGGACGATCGGGAATCCGCACAATATCGGGGGCCATGACATCGTCCGTCGATCCCGCTCAGGCTTTTCTCGCCGCCCTCGGCCGCCCGTTTCTCGGCGAGGAGCTGTTCGACCGCGTCGCGGACACGGTGTTCTTCATCAAGGACCGCGAGGCGCGCTACGTCGCGGTCAACGACACGCTGGCGCGACGCTGCAAGCTGAAGGGCAAGGCCGATCTGATCGGGCGGACCGCGCGCGAGGTCTTTCCCGCGCCGC
Organism: Roseiarcus sp.; assembly: GCA_050010035.1. Lineage (GTDB taxonomy): Bacteria > Pseudomonadota > Alphaproteobacteria > Rhizobiales > Beijerinckiaceae > Roseiarcus. The sequence goes on from JBEKLU010000085.1 coordinate 9,464, forward strand.
TCGGCCAAGGCTTCGACGATCAGGACCGGCGCGTGCTGCGCGAGGGGCTGTCGATCGCCGGGCGGTTGGAGCTGCACCTCTACCCCGACGGCCGCCAAGGCTGGTGCCTGACCTGGAAGGAGCCCTTGGCCGATCGGAGGGGGCGAATCGTCGGGCTCGCCGGCATTTCGCGCGACGTGCCGGATATGGCGGGCGCCCATCCCGGCGCCGCCGCGCTGTCGGCGACGCTGGGCTTCGTCGACGACCACCTCGACGCCGCCCTGCGCATTCCCGATCTGGCGGCGCGCGCGGGCCTGTCGGCGTTCCAGTTCGACCAGCGCATTCGCGCGCTGTTCGGCCTTTCCGCCGGGCAATACCTGACGCGGGCGCGCATCGAACGCGGCTGCGCTTCGCTGCGGCGAACCGACGCGCCGATCAGCCTCGTCGCCCAGGAATGCGGCTACGCCGACCAGGCCGCCTTCACCCGCCAATTCCGCAAGTCGGTCGGGCTGACGCCGAGAGCGTACCGGGTCGTTTCCACGAGGCGGGCGGGGGCGGGCAGGGGCGGGTAGGGCGGTCGCGTGGATCGTGTCCCGCCGCCGCGCGCCTCTCGCCGCGGCCTCGCGACTTGGGCGCGACGTCTACGGTCGCCGCCGTCGCCCGCCGACGTCGAACTCGACGCGCGCGCGTCCGTGGCCGCCTTGCGAGGCCTCGGCGCCGTCGTGAGCGCCTTTCCGGTCGCCCGCGCGCGGCGGGTCGGATTCGTCGTCGGGCGCGCTCGCGCCGCGCATCGCCGGCGCGTGCGGCCCGAAACGGGCGAGGCAGGCGTTGTAGGCGAGCGGCTCTTCGATGCCGGCGCAGGCCGCGACTCCCGCGGCGCGCGCCGGCGCGCCGGCGACGAGGGCGCCCAGGCCGATCCCGAGAATGAGGGCGTCACGCATCGTCGAGAACCTCACAGCCGCAACGTCGCGCCGGTCTTCTTGCTCACCTCGGCGACGATCCTGGCGACGACCGCTTCGATTTCGGCGTCGGTCAGCGTGCGTTCGCGCGGCTGCAATGTCACTGAAATCGCGACGGATTTATGGCCCTGCGGCACGTTCGCGCCGCGATAGACGTCGAACACCTCGGCGCTCGCGATGAGGGCGCGGTCGGCGCCGAGCGCGGCCTTGAGGATGTCGCCGGCGCGCGCGCCCTCCGCGACGACGAAGGCGAGGTCGCGCTCGAGCGGCATGAATTCCGAGCGCTCCAGCTTGGGCTTCGCCTTGGTCGCTCGCGGCTTGGGCGCAGGGATCGCGTCGAGCGTGATCTCGAAGGCGACGATCGGCCCCTCCGCGTCGAGCGCCTCGCAAGCGCTCGGGTGCAGCTCGCCGAACCAGCCGGCTTGGATTTTCGGACCGAATTGCAGGGTCGCCGAGCGCCCGGGATGAAGGAACGCCGGGCCGCCGGGAACGACCTGCACGGCGTTCGCCGCGACGCCCAGCGCCGCGAGCAGCGTCAGCGCGTCGCTCTTGGCGTCGAACGCGTCGACCGCCGAGAGCGATCCGCTTGCGCCCGACCAGTGGCGCCCTTCGCCCTTCGCCTTGGCCATGCCGCGGCGCACGGCGGCGGCGGCGATGCGCTGGTCGTTCTCGCCGTCGCCGAGGAATATCTGCCCGACCTCGAACAGCGCGACGTCCTCGAGGCCGCGCCGCGCGTTGCGCTCGGCCGCGGCGACGAGGCCGGGCACGAGGCTGGGGCGCATGTCCGAGAGATCGGCGGCGATCGGATTGGCGAGCGCCAGCTTAGGCCCGCCGCCGCCGAACAGTTCCGCCTTCGCCTTGGCGACGAACGACCAGGTCACGGCTTCGCGCAGGCCTAGAGCCGCCAGCGCGCGCTTGGCGGCGCGGGTGCGCTTCTGCAGCAGCGTCAAGACAGGCGAGGGCACGCCCTCTTCGAGCCGCGCCAGCGGCGTCATCGGCACGCGGTCGAGGCCGACGATGCGCACGATCTGCTCGACGATGTCGGCCTTGCCGTCGATGTCGGGGCGCCAGCTGGGAACGATCGCCTTGCCGTTCTCGATTCTGAAGCCGAGGCGGGCGAGAATCGCTTCGCCCTCCTCTCGCGGGATGTCCAGGCCGATGAGGCGCTCGACTTCGCCATAGGGAAAATCGATCGCCCGTTTGGGCGTCGCCGGATCGCCGGCGACGATCAGGCGCGAGGGCTCGCCGCCGCAGAGGTCGATGACCAGTTTCGTCGCGAGTTCGGCGCCGGGGACGCAGAAGTCGGGATCGACGCCGCGCTCGAAGCGATAGCGCGCGTCGCTGACGACGCCGAGCTTCCGCCCGGTCTGCGCGATGTTGGCGGGGTCCCACAGCGCGCTCTCGATCAGCACGTCGCGCGTATGCTCGTCGCAGCCGGAATGCTCGCCGCCCATCACTCCGGCGATCGATTCGACGCCATGATCGTCGGCGATGACCACCATGCTTTCGTCGAGCGCGTAAGTCTTGCCGTCGAGCGCGAGCACGCTTTCGCCGGCGCGCGCGCGCCGGACATGCAGCGCGCCGGCGACTTTCCCAGCGTCGAACACGTGCAGCGGACGGCCGCGATCGAAGGTGACGTAATTGGTGATGTCGACCAGGGCGCTGATCGGCCTGAGGCCGATCGCCCGCAGGCGCTTCTGCATCCACTCGGGCGAGGCGCCGTTCTTCACGCCGCGCACCAGGCGCAGCGCGAAGGCGGGGCAGAGATGCGCGTCGGCGGCGGAGAACTCGAGCTTGACCGCGGTCGGGCAATCGAAGCTGCCTGCGACGGGCGCCGGCGCCGGCGTCTTCAGCGTGCCGAGGCCCGCCGCCGCGAGGTCGCGCGCGATTCCCGCGACGCCCGTCGCGTCGGGGCGGTTGGGCGTCAGGGCGACGTCGATGACGGGATCGTCGAGGCCGGCGTAGGAAGCGTAAGCGACGCCGACCGGCGCGTCGTCGGGCAGATCGATGACGCCCTCGTGGTCGTTGGAGAGCTCCAGCTCGGCGGCCGAACACAGCATGCCGTGCGATTCGACGCCGCGGATGACGCCCTTGGCGAGGGTGATGTTCTTGCCGGGAATGAAGGTGCCGACCGGCGAGAACACGCTTCGCATGCCCGTGCGCGCGTTGGGCGCGCCGCACACCACCTGCACCGGTTCGCCGCCGGCGTCGACGAGGCAGACGCGCAGGCGATCCGCGTTGGGGTGCTGTTTCGCCTCGATCACCCGCGCGACGACGAATCCCCGGTACTTGGCGCTAGGGTCCTCGACCCCCTCGACCTCCAGCCCGATGCGCGTCAGCGCGTCGACGATTTCGCTCAGCGAAGCCGAGGTTTCCAGGTGATCTTTGAGCCAGGAGAGGGTGAGTTTCATCGACGGGTTTCTTTTCGACGTCGGGCCACGAGAAGCGTCGCAAGCCTGAGTTTGGCGTGATCGTCCAGGGCGTCGAGCGACAGCAACGCTTGCCGCGCGATTTGGATCAGCTCCAAGGCGTCCTGGCGCGAGAATCGGACGTCCGCGAGCGCCTTTTCTGGGTCCGGGTGCGGTTCAGGATTATAGTCGGCCCATTCACGCGCATCCTGCAATTCCCGAAAGGCGATGCCGACCTTCTCGACCGCCTCTCCGAGCGCATGTCTCTTGCCCCGAGTTTCGGTGAGGACGGTCCGAGCATGGCCGTGATCGAGCGATCGATAAATCGGAGTAAAGGCTTCCCAGGGCTGTTTCCAGCCGACGAGCTGGCTCGCGGCCAGTTCGCAAAGCGCTTGGAACAACGCATAGTAGGCGGTTGAGACGGCGCGACGCAGCGCAGCCTGACGCGGCCGGGTGGAGCCGGTGGTCGCAAGCAACTCCGCGTTATCGAGCTGATCGGAGACGAACTTCCACATCACTTCCGGCTCAGCGCTCGGGGCGCGTGTCTTCCGACTCTTCGTCTTCGGGCGCACGGAAGCTCAGGTGCGGGAATCGGTCGTCATCGAGGTCGAATAGCGCGTCGCGCATTGCCTTGATCATTTCGATCGTTTTTTCCGCCTTCGGGCGGTCGCGTCCATTCTTCAGATAGACCGTCACGAAAAACGACGGTTCGCCGATCGCGTCGTCGCTTGACGTGACGGAGACGCTGTCGACGACGGATTTCCCAACTCGATCGTAGATCACGGTTCTGATCGCGCGCTCGGCTTCGTCAGACTTGACGGCGTTTTGCATGGGTCCGGCTCCCGAACATATCGTGCGGTGTTTATAGCAGCTTCGGCTCGGGGTCTACCGATTGCCGAAGAGTGCGGTTGGCGCCGCGAGCGCGCTCTTCCGGGTCCGGAATCTCACTCTCACCCGCTCAATCCCCCCGCCAGCGTCGGCACGTCGAGCGGCTTGAAGCCGTAGTGGTCGATCCAGCGCAGATCGGCGTCGAAGAAGTCGCGCAGGTCCGGCAGGCCGTACTTGAGCATCGCCAGGCGGTCGATGCCGATGCCCCAGGCGAAGCCCTGATGGACGTCCGGGTCGATGCCGCAATTGCGCAGCACGTTGGCGTGCACCATGCCGCAGCCGAGGATTTCCAGCCAGTCCTCGCCCTCGCCGAAGCGGATTTCGCCGCCCGAGCGCCGGCATTGGATGTCGACCTCCATCGAGGGCGAAGTGAAGGGGAAGAAGCTCGGGCGGAAGCGCATGCCGACATGCGGCACTTCGAAGAACGCCTTGCAGAATTCCTCCAGCACCCACTTGAGATTGGCGAGCGTCGCGGACGTGTCGATCACCAAGCCTTCGACCTGATGGAACATCGGCGTGTGCGTCTGGTCGGCGTCGCAGCGGTAGGTGCGCCCCGGGCAGATGACGCGGATCGGCGGCTTCTGGCTGAGCATGGTGCGCACCTGCACCGGGCTGGTGTGTGTGCGCAGCAGCTTGCGCTCGCCGTTGGCGTCGGGAGCGAAGAAGAAGGTGTCGTGCATTTCGCGCGCGGGATGGCCGGGGGGGAAGTTGAGCTTGGTGAAGTTGTAATCGTCGCTCTCGATGTCCGGGCCTTCGGCGATCGAAAAGCCCATGTCGGCGAAGATCGCGGTGATTTCGTCGAACACCTGGCTGATCGGGTGGATGCGCCCTGTCTCGATGGCTGCGCGGCGGACCGGCAGCGTCATGTCGAGCGCCTCGCGCGCCAACTGCGCCTCCAGCCCCGAGGATTTCAGTATCAGGCGCTTCGCTTCGAGATTCCCGCTGATGACGCTCTTGAGTTCGTTATTCGCCGCGCCTTCGATCTTGCGCTGTTCGATCGGCATCGTGCCGAGGGAGGCCAAGAGGAGGGAGACGCTGCCCTTCTTGCCGAGCGCAGCGACGCGGATCGCCTCGAGCTCGGCTTCATTGGTTGCGGCCTCGATCGCTTTCAGCGTATCGACCCGGATTGTCTCTCGATCTGTCATGGTCGTTTCTCGCAGCCGGCCGTGCGCCCCTTCTCCCCTTGCGGGAGAAGGTGTCGGCCGAAGGCCGACGGATGAGGGGTTGCGCCGCCAGGCGCGCGGTGGAGCGGCGCTATCGCGCCGACCCCTCATCCGGCGCTTCGCGCCACCTTCCCCCGCAAGGGGGGAAGGGGAATAACTCACGCCGCCTTGGGCAGGTGGCCTTTGGCCGTTTCGACGATCGCTGCGAAGGCGGCCGGCTCGCTGATGGCCAGGTCCGAGAGCACCTTGCGGTCGACTTCGACGCCCGCCGTGATCAGGCCGGAAATGAATCGGCTGTAGGTCAGGCCATGCTCGCGCACCGCCGCGTTGATGCGCTGGATCCACAGCGCGCGGAACTCGCGCTTGCGGTTCTTGCGATCGCGATACGAATATTGCATCGCCTTTTCGACCGCCTGCTTGGCGGCGCGAATGGTGTTCTTGCGGCGGCCGAAATAGCCTTTGGCGGCCTTGAGGACCTTCTTGTGCTTGGCGTGGGCGGTTACGCCGCGTTTGACGCGTGACATCGCATTTCTCCGGGAATTCTTGGGGCGGGGGCGGGGTCAGCCGTTCGGCAGGAAGAATTTCTTCACCTTCTCGCCGTCGGTCTTGAACATGACCGCCGTGCCGCGCAGATTGCGGATCTGCTTGGTGGTGCGCTTGATCATGCCGTGTTGCTTGCCCGCCTGGGCGTAGATCACCTTGCCGGTTCCCGTGATCTTGAAGCGCTTTTTCGCGCCCGATTTCGTCTTCAGCTTGGGCATTTGGCTCTCCTGGGCTTGACGCCCTCTTGGAGTTAGCGGACCTGATCGGTCCGTTCGCGTCGGAATGAGCGAAAAGAACCGCCACGGCAGCCCTAACGGCCGGGCGGTTCGGTTGGACGCGCGCTTGTAAGCGAAAGGCCCCGCGGGCGCAAGAGCTTGCGTCAGGGCGCGCGAACGGGAAGGGCGCTGGCGCGCCCCGCCGCCTTGGCGAGGCGGCAGTCGAAGGTGACGAAGGCCTCGCAACGCTCGGCGCCCGCCAAGTGAAGCGCGTCGGCGAAGTCCATGCCCTGTTCATGCCAACTCAGTGCGGACGCGGCCGACTGCGGGCTTTCCAGCGTCACGGTCGCCAGGCCGGCGAAATTGCGTAGCGCTTTGGCGAATTCGCCCGCCGCGTAGCCATAACCGCTGCGCAAGACCCATTCACATTCCAACAAGACCGTGTTGGAAACGAAGATCGGCGAGTTCTCGATTAACTTCTCGGCCCCGAGGAATTGGCCATGATCGTCGTCGACGAGGTAGCGAACGATCACATTCGTATCAATCGCGAGCACGGCGCCGCGCCTCGGCCATGACGGCCTCGTCCATCTCTTCGATGCTGAGGGCGCGGCCGACGGGCGATTTGCCTCGCAGCATTCCCGCCACATCTTCGAATCTCGTTGGCGCGAAGAGCGGAGCGGACCTCAAGAGCACCCCTTCGGGGGTCTCCTCTACCGTCAGCTCCGTGCCCGGCGTCCATTTGCGCTTGTCGCGGATCGCCTTGGGCAGGATGACCTGGCCCTTGGTGGAGACCTTGGTTTTCGCCCTCACGGCGTTCGCCATCGGCCGGTCCTTCCCTGGAGTAAGACGGTGGTAAGATAGCTTAGCGCCGCCCGCTCCGCAAGGCCGCGCCGAACGGGCGCGGCTGGCGTCGCCCGGTACGGGGGCGTAGATTGCTTCCATGTCCGACGCCGCCCGATCGCCCGAAACGCCGACCCGCCTCACCGCGCGCGCGCTGATCGTCGGCGAGCGCATCGACACGGCGGGGCTCGAGCGGCCGGACATGATCTCCTCGCTGCCGCTGGCCTTTCGTGTCGGCCCTTCCGGCATGGTGGCGCTGTTCCGCTTCGGCGCCGCGGTGATGGTCGGCCTGACGCCGCTCGAAGAGGAGGACACGCTCGCCAAGCTGAAGGCGCGCATCACCGGCGCGCGGGCGCGCAGCGACGACGAGACCGCGGTGTTCGAGATCGCGCCGGAGGACGAGACGTCGAGCGGGGCGGGCGGGCCGATCCAGATCAAGAACCTGTCGCCGCAGCGCTTTCTCGTCATGGCCGACGCGCTCGCGAAGACCGTGGCGCTGGCCCGCGACGAGCGCGAGGTCAACGCCGTCTTCGACGTCATCGAGCCGTTCGCGTTCCAGCTCGCCCACAGCGGCCGGCCGCCGTTCCGCCGCAAGGCGATGCTGCGCCTGATCGGCCAGGCGCTGCTCGCCCAGCACCGCGTCTCGGGCCGCGTCGCGGTGGAGGAAAAGCCTGACGTGCTGTGGGACCGCCCGGACCTCGAGCGCCTCTACGCCCGGCTCGAAGACGAATACGAACTCAAAGAGCGCGCCGGCGCGCTGAAGCGCAAGCTCGACGTCATCGTCGAGACCGCCCACGCCCTCACCGACATCATCGACGCCGACCGCGCCACCCGCCTGGAGGCGACGATCGTGGTGCTGATCGTCGCCGAGCTGATCGCGTCGGTGATTCAGATTTATCTGGCGGCGCATGGGAGGTGAGCGCTCCTTCCCCCACGAGGGGGGAAGGGGTTCGCGCCCTTTTCGCTTCGCCCGCCCAACCGCGCTAAGCTCGAGCCGCAACGATTCTCGAGCCCCCCATGCCCAAATCCTCCCTCCTGCAACCCCTCGCGGTCGGCCTCGTCGCCGCCTTCGTCGGCTGGGCCAGCTCGTTTGCGGTGATCCTCAAGGGGCTGACCTCCGTCGGGGCGAGCGATGCGCAGGCGGCTTCGGGGTTGATGGCGCTCTCCATCGCGATGGGCGTCGCCGGCATCGCGCTGAGCGTTCGCAGCCGCATGCCGATTTCCGGGGCTTGGTCGACGCCGGGCGGCGCGCTGCTCGCCGCGACGGGGGCGGCGGCGGGCGGCTTCGCGGCGGCGGTCGGCGCATTCATCGTCGTCGGCGCGCTGATCGTGGCGGCGGGCCTCTTCCGCCCGTTCGGCCGCCTGGTGGCGGCGATCCCCTCGGCGCTCGCCAACGCCATGCTCGCCGGGGTGCTGTTCGGGCTGTGCCTGGCGCCCATCAAGGGGCTGATCGAGGCGCCGGGCCCGGCGAGCGCGGTGATCCTCACCTGGCTCGTCGTCTCCCGCTGGAAGCGGCTCTACGCCACGCCCGCCGCCGCGATCGTCGCTGCGGTGCTGATCGCCTACGGGGGCTCGGGCGGCGGGCTCGATCTTGCCGCGCTGACGCCGCAATGGGTCTTCACCACGCCGACGTTCTCGCTCGAGGCGATCGTCTCGCTGGCGCTGCCGCTGTTCATCGTCACCATGGCTTCGCAGAACCTGCCGGGCCTCGCCGTGCTCTCGGCCTACGACTACCGGCCCGAGCCCGGCCCGGTCATCGCCGCGACCGGCGTTTTCACGCTTCTGGCCGCGCCGTTCGGCGGCCACGCGGTGAACCTGAGCGCGATCACCGCGGCGCTGTGCGCCTCGCCCGACGCCTCGCCCGATCCGGGAAAGCGCTGGATCGCGGCGACGAGCGCGGGCGCGACTTGCATCGTCTTCGGTCTTCTGGCGGGCGGCGTGACGCGGCTCGTCGCCGGCTCGCCGATCCTCGTCGAGGCGGTGGCCGGGCTCGCCCTGCTCAACGCCTTCGGCGCGGCGCTGCACAACGCGCTCGCCGACGCCTCCGAACGCGAGGCGGCGCTGGCGACCTTCCTCGTTTCGGCCTCGGGAGTCGGCTTCTACGGCATCGGCGGCGCCTTCTGGGGCCTCCTCGTCGGCGGCGCGATCCTCGTGCTCACCAGGGCCGGCGCCGCCGCGCGGGGGGCGGGGAACGCGCGCTGAAGCGCGAACCGCCTCAACCCGAGTAGAGCCAGTCGTAGCGCTTGAGCAGGCGGCGCGGCCCGAGCGCGCGCATGGCGAGGTCGCGCGCGAAGGCGAGCGGGCCGCTCAGGTGGTAGATGGCGCCTTGCGCCAGCGCGTCGCGCTGCACGCGCGTGGTCCGAGCGACGCGATCGCCCGAATAGGCGGCGAGCGCCTTGGCGACGTCGTCGCATTCGGCGAGGCGCCGGGCGAGAGCGTCGGCGTCCTCGATCGCCTGCGCCGCGCCTTGCGCGAGAAACGGCGTCATCGGGTGCGCGGCGTCGCCGAGGAGCGCGATCGGCCCGAGCGAGTATTGCGGGATCGGCGGGCGAACGTAGAGCGGCCAGGCCCGCCAGTCGTCCGCGGCGCCGATGAGGGCGCGCGCGTCGCGCGACCAATCGCCGAACGCCCGTTCCAGCGTCGGGCGGTCGGCGTCGCCGTCCCAGGGGTGGTCGACCGCTTCGCCCCGCCACGTCGATTCGATCACCGCGACGAGGTTGACGATTCGTCCGCCGCGCAAGGGATAGTGCACCAGATGAGCCTTGGCGCCGAGGCGCAGCGTGACCTCGGCCGCGCGCGCGCGCGCTGCGACCTTGCCCGCCGCGACGGTGGCGCGAAACGCCACCCGGCCGGAAAAACGCGCCGCGTCGGCGGCGCCGAGGCCGATCCGCTCGCGCACCAGCGAGCGCAAGCCGTCGGCGCCGACGAGGACGTCCCCCGCTTCGCGCAACGTCGCCAGGCCGCGCTTCAGGCCGATGGAAACGCCGCCGCCGTCGGCGCCGACTCCGGCGACCTTCGTCCCCAGATGCAGGGCGACGTTGGGCAGCCGCGTCGCGCGTTCAGCGAGCGCGCGCTGCAGATCGGCGCGATGGATGACGAGATAGGGCGCGCCCCAGCGCCGTTCGGCGTCCTCGATCGGCAAGTTCGCCAGCTCGACGCCGTCGCCGCCGCGCAGGATGCGGATGGCGCGCGGCGCCGTGGCGAGGGCGCCGACGGCCTCGAGCGCGCCCAATCGCTTGAGGACGCGGGTGGCGTTGGGCGTGAGCTGGAGCCCGGCGCCGAATTCCTCGAGGACGGGCGCGCGCTCGAAGATCTCGACCCGGAAATCCTCGCGCGCCAGCGCCAGCGCGGCGGTCAGCCCGCCGATCCCGGCGCCGGCGACGAGCGCGCGACGGCTCATGGCTTCAGGCCGCGTCGTGAAATTCGCACTCGGGGGGATTGGCGTGGGGGCCGAGCGTCGAGTCGTAGACGAAACGCGTCGAGCAATAGGGGCAGATCGCTTCCGTTTCTCCGCCCATATCGATGAAGATGTGGGGATGGTCGAACGGCGGCTTGGCGCCGGTGCACATGAATTCCTTGACGCCGACCTTGATCGTGGCGAGGCCGGGGTCGTTGTGAAAATGCGGGATGAGATGATCCGCCATAGCGAGCCTTCCTTCTGCAGCGCTGCGGGAAGCGAGCATAAAGCATGTACGGCCGGCGAAGGATAGCGCACGCGAGCGCGTCGAATGGCCGCCGCGCCGACTTAACCAGTTGCTTTTCCGCCGCGACCAAGGCAGCATGGAAATCGTTAACGACGAGTGAATGCGTCCCGTCCGTAGACCGCGCTTGCGCCGCGACGCGGAAGAGGGCGCGGGGGTTTTTTCGTTCGGCCTTGTGGGGGGCTCGAAATGGCGCGTTTGGTTTCGCGTGTCGCCATTGCGGCGGCGACGTCGTGGCTCATTGCGGGCTGCGCCTACAACGATCATTTCGACAATCGCGTCGCGCGTTACGACATCGCGTCGGAGCAGGCGCGCGACCAGATGATCTTCACCAACATCGTTCGCGCCAGCCTAGCCGAGCCGCTGGCGTTCTTGCAGCTCGGACAGATCAACGGCTCCAACACGACTATGGCGACGATGGGTGTGCCCTCGCTCGTGTTGGGGCCCGCGGCGCCGGCGAAAATCCCCGTCGGCTCCGGCGGGACTGCCTTCTTGGCGAGCGCGTTGGACAAGCAGGCCGTGTTCGGCGCCAATCCCGGCGCGGCGGGCTTCACCGCCAATTCGTTGTCCACCAGCGGAACGACGAACTTCAACGTCACTCCGGCGGAGACGAAGGATTTTTACCGCGGCCTGCTGCTCACCGTCGAGCCGGAGACATTGGCGTTCTTCTTGGAACAAGGCATCGCCCCCGAACTGCTGTTCTATCTCTTCACCGATAAAGTGGTTGAGGACAAGGCTGGCGTGATCAATCAATATTCGAATGATCCGTTCGACCCGAGTTTCGGTAAATTTCAATATTACGTCGCGTTGGCGATGACGTACGGCCTGACCGCCGAACCCGAGCCCGGCTCCAAGCCGCCCAAGCCGGCCAATTCCAACAAGTCCGACAAATCGAAAGGTAACGATTCTTCGAACGGGGACAACCAGCCGGCCCAGGTCTGGCGGCTCTGTTTCGATAAGTCCGCGTGGGCGCCGGGAGCGAAGTTCGCCGACCAACACCCGATGTGCGGCTCACAGGAGAAGTCGAAGGACCCACGCGAGGTGAATTTCCTCGACGCCACGGGGAAGCGGGTGGAAGCGCGGGTGGTTTCGCGTTCGACCTTCTCGATTTTCCAGTATCTCGGGCGGCTCGTCGCCGAGGGCGAGGCAGCGCAGATCAAGCTGCAGACCCCACAAGCGGTCGGCACCCCGCCGCTCCAGGACGACACGCTCTTCGCGGTAAGCAGCGGTGGCGATGGCCTCCTCGGCCTCACCGGCGGCGACGTCGGCCTCAAGGGCGCCGGCTGCTTCCTCACGGTCGACTATGGCGGCAAGGGCTATTGCGTGCCGGACAGCGCGCTGAACACCAAGCGCATTCTCGGCCTGCTGGCCCAGTTGCTGGCGCTCAGCACCACGGTCCAGGACGTCGGGATCACGCAGCAGGTGCAACTATTGCCGCAGTAGCGCTGGCGAGCGTCGAACGAAAAGGCGACGCGACGGCGATCGTCGGCCCGGCGCGGCGGGCGTGATCGCGCGCGGATGACACCAAGGGCCGAAGATAGTGACTCGTCATGGCCGGGCTTGTCCCGGCCACGACGGTCATTGCTTTCGGCCGCCGGCATCAGAGCTTCATCGCGTCCTTCAGCTCGCGCAGGCGGTCGAGTTTTTCCTGCCAGAGGCGCTTCTGCTCGTCGGGCGCGTCGGCGAGGTCTTCTTCGGCGTTCTGGATCTCCTGGTCGAGATGCGCCGCGTCGACTTCGCCTTCGGGGATCGCGGTTTCGGCGAGCAGGATCAGGCCGCTCGCGCTGACGTCGGCGAAACCGCCGCGCACGAAAATCCGCGTCTGCTTGCCGTGCGCGTCCTCGTAGGCGACGACGCCCGGACGCAACGAGGCCATCACCGGCGCGTGGTCCTTGAGCACGACGAAGTCGCCCTCGCCGCCCGGCACGAGCACCGATTCGGCCTGACCGCTGAACACGAGCTTGTCCGGCGAAACGAGTTCGAAGTGAAAGCTGGCCATGGGTTCGATTCCGCTATTTCGTTTCAGTCGTCACGCACACCCGATGCCGCCGCCAAACCCTTCTCCCGCTTGCGGGAGAAGGTGGCGCCAAAGGGCGTCGAAAGACGCCCGTCTTTCGACGGGCTTTGGCGCCGGATGAGGGGCGCCTCGGAACTCGGCGCTTCGCGCGCCGCCATCTCACGTCAGCGGAAACAGACCCTCATCCGTCGCCGCTTCGCGTCGACACCTTCTCCCGCGAGCGGGAGAAGGGATCAGGCCGCTTCCGCCGCCAGCTTCTTGGCCTTCTCGACCGCCTGCTCGATCGTGCCGACCATGTAGAAGGCGGCTTCCGGCAGATGGTCGTACTGACCCTCGATGATGCCCTTGAAGCCCTTGACCGTGTCTTCGATCTTCACCTGCACGCCCGGCGAGCCGGTGAACACCGCCGCGACGTCGAACGGCTGCGACAGGAAGCGCTCGATCTTGCGGGCGCGCGCGACGGTGAGCTTGTCCTCTTCGGACAATTCGTCCATGCCGAGAATGGCGATGATGTCCTGCAGCGCCTTGTAGCGCTGCAACACCTGCTGCACGCGGCGCGCCACGGCGTAATGCTCCTCGCCGACTACCGCGGGCGTCAGCATGCGTGAAGTCGAATCGAGCGGATCGACGGCGGGGTAGATGCCCTTTTCCGCGATCGAGCGCGACAGCACGGTGGTCGCGTCCAAGTGGGCGAACGAGGTCGCCGGCGCCGGGTCGGTGAGATCGTCGGCGGGCACGTAGATCGCCTGCACCGAAGTGATCGAGCCCTTGGTCGTGGTGGTGATGCGCTCCTGCAACGCGCCCATGTCGGTGGCGAGCGTCGGCTGATAGCCGACCGCCGAGGGCATGCGGCCGAGCAGCGCCGAGACTTCCGAGCCCGCCTGGGTGAAGCGGAAGATGTTGTCGATGAAGAACAGCACGTCCTGTCCCTGATCGCGGAAATACTCGGCGACGGTGAGGCCGGACAGCGCGACGCGCATGCGCGCCCCCGGCGGCTCGTTCATCTGGCCGAACACCAGCGCGCATTTGGAAACCACGTTCGGATCGGGGTTCTTCGGGTCGGCGTTGACCTTCGACTCGATGAACTCGTGATAGAGATCGTTGCCTTCGCGCGTGCGCTCGCCGACGCCGGCGAACACCGAATTGCCGCCGTGCGTCTTGGCGACGTTGTTGATCAGCTCCTGGATGAGCACGGTCTTGCCGACGCCCGCGCCGCCGAACAGGCCGA
>JBEKLU010000086.1:0-23608 GCA_050010035.1 Roseiarcus sp.
CGAGGCCTTGGCCGTAGGGGGTCTTGTCGTGGACGATGGCGATCTTGGCGTCCTTGAGCTTGGTCAGGGCGAGGTCGGCCCACAGCTTGCCCTGCTGGTCGTCGCGGCCGCAGGTGCGGAACACGTCCCACAGGCCGCGCTCGGTGACCTTCGGGTTGGTGGCCGACGGCGTGATCATCAGGACGCCGTTGTCGGCGTAGACTTCGGAGGCGGGAATGGTCACGCCCGAGTTGAAGTGGCCGACGACGTACTTGACGCCGTCGCCGACGAACTTGTTGGCGACCGAAACGCCCTGCTTGGGATCGGAGACGTCGTCGCCTTGTTCGACCGTGATTTGCTGGCCGAGAATGCCGCCGGCGGCGTTGAAGTCGGTGGCGGCTTGCGCCACGCCGGTGGTCAGCTGGGCGCCGAACGAGGCGTTGGGGCCGGTGATCGGACCGCCGACGCCGATCTTGATTTGCGCGTCCGCTGCGCCGGCGAAGGCCAAGCCGGCGGCGAGCACGAGACCCGTCAACCAATATTTTTTCATACTACACTCCCTGAGTTTTGGGGACGCATACGGCGCCCCCCGGCGGAACGTCATCCCACCTTGGTGGGGATAAAAGCCTGTTTTTGCACGGGTGTCACCTCAAAAGCCGCGTTGCGCGTCCGAATCTTTCGTGTGCCGCGACGAATCCACGTTGGCGCGTCAGCGCGCGCGCCACCTCAGTCCCACCTTTTCGAAGGCCCAGGAATACTGCGTCGCCATCTGCCGCGCGCGCATCGCGGCGTAGCCGAGCCAGGCCACGGCGAGCAGCAGAACGAAGGTGACGAGATAATAGTGGAGCGACAGCAGCTCCTCCTGGAACAGCGCGTAGTGCAGGAACTGCACCGCCGCGGCGAGCGCGACCATCGCGGGCGCGATGCGCCACTGCGGACTCCAGCCGCTGGCCAGGGCGCGGCCGGTGGCGAACGCCGCCATGGCGCCCAGGCCGTCGAGCACGATGAAGGCCAGAAGCGCCCAGTCGTGGTCGGCCCACAGGATTCCCGCCATCAGTGGCCCCCTTCGAGATAGGCCGCGCGCACCTCGGGCCGCGCCAGCAATTCCTGGCCGGTGCCCTGCATGGTGATCAGGCCGTTGACCATCACGTAGCCGCGATGCGCGAGCTTGAGCGCATGGAAGGCGTTCTGCTCGACCAGAAACACCGATATGCCCTGGTTCCGGTTGAGTTCGTGAATCGCGCTGAATATCTGCTTGACGAGAATCGGCGCGAGGCCGAGCGACGGCTCGTCGAGCAGAAGCAGGCGCGGACGACCCATCAACGCGCGGGCGATCGCGAGCATCTGCTGTTCGCCGCCCGAAAGCGTGCCGCCGCGCTGCTGGGCGCGTTCCTTGAGGCGCGGAAACATCGTGAAGGCGCGCTGGAGATCCTCGTCGAAATGAGCGAAATTGTCGATCGAGGCGCCCATCTGCAGGTTCTCGAAGACCGTCATGCGCGGGAAGATGCGCCGCCCTTCCGGCGACTGCGCGATCGACATGCGCGCGATGCGGTGCGTCGGCACGTTGGTGATGTCCTGGCCGTCGAAGACGATCGAGCCGCGCCGGGCGCGCGGGCTGCCGAAAACCGTCATCATCATCGTCGACTTGCCGGCGCCGTTGGCGCCGATCAAGGTGACGATCTCGCCTTCGTTGACGTCGAGGTCGACGCCCTTCAGCGCCTGGATCTTGCCGTAGAAGGTCTCGACGCCGCGCACCGTCAGCAGCGGCTTGGCGGCGGGCGCGGCGGGGGCGACGGGCGTGGCGCTCGATTCTGCGCTCATCTGGCTCATGCGCCGATCTCCGCTTCCACGCTGGCGAGCTCCTCTTCATCGGCGACGCCGAGATAGGCGGCGATGACCTTGGGATCGTTGCGCACTTCGGTCGGCGTGCCGTCGGCGATCCTGGTGCCGTAGTCGAGCACCACCACGTGATCCGAAATCTGCATGACGACGGACATGTCGTGCTCGATCAGCAGGATCGAGACCTTGTGATCGTCGCGGATCGAGTGCAGCAACGTGTTCAGTTCCATGGATTCGCGCGGGTTGAGGCCGGCGGCGGGCTCGTCCAGGCACAGCATCACCGGATCGGCGCACATGGCGCGGGCGATTTCCAGTCGACGCTGCGCGCCGTAGGGCAATTCGCCGGCCGGATCGTCGGCGCGATCGGTCAGGCCGATCTTGTCCAGCCAGTACTTGGCGCGCTCCACCGCCTGCGCCTCGGCGGCGCGATAGGTCGGGGCGCCGAACAGGCCGAGCACGGTGAAACCGCTCGCCAGCATCAGGGTGTTGTGATGGGCGACCATGAGGTTTTCGAGCACGGTCATGCCTTGAAAGAGGCGAATGTTCTGGAACGTCCGCGCCACCTTGGCGCGCCAGGCGATTTCGTTGCCTGGCATGCGCTCCAGGAGAAAGAGCTCGCCCGTTTCGGTGACCGCGTGCTTGTTCGACGAGCGGGTGAGCGCTTCGACGTCGGCGCTCGAGGCGATGCCCTCGCGCGCCAGCGCCAGACGTCCCTCCGTCGGCTTGTAGAAGCCGGTCACGCAATTGAACACCGTGGTCTTGCCGGCGCCGTTGGGGCCGATGAGCGCGGTGATGTCGCCGCGCCCGACCTGGAAGGTGAGGTCGTTGACCGCGACGAGGCCGCCGAACCGCATCGTCAGATGTTCGACGACGAGCAGGGGATTGGTCTGCCAACGCATCAGCCGTGTCCTTCCTTGACGAGCGAGCCCGACACGGCCTTTTTCTCCTTGAGGAAGATCGACGGCGCGCGCGTCGAAACGAAGCCGCGCGGCCGCACGACCATCATCACCACCATCGCGAGGCCGAACAGCAAGCCGCGATACTGCGCGGGATCGAAATCGCGCATGGCGAACTTATCGAATATCACGTCAGGCAGGAGATTAAACGCGCGCAGCACGATGACGGCGAGGATCAGCGCGATCGCCACCTGAGCGGCGAGCTTGCGAGAGCGAACGACTCCGAACACGGCGACGCCGAGGCAAATCACGAAGACGCCGGTCCCGCTCGACATGACGGCGCGCAGAAAATCGAGTTCGCGCAGCATTTCGAAGCCGCCGATCAGGAACACCGCCGCCAACGCGACGCCGATTTGCGAGCCCATGCCGCCGAGCACCACGATGGCGAGAATTGTCGCCGACTCGACGAAGGTGAAGCTCTCGGGGCTGACGAAGCCCTGCCGCACGGAGAAGAAGGAACCGGCCATTCCGCCGAAAAACGCGCCCAGCGCGAAGGCCGTCAGCTTGGTGTTGGTGGTGTTGATGCCGAGCGAGCGACAGGCGATTTCATCTTCGCGCAGCGCCTCCCAGGCGCGCCCGATCGGCAGCCGGCGCAATCGCATCGAGACGAGGTTGGTGACCAGCGCGAGGCAAAGGATGACGTAATAGAGAAACATCTTGCCGTGCAGCGGCGAATAATCGAGGTGGAAAAACGCGTCGAAGCCATCGGGTTCATCGGCGAAGCGCAAGTTGAAGAACGTAATTTTCGGAATCGAAGCAATGCCGGCGCCGCCGCCGGTGAACGAAACCCAGTTGACCAGCACCAACCTGATGATTTCGCCGAAGGCGAGGGTGACGATGGCGAGATAGTCGCCGCGCAGGCGCAGCACGGGAAAGCCGAGCAGGATGCCCCAGAGGCCGGCGAGCATCCCGGCCAGCGGCAGGCAAATCCAGAAGGAAAGGCCGAACGTCGTCGCCAGCAGCGCATAGGAATAGGCGCCCACCGCGTAGAAGGCGACGTAGCCGAGGTCCAAGAGGCCGGCCAATCCGACGACGATGTTCAGGCCCCAGCCCAGCATCACGTAGATCAGGATCTGGATGCCGTAACTGTCGACCCACTTCAGCGATCCGCCCGAGCCCAAGAGCGCGAGGACGGCGAAAGGAAAGATGAAGAGCACCGCGAGGCCGATGGGCGGCAGGTATTTCGCGCTCGCGGCGCGAACGCTCGCCGCGACCTTGGACTCGGGCTTGGCTTCCTTCCCCACGTCCGCCGCGGCGTTCGAGATGGCGAGCCGTCCGAAGAACGCCAGGAAAGCGAAGATCGCTACCGCCCAGTAGCGCGGGATCGGATGCAGCACGCCGTCGATGTCGGCTTCCGCCTGAAGCAGGATGATCGGCACGCAAAGGAGGACCGTCAGCAGCGCCGCCGCGATGGCCTCCTTGAGTCGGGCGACGAGGTCGGCGCCTTCGTTGGTCTCGGCGACGGCCGAGGTTTGAGCGATGGCCGCCATCGTCACACCTTCTCGATTTCAGGTCGGCCCAAAATGCCCGACGGCATGAAGATGAGGGTTATCGCCAGAATGGAGAAGGCGGCGACATCCTTGTAGTCCGATGAGAAATAGGCCGCCCACATGACTTCGATCAGCCCGATCATCAGACCGCCGAGCACCGCGCCCGGCAAGGAGCCGATGCCGCCGAGCACCGCCGCCGTGAACGCCTTCACGCCGGGCAGGAAGCCGTCGGAGAAATTCACCACGCCATAGTACATCATGTACATCGCGCCGGCGACCGCGGCGAGGGCGGCGCCAATCACGAAGGTGATGGAAATCGTCTGATTGACGTCGACGCCGATCAACGCCGCCATCTTCATATCTTGCTCGCAAGCGCGCTGGGCGCGCCCGAGCGCCGTCTTCTGCACCAGCCACCAGAACCCGAACAGCAAGAGCCCGGTGATCGCTACGATGACGATCTGGCGATATTGCAGCGTGATGTCGTGGCCGGCGCCGCCGAGGTGAATGAGGTCGGTGAACATCGGCGGCACCGGCTTGTTGCGCGGCCCTTGCGCGACCTGGACGAAATTGGACAGGAACGTCGACATGCCGATCGCCGAGATCAGCGGGGCCAGCCGGAAGGAGCCGCGCAGCGGCCGGTAGGCGATGCGCTCGATCGTCCAGTTCCACACGGAGGTGAGCACCATCCCCGCCACCAGCACGACGAGGAACGCCACCGGGAGCGAGGTTATCCCGAAAACCTGGGTGAGCACGAGAAAGACCAGCAGCGCGATGAACGCCGACAGCATGAAGACGTCGCCATGGGCGAAATTGATCATGCCGATGATGCCGTAGACCATCGTGTAGCCGATGGCGATGAGGCCGTACACCGACCCCAGGGTCAGTCCGTTGATCAACTGCTGGATGAAATTGTCCATGCGTCGACGCGCCCCCTGGTTTTTCGTCCCTATGCAGGATCCGCGCCAACGTTCGTCGGCCGGCCCGTCGTCCTTGGTTGTCGCGCGCGCGGCGCGCCCGATATCGCCGTCAAATCCGCCGGCGCGCAGCGGAACGCGCCGGAGGCGAGCTTAGCAACCGCAGGTCCCTCCGGCAATCGCCGGAATTGGCTATTCTTGTCAACTGGCAAAGCGCGGATTCGACGCCCCTCGACCCGCACGGGCCCTTCTCGCGCTCGATCGCGGCCGCGCCGTCGCACGGCGGCGAACCCGTGGCTCGACGGTTCGTTCGACCCTCGCCGCGATCGCCCGCTCGATCGCCCCTCCCCAGTGGCGGCGCATGATCGCCTCCGCGCTTCGCAATTTCCAGCGAAACTATGGCTACGATGCGCAAAACGGCGCAAGAATATTTGTCGAACTTAAAAGCTCGCGGCATATCATTGCGCCGAACTGGGGCTTGCCGGATCGATCGTGTCCGCGCCGGCTTCGCCGCTCGCCTCGCCCGG
This sequence comes from Roseiarcus sp., assembly GCA_050010035.1. GTDB lineage: Bacteria > Pseudomonadota > Alphaproteobacteria > Rhizobiales > Beijerinckiaceae > Roseiarcus. The sequence continues at coordinate 5,706 of JBEKLU010000086.1, forward strand.
ACCGCGGCCGACCCGCCGAATTTTCACGGATGGACGACACGGCAATGGACGACACAGCCATGGACGACACAGCCATTGCCCAAATTCACGCCGTCTGCGATGCTTCGAGGCAGCGGAGAAGCCGAGCCGGCTGCGGCCGCGAGGATGCTTCAGGCGTCGCGCGGCGAGGTCGGCCGCGCCGGTCCGACAGGGCCGGGGGGAGAAAGGAAACGTTCATGGCGATGACGATGACGGGCGAGGTCACGCTCCTCGCCGATCGCTCGAGAGTGTGGGCGATGCTCAACGATCCGGCGGTCCTGAGGTCCTGCATCCCCGGATGCCAGTCGCTCGACAAGACCGGCGACGCGTCGTTCGCGGCGGTCGCCAAGGTCAAGATCGGGCCGGTCGGCGCCACCTTCAAAGGCAAGGTCGAGCTTTCCGACATCGTGGCGGCCGAGGGCTACATGATCCGCGGCGAAGGCGAGGGCGGCGTCGCCGGCTTCGCCAAGGGGGGCGCCAGGGTGGCGCTGGCGGACGCAGAGGGCGGCACGCTGCTCAAGTACGACGTCGAGGCGAACGTCGGCGGCAAGATCGCGCAGTTGGGATCGCGGCTGATCGACGGCGTCGCCAAGAAGATGGCGGACCAATTCTTCACCAGTTTCGCCGCCGCGGTGGGCGGCGCCGCGGAGCCCTGAAAGAGGGCGCGGCGCGCTTGACGATCGGCGCGCCTTTCGTCAGGCTCTTAGGTCTCTCGCCGGCGAAAGAGCCGAAACGCCGCGGATTTCAAAACCTCGCGGATCAGCGGGGCTTCTCGAAAGAACGAGCCCAGCGAGGGCGGAGAGCCGCGCCGCGGGCGACAAACGACAAGGGAGGAAGGCGGATGATCCAAGTATCGATGACGGTCAACGGCAAGGCGGTTTCAGCGCACGTCGATCCGCGCACGCTGCTGGTCCAGTTTCTTCGCGAGCAGTTGCGGCTCACCGGAACGCACGTCGGTTGCGACACCTCGCAATGCGGCGCCTGCGTCGTCCATGTCGACGGCCGCGCGATCAAGTCGTGCACGACGCTCGCCGCGTCCTGTCACGGCGCGCACGTCACGACGATCGAGGGCCTCGCCCACGACGGCAAGCTGCATCCGATGCAGCAGGCGTTTCAGGACAACCACGGCCTGCAATGCGGCTTCTGCACGCCCGGCATGATCATGTCGGCGGTCGACATGGCCAATCGCTTAGGCCCGGACCTCGACGAGCATACGATCCGCGAGGAGCTCGAAGGCAACATCTGCCGCTGCACCGGCTATCACAACATCGTCAAGGCGGTGAAGCAGGGCGCCCACGAAATGGGCGCGCAGAGCCGGCCCCAGGCGGCTGAATAAGCGTTCGCGAGTCGCGCCCGACGCGCCCGGTGGGGCTGCGTGCGGCCGGCGAAGATCGCTTCGATATTCAACAACGACAAAAGCGACATCAGGGAGTGTTACATGAACGCGACCGGCATCGGCGCCTCCGTCAAGCGCAAGGAAGACATCCGCTTCATCACCGGCAAGGGCCATTACGTCGACGACATCAACCGTCCGGGGCAGGCCTACGCCTATTTTCTGCGTTCTCCGCACGCGCACGCCACGATCGACAGGATCGACGCCTCCGCAGCGCTCGCAGCGCCGGGCGTCGTCGCGGTGCTCACCGGCGCCGACGCGGCGGCCGATAAGATCGGCGCGCATGTCTGCGGCGTGACGCTTTACTTCAAAGACGGTACGCCAATGAAGGTCGGAGCCTTTCCGGCGTTGGCGCACGGCAAGGCGCTCTATGTCGGCGACCCGGTCGCGGTGGTCATCGCCGACACCTATCTTCAAGCCAAAGACGCGGCCGAGAAGGTCGTCGTCGACTACGGCGTTCTGCCCGCCGCCGTCGACACCGCGACCGCCGCCGATCCGGGCCAGCCGCAGGTGCACGCCCTGGCGCCCAACAACACCGTCTTCAACTGGCATCTCGGCGACAAGGCCTCGACCGACGCGGCATTTGCGGCGGCGAAGCATGTCACCAGGATCGACCTCGTCAACAATCGAACGATCCCCAACGCCATGGAGCCGCGCGCGGCGCTGGGCGACTATGACGAGGGCATGGATGTCATAACGCTTTACACGACCAGCCAGAACCCTCATCTGGCGCGCGTCGTCCTGTCCGCGTTCCAGGGCGTCGCTCCCGAGAACAAGCTGCGCGTCGTCGCGCCCGACGTCGGCGGCGGCTTCGGCTCCAAGATTTTCATTTACAACGAAGAGACCGTCTGCGCCTGGGCGGCCAAGAAGATCAAGCGGCCGGTCAAATGGACGGCGGAACGCTCCGAATCGTTCCTTACCGACGCTCACGGCCGTGATCATGTGTCGCACGCCGAGCTGGCTCTCGATGCGAACGGCAAAATGTTGGGCCTGCGTGTGCACACGGTCGCGAACCTGGGTGCCTATCCCTCGGCCTTCTGGTCGATAGTCCCGACTTGGCTCTATGCCCCGCTGCTGTCGGGCCAATACAACATTCCCGCGATCTACGCCGAGGTCGACGCGGTCTACACCAACACCACGCCCGTCGACGCCGTTCGCGGGGCCGGCCGGCCGGAGGCCACTTTCCTGGTGGAACGTATCGTCGAGGTGGCGGCTCGCGAAACCGGACACGATCCGGCGGAATTTCGCCGGAAGAATTTTGTGACCTCTTTCCCGCATCAAACGCCGGTGGTTGCTACGTACGACGCCGGCGACTATGCGAAGGCGCTCGACAGGGCGGTGGAACTCTCGGACTACAGGGGCGTCGCCGCGCGCAAGGCGGCCTCGGCCGCCAAGGGCAAGCTGCGCGGGATCGGATTCTCCGCCTACATCGAGGCTTGCGGCTTCGCCCCCTCGCAGATGGCCGCGGCCATGGGCGTGGCCATCGGCGGCTGGGAATCGGCCGAGGTGCGAGTCAATGCAGTGGGCACTGTCGAAGTCTTGACGGGGACGCACAGCCACGGCCAGGGTCACGAGACGACGTTCGCCCAGCTCGTCTCCGAGCGCCTTGGCATCCCCATCGACAACGTCTCGATCGTTCATGGCGACACCGACAAGGCGCAGATGGGCTGGGGCACTCATAGCTCGCGCTCCGGCGCGGTTGGTATGTCGGCGATCTTCAAGGCGCTCGACAAGATCGAGGTCAAGGCGAAGAAGGTCGCCGGCTACGTGCTGGAAGCTTCCGAGCAGGACATCGAGTTCAAGGAGGGCAAGTTCACCGTCAGGGGCACCGACAAATCGATCGACTTCGGCTCGGTCGCGTTGAATGCCTACCAAGCCCACAAGTTCAACGGCCAGGAGCTCGAGCCAGGTTTGAAGGAAGGCGCGTTCTGGGACCCGCCCGCCTTCACCTTCCCAGCCGGCGTTCACATCTGTGAAGTCGAGATCGATCCGCAGACCGGCGTGGTGACGATCGAGCGTTGGACCGCGGTCGACGATTTCGGCAAGCTGATCAATCCGATGATCGTCGAGGGCCAGGTTCACGGCGGCGTCGCTCACGGCATCGGGCAGGCGCTGATGGAGCGCGCCGTCTACAACGCCGACGGCCAGTTGCTGACCGCGAGCTACATGGACTATTGCATGCCGCGCGCCGACGACCTGCCTTCGTTCCATGTCGATACGATCGAGACGGTGTGTCCGTCCAATCCGCTCGGCATGAAGGGCTGCGGCGAGGCGGGCGCGATCGCCTCGCCGCCGGCGGTGATCAACGCGATCACCGACGCGCTGGGCCACGAGAACGTGACCATGCCGGCGACGCCGCAAGTGGTGTGGCGCGCCGCGCAAAGGGCCGTGATGAAGCACGCCGCCGAGTGATCGAGACGCAGGCGGCCGCTCGCCGGCCGCCGCTTCGCTTTTCCCTCTTTTTCGGAGATTTCGCCATGTACGCCTTCACCTATCTTCAACCCACCCACGTCGCCGGCGCGCTCGCCGATCTCGCGCGCGAGGACGCCAAGCTGCTCGCCGGCGGGCAAACCCTCATTCCGACGATGAAGCAGCGCCTCGCCGCGCCCGCCGCGATCGTCGATCTCGGCAAGGTCCGCGAACTCGTCGGGGTCAGCCGCGAGGGCGAGGCGCTGATGATCGGCGCCATGACCTGTCACGCCGACGTCGCCGACAGCGCGATCGTGCGCGCCGCGATTCCCGCGCTCGCCTCGCTCGCCGGCCACATCGGCGATCCGGCCGTGCGCAATCGCGGCACGATCGGCGGTTCGCTCGCCAACAACGATCCGGCGGCCGATTATCCCGCCGCCGCCCTGGCCCTCGGGGCGACCGTCTTGACCAACAGGCGCCCCATCGCCGCCGACGATTATTTCAAGGGCCTGTTCGAGACGGCGCTGGAGCCGAGCGAGATCATCACCCACGTGCGGTTCCCGATCCCGCGGAAGGCGGCCTACGTGAAGTTCCCGAATCCCGCCTCGCGCTACGCGCTGGTCGGCGTGTTCGTCGCCGAGACGGCGGGCGGGGTGCGCGTCGCGGTGACCGGGGCGGGCGCGAGCGGCGTGTTCCGCGTGAAGAGCTTCGAGGATGCGCTGAACGGCAATTTCTCGGCCGCGGCGCTCGACGGCCATAGCGTTCCGGCGGCGGGCCTCAACGCCGACATGCACGCCGACTCCGATTACCGCGCCCATCTCATCGGCGTGCTCGCTCGGCGCGCGGTCGCGGCGGCGGGCTGAATGCCCGCCGATATTTGCCAAATCGCGCCCTTCGGCCTATCCGGAGGGCGCTTGGGCCTCGCCGATCGCGAAACCGCTCGCGGTCGGCGCAAGGCGATTCGGAACGGCGATGACGCAATCAGCTCCCCGGCCTATCCCCGCGCCGGCCTCCATCGACGAAACGCTGGCGCTGCTGAGCGGCGCCTCCTACGTCGCGGAGCGCGCGCTGGCGACGGTCGTCTTCCTCAGCCTGCGCCTCGGCCGTCCGCTGTTTCTCGAAGGCGAGGCGGGCGTCGGCAAGACCGAAGTCGCCAAGGTTCTCGCCTCTTCGCTCGGCCGCCGGCTCATTCGATTGCAGTGCTACGAGGGCCTCGACGTCGCCACCGCGGTCTACGAATGGAACTATCCCGCGCAGATGATGGCGATCCGCCTCGCCGAGGCGGCCGGCGAGCACGACAAGGACCGCATCGAACACGACATCTTCTCCTCGCGCTATCTCATCAAGCGGCCGCTGTTGCAGGCGCTCGAACCGTCGGCGGGCGGCGCGCCGGTGCTGCTGATCGACGAGATCGACCGCGCCGACGAGGCGTTCGAAGCCTATCTGCTCGAAGTGCTGTCGGACTTTCAGGTGACGATCCCCGAGATCGGCGTCGTCAAGGCGGAAAGCGCGCCGATCGTCGTCATCACCTCGAACCGCACGCGCGAAATTCACGACGCGCTGAAGCGGCGCTGCCTCTATCATTGGGTCGACTATCCCGACGCGGCGCGCGAAATGGCGATTGTGCGCGCCAAGGCGCCGAGCGCGCCCGAGCGCCTGACCGCCGAACTCGTCGCCTTCGTGCAGAAGATCCGCAAGCAGGACCTGTTCAAGTCGCCCGGCGTCGCCGAAACGCTGGATTGGGCGAGCGCCTTGAGCGAGCTCGACGCCGTGGCGCTCGATCCCGCGCAGGTTTCCGACACGCTCGGCGTGCTGCTCAAGTACCAGGACGACATCGTCAAGATTCAGGGCGCCAAGGCCCATGAGCTGATCGAGCAGGCGCGCGCCGACCTGCGCCTCGCCGAGGCGCGGTGACGGCGCGAAAGGATGCAACCGAGGAGGTCGTGGCCGTGAGTTACGATTTCAAGCTCTCCTGCACCCTTCGCGCGCCGCCGGAAGCCGTCTACGAGGCCTGGCTGAGCAGCGCCGCGCACGGCGCGATGACGGGCGGCAAGGCGAAGGCGTCCAAGAAGGTCGGCGCCGCCTTCTCCGCCTGGGACGGCTACATCACCGGCAGGAACATCGAGCTCGTTCCCGGCAAGCGCATCGTGCAGTCCTGGCGCACCAGCGAATTCGCCGCCGACGACCCGGATTCGACGATCGCCGTCGTTTTGACGCCGGTCAAGGCGGGCGCGCGGCTGACGTTGTCGCATAGCAACGTGCCGGACGGTCAGACCAGTTACGAGAAGGGCGGCTGGCGCGACCATTACTTCGAGCCGATGAAGGCCTATTTCGCGCGGAAATTTCCGCGATGATCCCGAACAGAAGGACTTACCGACGATGCGCCATGTCACGTTTCGCGCCGCCGCTTTCTTCGCGTTGGTCGTCTACGGCGGCGCCGCGGCGGCCGACTGCTACGACGTGTTCGGCTGCACCGACCGCGACCAGTTTCGCCTGGGCGATTTGATGAGCGGGCCGAACTGCGAGTTTCTCTACGTGATGCGCAACCGGATTTATGCGCAGCACGGCTATTGCTTCCAGACGGCGCGCGGGATCGCGACGTTCGGCAACGCGGGCTGCGTCAGCAGCAACGCCAACGCGTTGGGGCTCAGCGCGATCGAACTGGGCAACGCCACGACGATCCTGCAGGCCGAACACGCGAAGGGTTGCCCCGAATGACGGAGCGCGACGTCGACGCGCGACGCCGAGCGAGCGGGCCGCGGGGGACGGCTTGACGATGCTCGATAGGTCTTGCGGCGAAGCGGCGAGCGCCGCAGGAACGGGCGCGCTCGCCCAAAACATCCTCTATTTCGCGCGCGCGTTGCGCGAAGCGGGCCTGCCGGTCGGGCCGGGCGCGGTGCTCGACGCGCTCAAAGCGGTCGAGGCGGCGGGCATCGGCGATAAGGCGGATTTCCGTCAGACGCTGCACGCGGTCTTCGTCAAGAGGCACGAGCACACGCTGCTGTTCGACCAGGCGTTCGCGATCTTCTGGAAGCGCAAGGGGCTCATCGAAAAGCTCATCGCGATGATGTCGCCGCAGGCGCGGCCGGACAAACCGAAGAAACATAAGGCCGAGGCGGGCGCGAGCCGCGTCGCCGACGCGCTGCTCAAGGCGGCGCGCGACGAAGCCAAGGCGGCGCCGTCGCTCGATCTCGACGCGCGCTTCACCATGTCGGCCGAGGAAATCCTGCGCGCCAAGGACTTCGCGCAGATGAGCGCGGCGGAAATCGCCGAGGCCAAGGCGCAGATCGCGCGGCTCGCGCTGCCCGCGGAGCGGGTCCGCACGCGCCGCTTCGTCGCCGAGGCGAGCGGACGGCGCATCGATCCGCGCCGTTCCTTCCGTCGCTCGCTGAAGGGCGGCGGCGCTGTGATCGATCTGACGTTTCGCGCGCCCGCCGAGCGGGCTTCGCCGGTCGTCGCGCTGTGCGACATTTCCGGCTCGATGTCGGAATACACCCGGCTGTTCCTGCATTTCCTGCACGCGCTCGGCGAGACGCGGCGGGTGACGACGTTTCTGTTCGGCACCCGCCTGACCAACGCGACGCGCGCGCTGAGGGCGCGCGATCCCGACGAGGCGCTGCAGCGCTGCGCCGCTGAGGTCGTCGACTGGTCGGGCGGCACGCGCATCGGGGCGTCGCTGCACCGCTTCAACCGCGAATGGTCGCGCCGCGTGCTGGGGCAGGGCGCGATCGCGCTGTTGTTCACCGACGGGCTGGAGCGCGACGGCCTCGACGCGCTCGGTCCGGAAATGGAGCGGCTGCACCATTCCTGCCGCCGGCTGATCTGGCTCAACCCGCTGCTGCGCTATGACGGATTCGCCGCCAAGGCGGGCGGCGTGCGCGCTATGCTGCCCCATGTCGACGAATTCCGGCCGATCCACAACCTGACGAGCATGGCGGAGCTTTGCCGCGCGCTGTCGGGCGCCGGCGCGGCCGACGCCGACCCGAAGGTCTGGCTCAGGCGGTCGGCCTAGGCGCGGCGGGTTCGACCCGTTCGAGCCCGCCTTGCGGAGCGGCTGCGGGTTCGCCATCTTCGCTACGAGGGCTTCGGCCGGGGGCCAAGGGAGGAGACATGAGCGATAGCGCAATCGAACGGGTCGCCGGCCGATGGGCGACGATCAGCTTCGACGGGCGCCGCTGCATTCATGCGCGGCGCTGCGTCCTTTCACAGCCGGGCGTGTTCAAGGCCAATGTCGAGGGCGACTGGATAAATCCCGACGCCGCCTCGGCCGATGACCTCATGTTCGTCGCGCTCAATTGCCCGTCGGGCGCGATCGAGATCGCGCGCCATGACGGCGGCGCGCCGGAGCCGCTTCCCCTGGTCAACACGATCACCGTTCGCGAGAACGGCTCGCTCGCGGTCCACGCCCAGATCGAAATCGGCGGCGAGGCGGCGGGCGCGCGCGCGACGCTGTGTCGCTGCGGTGCCTCCGCCAACAAGCCCTATTGCGACGGGTCGCATGTGGGCGCGGGTTTCATCGCCACCGGCGAGCCCGCGACCAAGCCCAGCGAACCGCTCGCCGCGCGCGCCGGCGTCCTGAAGATCACGCCCTATCCCAACGGGCCGCTCAAGACGAGCGGCGCGGTGGAAATCCTCTCGGGCACGGGGCGCACGATCGAACGGACGCAGGCGACCGCGCTCTGCCGCTGCGGCGGCTCGAAGAACAAGCCCTATTGCGACGGCACGCACAAGGCGATCGGCTTCGTTGCGCCGGCGACGCCGTCGTGAACATATCGGCCGATGGGAGCGGGCGCACGATGCTGAACACCGACGAGGACATTCTGGCCGCCGCCGAGCGCTGGCGCAAAGACGGCCGCGCCGTCGCGATCGCGACGGTGGTGGAGACCTGGGGCTCCGCGCCGCGCCCCGTCGGCTCGCATCTGGCGATCGACGGCAACGGCAATTTTCTCGGCTCCGTGTCGGGCGGCTGCGTCGAGGGCGCGGTGGTGACCGAGGCGCTCGACGTCATCGCCAACGGCGCGCCCAGGACGCTGGAGTTCGGCGTCGTCGACGAGGCGGCGTGGCGGGTGGGCCTCTCCTGCGGCGGCCGCATCAAGGTCTACGTCGAGCGGGTCGACTGATGCGGCTGGACATTCTCGAGGCGATGAACGCGGCGCGGCGCGAGCGGCGCGCCGGCGCGCTGGTCACCCGGCTCTCCGACGGCGCGCAACGCTTCGTCGCGGCGGACGCGATCGAGGCCGATCCGCTCGCCGAGGCGCTCGAAGCGGCGCTCAGGTCCGGCAGAAGCGGCCTCGTCGACGACGCCGGCGAGAGCTGCTTCCTCACCGTCCTCACCCCGCCGGTGCGGCTGGTGATGATCGGCGCGGTGCATATTTCGCAGGCTCTGGCGCCGATCGCCAGGATCGCCGGGCTGGACCCGACGATCATCGATCCGCGCACCGCCTTCGCCACGCCGGAGCGTTTTCCCGACGTCCCGCTGATTGCGCAATGGCCGGAGGAAGCGCTCGCCGCCGCGCCGCTCGACCGCTACACGGCGATCTGCCTGCTGTCGCACGATCCCAAGATCGACGATCGCGCGCTGGTGCGCGCGCTCGGCGCCGACTGCTTCTACATCGGCGCGCTCGGCTCGCGCAAAACCCACGCCAAGCGGATCGAGCGGATGCGCGCCGAAGGCTTCGGCGACAAGGCGCTGGCGCGCATTCACGCGCCGATCGGTCTCGACATCGGCGCGGTGAGCCCGGCCGAGATCGCCGTTTCGATCATGGGCGAGATCGTCGCCGCGCTGCGCAAGAAGCCGCTGCGCGCCGAAGGAGCGGCGTCGTGAAATTCGGCGCGATCCCGGTCGCCGAGGCGGAAAACGCCATTCTCGCGCATGGGCTGCGGCTCGAAACTCTGACGCTCAGGAAGGGGCAGGTCGTCACCGCCGAGCGGCGCCGCGCGCTGAGCGCGGCGGGGGTCACGGAGGTCGTCGCGGCTCGGCTCGAGCCCGGCGACGTCGGCGAGGACGAGGCGGCCCGGCGCCTCGCCGAACGCCTCGCCGGCGCCCATCTGCGCCTGGAGCCGCCCTTCACCGGCCGCGTCAATCTGTTCGCGCGCGAAGCCGGCCTCTTCCTCGTCGACGCCAACGCAATTCGCCGCGTCAACGGCGTCGACGAGGCGATCACCGTGGCGACGCTGGCGCCGTTCCGCACCGTCGCGGCGGGCGACATGGCGGCGACGGTCAAGATCATTCCCTTCGCGACGCCCGGCGCGGCGCTGGCGGCGGCGTGCGAGGCCTTGCCCGCGGGCGGCGCCGTGTCGATCGCGCCGTTTCGCCCCTTGCGCTTCGCCGTCGTCTCGACCCTGCTGCCTGGCCTCAAGGCGAGCGTCGTCGCCAAGACCCTGCAGGCGCTGGAGGCGCGCCTTGCGCCCGCCGGCGCTTCGATCGTCGCCGAGGAGCGCGTCGCGCACGAGCCGATCGCGCTCGCGCGCGCGCTCGAACGGCTCGCCGCGAAAGGCGAGGCGCTGGTGATTTTCGGCGCCTCGGCGATCACCGATCGGCGCGACGTCATTCCCGCCGCGATCGAGGCCATCGGCGGGCGGATCGAGCGCTTCGGCATGCCGGTCGATCCGGGCAACCTGCTGCTGCTGGCGGCGCGCGGCGACCTGCCGATCGTCGGCGCTCCCGGCTGCGCGCGTTCGCCCAAGGAGAACGGCTTCGATTGGGTGCTGGGCCGCATTCTCGCCGGCGTGCCGATCAAGGGCGCCGACATCGAGGCGATGGGCGTCGGCGGCCTCTTGATGGAGATCGCATCGCGCCCGCAACCGCGCCTCGGCGATGGCTGAGATCGGCGCCGTCGTGCTCGCCGCGGGCCGCTCCGCGCGCTTTCGCGCCGAAGGCGGCCTCGAGGCCTCGAAACTCGTCGCCTCGCTATGCGGCAAGCCGTTGGTGCGTTACGCGGCGGAGGCGGCGCTCGGCTCTTGCGCGCGCCCCGTCGTCGTCGTCACCGGCCACGCGCGTGAGGCGGTGGAGGCGGCGCTCGCGGGTCTGCCGCTCGTCTTCGCCCACAACGCCGATTTCGCCAGCGGCCTCGCCTCCTCGCTCAAGGTCGGCGTCGCGGCGCTGCCGAGCGGCGTCGCGGGCGCCCTCATTCTGCTCGGCGACATGCCGGGAATCGAGGCGGCGCTGCTCGATCGCCTGATCGCGGCGTTCGCGGCGCGCCCACAGGCGCTCGCCGCGGCGCCGGTCTACGCCGGCCGGCGCGGCAATCCCGCGCTGCTGTCGCGCGCGCTCTTTCCCGCGCTGGCGCGCCTTACCGGCGACGAAGGCGCGCGCCGCCTCATCGGCAAAGCCGATCCCTTGGGGATAGTCGAAGTGGACGTCGCCAGCGACGGCGTGACCCTCGACATCGACACGCCGGGCGAGCTCGCGGCGGCACGGAACTTGCTCGGCTGATGGGCGCGGCGCAAGGCTCGGTTAAGCTTTCGCGCGCGCAATGATCGAATCGGCGGGTCGCGCTCGCCCGACGGGCGGATGCGCCGCGCCCCCGGCCCCTTGGAAAGGAGGGTCGCGCCATGCCGTCGCGCGTGTCCGACGAATTCATTCGCCAGCTTCAGGGTTTCAGCCTGACCACCGCCGAGATTCTCTATCGTCTGCCCGATCATCAGTCGCTGCTGCAGACCTACGTCTGGCAGGATTACGACCTCGCCCCGGAATTCCCCGAGCTGAAGAAATTCCTCAAATTCTGGCGCGCGTCGCTCGACGGGCCGCTCCATTCGGTCCGCGTCGCCCATGTGGGGCTGATCCAGCCGGCGGAAATCCGCGCCGTCCGGGAGCAGATGGTGCTGCAATGACGGCGTGAATTCGGCGGGCGTCGATCAAATCAGCCTGAGGCCGCGCAACGAGGTGTGGCCGTGGCGGCCGACGATGATGTGGTCGTGCACGGCGACGCCGAGCGGCGCGGCCACGGCGATGATGTCAAGGGTCATCTTGACGTCCTGGGTCGAGGGGGTCGGATCGCCCGAGGGGTGGTTGTGGACGAGGATGACCGCGGTCGCCGCCAGTTCGAGAGCGCGCCGCACGACCTCGCGCGGATAGACCGGCGTCTGGTCGACCGTGCCGACGCCCTGCGATTCGTCGGCGATGAGGCCGTTCTTCTTGTCGAGAAACAGGACGCGGAACTCCTCGCGCTCGTCGAAGGCCATCGCGGTGCGGCAATAGTCGATCACTTCGCTCCACGAGCCGATGACGAGACGCTTTCTCGCCACGCCCTTGGCGAAGCGCTTGGCGCTCGCCTCGACGATCTCGAATTCGTCGATCGCGCCGGCGCTCATCCCTTCGACCTCGGCGAGCCGCTGCGCCGGCGCCGCGATCGCCTCGGCGAACGAGCCGAAACGCGCGATCAGCGCCTTGGCGAGCGGCTTGACGTCGCGCCGCGGGATGGCGCGAAACAGCACGAGTTCGAGGAGTTCGTAGTCGGCGACCGCCTCAGGCCCGGCTTCGCGCAGGCGCGTTCGCAATCGTTGGCGATGGCCGAGATAATGGGCGGGCGCCGCCCGATCCCGGTCGGGCGTCATCGCGCGTAGGGCGGATGCTCGAGCCCGGCGGGCGAGAGGGTGAAGATCTCGACGCCCGTCTCGGTCACGCCGACGGTGTGCTCGAACTGCGCGGAGAGCGAGCGGTCGCGCGTCACCGCGGTCCAGCCGTCGGACAGCACTTTGACGCCGGGGCCGCCGAGGTTGATCATCGGCTCGATGGTGAAGAACATGCCCGGCCGCAACGGCACGCCTTCGCCGCGCCGGCCGACGTGGAGGATGTTCGGTTCGTCGTGGAACAGGCGGCCGAGCCCGTGGCCGCAGAAGTCGCGCACCACCGAGCAGCGCTCGCCCTCCGCGTAGCTCTGGATGGCGTAGCCGATGTCGCCGGTGGTCGCGCCCGGCTTGACCGCCGCGATGCCGCGCAACAGCGATTCGTAGGTCACCTCGATCAGCCGCTGCGCGCGCCGCGGCGCTTCGCCCGCCACGTACATGCGGCTGGCGTCGCCGTGCCAGCCCTCGACGATCAGCGTCACGTCGATGTTGAGGATGTCGCCGTCGCGCAGCGGCTTCTCGTCGGGTATGCCGTGGCAGACGACGTGGTTGATCGAGGTGCAGATCGACTTGCGGTAGCCGCGATAGTTGAGCGGCGCGGGATAGGCGTGGTGATCGAGCGCGAATTCATAGATGAATTTGTCGAGCGAGGCCGTCGAGACGCCCGGGCGCACGCGCTCGACCAAGAGGTCGAGCGCCTCGGCCGTCAGCGCGCCGGCCTCGCGCATCGCCGCGAAGGCTTCCGCTCCGTGCAGCTTGATATGGCCGTTGCGCCGGCCTTGCAGCAGCGCGGAATCGACGAACGTCATGAAATGAACCTTGAGAGGGGGCTTTGGCGCCGCCGCGCCCATTCATCGCCCCATCTAATACGCCTTCGCCGCCGCGCAAGACAAGGCAAGACAAGGATTGTCGGCTCAGGGCGAAAAGCGCTGGCGGAAATCGCGCGGCGCGACGCGCGCCAAACGCATGAAGCTGCGACGCATCGACTCGGCCGAGCCGAAGCCGCAGCGCGCCGCGACGCGCTTGATCGAGGCGCGCGTCTCGCAGAGCTGGCGCTGCGCCGCCTCGACGCGCAGCCGCTCGACGGCCTTGCCCGGCGTCAGGCCGGTCGCCTCGCGGTAGCGGCGCAGGAACGTGCGCTCGCTCATGCCGGCCCGCGCCGCCAGACGCGGAATCGACAAATCCGCCCTGAGGTTACGATCAATCCACCTATGCATCTCGTCGAAAACGCCGTCGCCGCGTTGCAGCGACAGCGCCGCGCTGAACTGCGCCTGACCGCCGGGGCGCTTGAGAAAGACGACGAGCTGCCGGGCGACGGCGAGCGCCGTTTCGCGGCCGAGGTCCTCTTCGACCAGCGCCAGCGCGAGATCGACGCCGGCGGTCACACCGGCCGAGGTCCAGACCCGGCCGTCGCGCACGAAGATCGGATCGCTTTCGACGCGGATGTCGGGATAGAGACGCGCCAATTGCGCGCAACGCCCCCAATGCGTCGCCGCGCGCCGGCCGTCGAGCGCCCCGGTGGCGGCCAGCAACAGCGCGCCCGAGCAGACAGAGGCGAGCCGGCGCGGCCGGGACGACCTGAGGCGAAGCCAATCCACCAGCGCAGCGTTCGCGGCCGCCGCGTCGACGCCATAGCCGCCGGCGACGATGAGCGTGTCGACGTCGCGCTCCGCGTCCGGAAGAGGCTCGACGACGAGGCTCAGACCGGCCGAAGTCTGGAGGCTCGGGCCTTGCGCGGCGACGACAGCGAGCGCGTAGGGCGGGGGCGCGCCGCGGTGTTCGGCGAGGTCGTTGGCGGTCGCGAAGACCTGCAGTGGGCCTGCGACGTCGAGCAATTGAACACGGGGAAAGGCGAGAATTTCGATCCGCCGCGCCGCGTTTGGCGTGAACTGTGGGTTATCTGTCATTTCCGCCATCTCGGCGGCGATTATTATCCCGTCCATCCGGAGTTTTCAATCAAAGGCGACATCAAAGGCGGAATCCATGACGATCGAAATCGGCTTGCTGGTCTTTCCCCGCGTGCAACAGCTCGACCTCGCCGGGCCCTATGAAGTCTTCGCGAGTTGGCCGGAAGCGAGAGTTCATCTCGTTTGGAAGAGCCGCGACAGCGTGACCTCGTCGACTGGGCTGACGCTGACGCCGACGACGACCTTCGCCGACTGTCCGCCGCTCGACGTGATCTGCGTTCCCGGCGGCGCCGGCGTCAACGCGCTGATGAGCGACGAGGAGACGCTGGCGTTCGTGCGCGCGCAGGCGAAGGAGGCGCGCTTCGTCACCTCCGTTTGCACCGGCGCGCTGCTTCTGGGCGCCGCGGGGCTGCTGCGGGGCAGGCGCGCGACGACGCATTGGGCTTCGCTCGACCTGCTCAGCGCGTTCGGCGCGTTTCCCGTCAAGGCGCGCGTCGTGCGCGACGGCGGGCTCGTGACCGGGGGCGGGGTCACGGCGGGGATCGATTTCGCGCTGACGCTGGTCGATGCGCTCGCCGGCCGCGACGTCGCGGAGGCGATCCAGCTCAATTTTGAATACGCGCCCGAGCCGCCCTTCGCGGCCGGCTCGCCCGAAACGGCGCGCCCCGAGATCGTCGCGCGCGTCCGCGCGGCGAGCGCCGAGGTGCGCGCTGAGCGCGAGCGGCTCGCCGATGAAGCGCGGCGGGAAAGCCGAAGGCCTGAGGCGAGCTAGCGCTGGCGAACCGGCGCTAGCTCGTGCTAGGACGGCCCGCTCCTAGGTCAATGGCGAGCGCGCATGCCCAGTGACAGGTTCGTCGAATCCGCGCCCTTCGGCCATTTCGCGCCGAGCGGCGTCTGCGCCTTCGCCTTGCGCGTGACGCGCCGCTGCTCTCTCGGGTGGTTCGGCAAGCGGACCGCCTTCTTCCTGCGCGGCGTCGCGACGCGCTCGCTGCGCGGCCGGCCGGTCGACATCGATTCGCTGGGCGCGCGCATGCGCCTCTATCCCCACCGCAACGTCGCGGAAAAGCGCCTCTTGTTCACGCCGCAATATTTCGACGCGGCGGAGCGGGCGCTGCTGGCGCAGCGCCTGAAGGGCGACTTCGTGTTTCTCGACGTCGGCGCCAGCGTCGGGGGCTATGCGCTCTACGCCGCGGGACTGGGCGGGCGGCGCGCGCGCATTCTCGCCGTCGAACCGTTGCCGGAAGTGTTCGAGCGGCTCGCCTACAACATCCGGCAGAGCGATTTCGCCAACGTCAAGGCGGTCTCCTGCGCGCTCGCCGACATCGACGGGGAGATCACGCTGTTCGTCAACACCGGCAATCAGGGCGAGAGCTCGGTGCGCATCGTCAGCGCCGAGGCGCGCGTCGAACAGATGACCGTGCGCGCCAAGAAGCTGCTGACGCTGGTGCGCGAGGAAGGCTACGCCAAGATCGACGCGATCAAGCTCGACATCGAGGGCGCCGAGGACCTCGTCCTCGATCCCTTCTTGAGCGAAGCGCCGCGGGCGCTGTGGCCGCGCCTCATCATCATGGAATTTTCCCTGTTGGGCGTCGGCGCGCTGCTCGAGGAGCGCTTGCGCGCGCTCGGCTATCGCGAGATCCTGCGCACGGTCGAGAACGTCGCCTACGAGCTCGATCGCGAGGAGCCGAGTCCATGAGCGCCAAGATCATCACCGCCGCGATCCTGGTCATCGGCGACGAAATCCTGTCGGGCCGCACCAAGGACCGCAACATCGGCTATATCGCGGAGTATCTGGCCAACATCGGCGTCGATCTGCGCGAAGCGCGCGTCGTGCCCGACCTCGAGGCCGAAATCGTCGCGGCGCTCGACGCCCTGCGCGCGCGCTACACCTACGTCTTCACCACCGGCGGCATCGGCCCGACCCACGACGACATCACCGCCGACGCCGTCGCCAAGGCCTTCGGCGTCGCCATCGACGAAGACCCGCGCATCATCGCGGTGATGAGGGAGCGGTACGGCAATCCCGGCGAGCTGACGCCGGCGCGCCGGCGCATGGCGCGCATCCCCGCGGGCGCCGAACTCATCGAAAACCCGGTCTCCTGGGCGCCGGGTTTTCGCATCGGCAACGTCATCGTGATGGCCGGCGTGCCCTCGGTCATGCAGGCGATGCTCGACTCCGCCGCCAAGCGCCTGCAGACCGGCGTCAAGCTCAGCGCCGAGACGATCGAAGCGGGCGCAGTTCCCGAGGGGCGCTACGGGGATGCGCTCGCCGCCATCGCCGCCGCCCACCCCGAGACGATCATCGGCTCCTATCCGTCCTTCGCCGACGGCAAGTTCAAGAACCAGATCGTCGTGCGCGGGCGGGACGGCGAGAAAGTGGCGGCGGCGCGCCGCGCCATCGAGGCGATGCTCGCCGCGATCGGGGACGAGGCCAAGCCGCAGTAGAGCGAGCCGGCGCCGATGCGCTTCGATGCGCTCGCCTTCGCCTTCGCGCTCGCCGTGACGATCCACAACCTCGAGGAGGCGCTGTTCCTGCCGGCCTGGTCGCGCCGCGCCGGGCGCTGGCATGTCGCGATCGGCTCGCGCGAATTTCGCTTCGCCGTGTTCATGCTGACGCTGCTGGCCTATCTCTGCGCGGGATTGGCGGCGGCGGGCTTCCTCGTCGGCGCCTATCTCGTCTGCGGCTACGCCCTGGCGATGGCGCTGAACGCCTTCGTTCCGCATCTGGCGGCGAGCGTGGCGCTGCGCAGCTATGCGCCGGGAACGGCGAGCGGGCTCTTGCTCAATTTGCCGATCGGCGTGGCTCTCCTGATCGAAGCGGGGGCGGAGCGCCGCATCGCCTGGCCGACGTTCGCCTGGGCGGGTCCGGCGACCGTCCTGGCGATCCTCGCCGCGATTCCGCTGCTGTTCGCGCTCGGGCGCGCGCTCGGTGCTCGGCTCGGCGGAGGCGGCCAAAGCTGTTGACGAGCGACGCGGGCGCTCGCTCGAGCGCGCGGCGCTTGCTATTGAGGGGTCGCTGTCAAACCCCCACGTGAGGGAGCCGCCATGCCCGACGGTCGCGAAAAAGCCTTTCCGGTCTCCTGGGACCAGTTCCACCGCGACGCGCGGGCGCTGGCCTGGCGCCTCGCCGCTTCCGGGCCGTTCGAGGCGATCGTCGCGATCCCTCCTATCACGATTATAAGAACCAGGGCGGCCTCGAGGTGCTCAAGACGATCGCCCCGCAGGTGACGAAATCCGGCGGCGCAAGAATCCTCGTCGTCGACGATCTCGTCGACACCGGCGCCACCGCCAAGGTGGTGCGCGAAATGCTGCCCAAGGCGCATTTCGCCACCGTCTACGCCAAGCCCTTGGGGCGCCCGCTGGTCGACACCTTCGTCACCGAGGTTTCGCAGGACACCTGGATCTATTTCCCCTGGGACATGGGCCTCGCCTTCCAGCCGCCGATCGCCAAGGACGCGGCGGGTTGAAGCGCGCCGCGGTTCAATTGCGCGCCGAAATGTGAAACAACGGCGGTCGAGCGGACGTGGCGAAACTGGTAGACGCAAAGGACTTAAAATCCTTCGGCCCTTAGGGCTGTGCGGGTTCGACCCCCGCCGTCCGCACCAGGC
>JBEKLU010000087.1:0-34863 GCA_050010035.1 Roseiarcus sp.
AGACGGCCACCGGAATGCGACAGGATGGTGCGCCGCCAGCGCTCGGCACCGACCAAAATCAACCCATCAAACCAGTGCATCCACTACATATAGACGAGCCTGGGACAACGGGATAAGCCACAGGAAATGGACGAGAACGGGCATCCTTACATTCCGGCATACTACGGCTCCAAAATCTATATCGACTTGTCCGACGAGTCTAGATATTCGGACAATTATGAGCAACTTCTCAGGTGGATTTTCGATAAGCCATTCTACGTTAAACCGGAACTTGGAACCACTCCGGACTTTCTTGAGACTGAGTTGCAGAGCTCCCACATAAACACCAATCCACAGCACAACCGAGCGATGGATGCCCTTAGGCATAGCCGCCCCAATCTCATCGCCGCTGCAAAAGAATATTTGTCTACTGCCGCAAGCGAATTCGAGAAACTTAGAATATCTTCTTTATCTCCAGTGGCTGACGACGCAATAGTCAAGAACGTAGAGAGTTTCTTGCCGTTTAGGAACGAACTCGTCGCATTCTTCAATCTTCTTGCTTTGCATAGAGACGACTCTGATACACGCGACATCGTACATAGGTTCTTCGACGATCTAATTCCGTTCCTATATAGACCGCCGGAGGCCCAATCGTGGACTGAGATCCAGTTTGATAATTTTCGGTTTATCATTCAAGAACTGTTCATGTATGCGCTGGCGTGCTTCTTGAAACACGAGCGCTTCGAGACAATAGATTATATCTTACGGACTCCGTATCTTGATCGAAATAATCCCTATTCAGAACGACTGGGACTGGTTTCTTTTCGCGTGTTCAATAAAGACGTTGAGTCATTGCGTATCCGAAATCAACGACTCAATCTCAGAAGATATTCGATTCGCGTCGATATGTTGAAGGATCGATGTGCCCTGCCTGGTATCAATTTTGATTTATTTATGGAAATTGACTTCCTTCTATATTTGCGTGGCGTACTCACGGACTCTAGCGAGAGGCCGTGGTACCCTGAAACACTCGTTTATCTAAGCTTTGGCAGGCACGGCTTTGAGCATATCACTAGAGCTATTTCTCAATCGTATTTTGAGAAGTTAAA
This sequence comes from Roseiarcus sp., assembly GCA_050010035.1. Classification (GTDB taxonomy): domain Bacteria; phylum Pseudomonadota; class Alphaproteobacteria; order Rhizobiales; family Beijerinckiaceae; genus Roseiarcus. The sequence continues at coordinate 1,089 of JBEKLU010000087.1, forward strand.
GGTCGTTCTGGGAGTTGAGGACAAAAAAAGTCTCCGCGATCGACTAGAGGAATTTGAGAAACAACCGCAGAATTTGATACGCTGGCAGTTCGACGCACTAGTTCCTAGCAGAATATTGAATCTACAACAACTCGCAACCGTACCTTAGGATTCGCCAATCAAGCTGGTTGCTCTCCAAGGGTTCGTCTGGACGGAGATCGGCGTCGCCACCGGCCGCATGCACGCTTGCGGGTCCGTCGGCGTCGAGCAGCTCTGCACCTTCAAGTACAGGGTGCGGGGCGACGGGCAGGTGAGGGGGTGAGGAAGTCGCAAAGCACGGCGACGTCAGCGGCTTAGCCGCTGACGTCATCCGTTAGTTCAGCGCCAGCGCGACGAACCGCACTTCGCCGGCGCCGTTGGCGACCAGCAGCAGCGCCGTTTTCTTGCCCGCCTTTTTCAGCGCGTCGATCGACTTGGTCACGTCGGCGGGCTTTTCGACCGCCTGCTGATTGACCTCCTCGATCACGTCGCCGACGCGCAGGCCCTTCTCGGCCGCGGGGGAATTCGCATCGATCGCGGAAACGACGACCCCCTTCACGCTTTCCTTGATCGTGAAACTCTTGCGCGCCGCCGCGTCGATCGCCGACAGCTCCATGCCGAGCGCCTTGGCGACCCCCGGGCCGTTGTCGGCGTCGCCCGTCTCCTCCTTGGCCAGCGCCATCGCCTTCTCGCCGTCCTCGAGACGGCCGAGGGTCACGGTCTTGACCATCTCCTGGCCCCCGCGCACGAGGACGACCTCGACCGCCTTGCCGACCGGCGTATCGGCGACCAGACGCGGCAGATCGCGCGATTCGTTGATGTCCTTGCCGTCGAACTTGACGATCACGTCGCCCGCCATCAGGCCGGCCGGCTTGGCCGGGCCGTGCTCGTCGACGCCGGCGACCAGCGCGCCGTGGGCGTTCTTGAGCCCCAGGCTGTCCGCGATCGTGTCGTCGACCGGCTGGATGCGCACCCCGAGCCAGCCGCGACGCGTCTCGTGATACTTCTCGAGCTGATCGACCACCGGCATCACGCTCGCCGAAGGCGTGGCGAAGCCGATGCCGATCGAGCCGCCGGAGGGCGAAAGGATCGCCGTATTGATGCCGATCACCTCGCCCTTCAGGTTGAACAGCGGGCCGCCGGAATTGCCCTTGTTGATCGCGGCGTCGGTCTGCAGGAAGTCGTCGTAGGGGCCGTTGTCGATGTTGCGGTTGCGCGCCGAAATGATGCCGGCGGTCACGGTTTCGCCCAGGCCGAAGGGATTGCCGACCGCCATCACGCCGTCGCCGACGCGCATCTTGTCGCTGTCGCCGAACTTCACCGTCTTCAGCGGCTTGTCGCTTTCCACCTTGAGAACCGCGACGTCGACCTTGGGGTCCTTGCCGATGATCTTCGCCTTCAGCTTGCGCCCGTCGGTGAAGATCACCACGACGTCGTTGGCGTCGCCGATGACGTGATTGTTGGTGATGACGATGCCGCTCGCGTCGATGACGAAGCCCGAGCCCAGCGAGGAGGTCTTGTGCGGGTGCGGCGCGCCGTTGTTGAAGCCGTGGTTCTTGAAGAACTGCTCGAACATGTCGTCGAAAGGCGTGCCCTTCGGCAGGTCGGGCAGCGCCTCGGCGCTCTTTTCCTCGATCGTCTGCGTCGCCGAAATGTTGACGACCGCCTCGGCGACGGAGTCGACGAGATCGGCGAGATCGGTCGGGTGCGTCTGCGCGAAGGCGGGCGCGGCGGGCAGAAACAGCGTCGGCGCGCCGACCGCCATCGCCGCGACGCCCAAAACGAGCGCGGCGCCCTTGAAGGCGCGGAACCGGGTCGTCGCTTCGACGTGATCAAAACGCATGGCGTCCTCTCTCTCCAGAATCATCGGGCCGGCGCGGCCAATTTGGCCACCTTGCCCGCCAATCATGTCCGTTAAGCGGCGAAACGGCCGCCTCGCGACGCCTCAAAGCAGCGTCCGCGCGACCCAGACGATGACCACCCCGAGGACCGCCGCGCCCAGGCCGACGCGGCGCAGGCGGCCCGGGTTTTGCCGCGCGGCCTCGGCCATGCGCTTGCGCATCGCCTCCGTGAACCCGGCCAGGAGCAGGCCCTCGATGGCGAAAACGAGGCCGATCGCCGCGCCGAAATCGCGCATGTCAATTCGCCGCGGGCGCGCCCGCCCGCGCCGCGTCGGCCGGCGCAGGAGGCGTCGGCGGCGTCGGCGTGGTGAAATAGCGGAAGAAGTCCGACTTCGGGCTCAGAATCGCGCGCGTGCCGCTTTTGAGTCCGTCGTCATAGGCCTGCATCGAGCGATAGAAGGCGAAAAACTCGGCGTCCTTGCCGTAGGCCTCGGCGAAAATGCGATTGCGCTCGCCGTCACCCTCGCCGCGGATCTGGTCGGACTGCTGCTGGGCCTGGGCGATCGTCACCGTCACCTTGGCGTCGGCGTCGGCCTTGATCTGCTGGCTCTGCTGCGAGCCTTGCGCGCGAAACGAGGCGGCCAGCCGCTGACGTTCGGCCTGCATGCGGCGGAACACAGCCTCGGAATTCTCCGGCGGCAGATCGGCGCGCTTGATGCGCACGTCGACGACCTCGACGCCGAAACGCTCGGCGCCCGCCTTCACCTGAACGAGAATGTCGGCCATCAGTGCGTCCCGCTTGTCACGCACGATGTCGACGATCGAGGCCTCCGACAGCGTGCGCCGCAGGGCCGAATTCAGCATGCCGCCGAGCTGCGCGTCGGCGCCCTTGATGTCGAACACCGACTGATAGAACCGCAGCGGCTCGGCGATTCGATAGCGCACGAAGGCGTCGACCTCGAGTCGTTGATTTTCGGCGACCAGCACTTCCTGGCGCTCGTTGTCGAGCGCCAGGATGCGCTTGTCGATATAGACGACGGTATCGATGAAAGGGACCTTCGCATAGAGACCCGGCGCGCCAATGAGATCGCGCACCGGCTGGCCGAAACGCAACACCAGCGCCTGTTTCGTCGGATCGACGACGAAGAACGTGTAGCTCGTCACGACGATCGCGAGAATGACGACGACGAGGACCGCGAAGCCGCCGAAAGGATTTCTCATTTGGCGGCTCCCGCCGGATTTTGCTGCAACGGTTCGACCGCGATATAGGGCACCGGCGCGCTCGCGCCGCTGGCGTCGAGGATCGTCTTGTTCATGGAGCCGAGCACACGCTCCATCGTCTCCAGGTAGATGCGCTCGCGCGTGACGCCCGGCGCGTTCTTGTACTGCGCGTAGATCTGGTTGTAGCGCGCCGTCTGACCCTTGGCCTGGAGGATCGTCTGCTCGCGATAGGCCTTGGCCTCGGCGAGGATGCGCGCGGCCGCGCCTTCGGCTTCCGGCACGACGCGATTGGCGTAGGTGTCGGCGTCGTTGACAGCGCGCTGCTGATCCTGCTGCGCCGCGGTGACGTCGCGATAGGCGGGAATCACCTCGGTCGGCGCGTCGACCGACTGCAGCTGCACCTGCTTGATCAGGACGCCGGCGTTGTAGCCCTCGAGCACTTTCTGCATGCGGTCGCGCACGTCCGGCTCGATCGACTTGCGGTCGCTGGTCAGCACGCCGTCGATTGTCTTCAGGCCGACGACTTCGCGCATGATGCTCTCGGCGACGGCTTTGACGGTCTCGCTGGGATTGAGGATGTTGAAGACGAAATACTCGGGATGCGCCGGATCGATCTGCCAGATCACGCGAAAGCGCACGTTGACGATGTTCTGGTCGCCGGTCAGCATCTGGCTTTCCGCGAGAATGTCGGCGCCCTCGGGGCCGCCGCGATAGCCCACGTCGGTGATCTGCTGATCCCAGACCGGAACCTTGATCACCGTGCCCACCGGCCACGGCCAGTTGGTGTTGAGGCCGGCTGCCGTCTTGCCGGTGTAGCGGCCGAACACCAGGTTGATGCCGACCTCGTTCGGCTGCACGGAGTAGAAGGTGCCCAACGCGAACCAGATCAGCAACGCGGCGAGCGCGAGCAAGACGAAGCCGCGCGGGCCGAAGCCGCCGCCGCCGCCGCCCGGAACGATGCCGCGCAGGCCTTGCTGAATGCGGCGCAGCAACTCCTCGAGATCGCTCGGTGGGGGCGAACCGCCCGGGCCCTGACCCCACGGTCCTTGCCCCGGGGAGCGCCAGGGGCCGCCGCCTTGATTGTTCCAGGACATGAAACCTCGTCTCTAGCGCGCCGCGCGCCACGCGCGCCTATATAGGCGACGGCGGCGGCCGCGGCAACGCGCCTTCGCCTAGCTCCCGCCGGGACGCTCGCTCGGTCCGGCGGGTTTGGCGGCGCTCGCCTCGCGCGCCGACAGCGGCGCAATGCGCAGCGCGGCGATGCGGTTGCGCTGCTTGCGCAGCACCTCGAACCGCATCCCGTGGAAGCTGAACGTCTGTTTGGGCTCGGGAATCGCGCGCGCCTCGTGGATGACGAGGCCGGCGACGGTCGCCGCTTCCTCGTCGGGCAGGTTCCAGTCCATGGCGCGGTTGAGGTCGCGGATCGTCACCGACCCATCGACGATGATCGAGCCGTCGAGCTGCTTGCGCACGCCCTGCGCGAGAACGTCGTGCTCGTCCTTGATGTCGCCGACGATCTCCTCGATGATGTCCTCGAGCGTCAGCAGGCCGAGCACCACGCCGTATTCGTCGACCACCAGCGCCGAGTGCGTCTTGCGGCTCAGGAACGCTTGCAACTGATCGCGTAAGGTCGTGGCCTCCGGGACGAACCATGCCTCCAAGGCGATGTCGGCCGCCTTGATCCGGCTCGCGTCGCCGCCCGCCGCCGCGAAGGCGCGGAACAGATCCTTGGCGTGCAACATGCCGATGATGTTGTCCGGATCGCCGCGCCAGAGCGGCATGCGCGTATAGGGCGAAGCGAGCACTTCGCGCACGAGCTCGTCGGGCGGCAAGTCGGCGTCGATGGTGCGCATCTTGGTGCGGTGGACCATGACGTCGGAGACGGGAATCTCCGCGAGTTCGAGCAGGCCGCCGACCATGTCGCGCTCGTTGCGCGCGACGCCGCCTTCGCGATGCAGGATGTCGACCGCGCCGAGCAGTTCCTCGTGACCGGAGACGCTCGGCTCGGCGGCCGCCAGATTGACGCCGCACAGGCGCAACATGCCGCGCACCAGCGCCTCGACCGCGCTGACGACGGGACCGAAGACCGTCACGAAGAACGCGACCGTCGGCGCGATCAGCAGCGACACCCGGTCGGGATAGGCGATGGCGATCGTCTTGGGCAGAACCTCGCCGAAGATCACGATCAGCGCGGTCATGACGGCGGTGGCGTAGACGACGCCGCGCTCGCCGACCGCCGCGACGAACACGCTGGTGGCGAGGGACGAGGCGGCGATGGTGACGAGCTGTCCGCCGAGCAGCATCGAGCTGATCAGGCGCCCGCGCATCGCAATGAGTTTGTTGACGAGGGTCGCGCGCTTGTCCCCGCCGGTCTCCAGGGCGTGCAATCGCGCCCGCGAAGCGGCGGTGAGCGCAGTCTCGGCGCCGGCGAAGAACGCCGCGGCGACGAGGCTGAAGACGATCAGGAGGGCGGCCACGGGCATCGACATCAAACAATTGTAGCACAGGCGGCCGGAAAGGCGGCAGCGGGAGAAGCGATCGCCGCCGCGCGTCGCGCCGAACCCTCGCGATTCAGGCGGGGCGCGCGCTTTCGCCGCGCTTGGCCGAGCGACCCTTGGGTCGGCCGTCCTTCTCCAAGGCGCGGCGGACGTCGGTGGCGGAGTCCTGCAGCAGCTGGGCCATCGACGCCTGCGCCTCTTCCGGCTTCTGGGCGGCGATGGCGTCGAGAACGGCGCGGTGTTGCAGCAGTCGCTCGTCCTTGATCGCCAGGCCGCGCCAGCCCATCCGGAACGTGCCGACCAGCGCGGTTTCGATCAGGCCGCCGAGCGCTCCGATCAACCGGTTGCCGGTCGCCTCGAGGATTTCCTTGTGGAAGCGCACGTCGGCGCCGATCAGGTCGCCGCGCCCGGTTTTCCGGCGCTCCATGTCGGCATAGGCGGCGCTGACCCGCTTCAGCGCCGCCGCATCGCGCGACTGGGCGGCGAGGAACGAGGCGTGCGGCTCGAAAATCTGTCTGAGCTGAAAGAGGTCGTTGATGAACTCCAGCGTCGGCGCGGCGCGCATGTGCCAGGCGAGGAAATCGGAATCGAGCATGTTCCAGTCCGACTTGGCGCGGACCAGCGTGCCGACTTTTTGCCGAGAGACGATCAATCCCTTGGCCTCGAGCGCGCGGAAGGCTTCCCGCAAGGTGGGTCGCGAGACGCCGAAACGCACCAATAGGCGCGCTTCGGTCGGCAGCCGCGATCCCGGGGGATGAAGCCCGACGATGATTTCGCGGCCGAGCACGGCCGCCAAAGAATCGTTGGCGTTGCGTTTGTGCGCGAGCCCGCCGTAGGCGAAATCGGCGTCGTCGTCGTGGGCGCCCGCCTTGGCGCCGCGCGCCGCCGCCGAACGGCGCCTCTCCAGTGTCGTCTCAACCAAGGCTTCGCTCCAAGTCGACAAATCCTCAGTACGGATATGTCCTCGCCTTCGTCGCTTCCTGGATAGCTCTTCGCAGGACGATGAAAACAACCATCGGCGCGCCGACGACGATTCGGGTCCGCCAACCCGCCCAGCGGCCGTCGATTAGGATCAAGGTCCGAATCGTTCCTCGAATCAAGCCCCGATCAACGCGCTGGCGAGGAAACCGGCGCCGCGCCGCCGGCGCGCCCGAGGCCGAAAGGCGCCCGTCTGTGGCCGCCCGCGGCGCGACGGGCCGAAGCCTCGCCGGGCCGCCGGGCCCGGCCAGCCAGTCGTCCGGACTTCGCGTCAGGCGCGATTTTCGATGAGCAGGGTGCCCGCGGCGGTGTTGGAGATCGGAATGTGGTAGTTCTGGTGCAGGCGCTTGACCTTGCCCTGCAGCGCGCCGCGCATGGCGAGCCAGAGGATGAACTCCGCCCCTTGCGCGCCGGCTTCGCGAATGAGATCGCGGGTCGATATGGCCGCGAGCGTCTCGGGCTCGTCGACGATCTTCTCCATGCACATGAGATCGAATTTCTTGTTGATAAAACCCGCCCGCTTGCCGTCGAGCTGGTGCGACAGGCCTCCCGTGCCGACGACCACCACCTTCTCGGCGCTGGGAAAAGAAGCGATCGCGCGGCCGATCGCCTGGCCGAAGCGGTAGCAGCGCATCGGCGTCGGGATCGGATGCTGCACCGTGTTGATGCATATGGGGATGGTCTTGATCGGGTTCTTGGTCTGGTCGCCCCAGAACAGTTGCATCGGCACGGTGAAGCCGTGGTCGACCGCCATTTCCTGGCAGGAGCAGACGTCGAATCCGTCGGCGACGGCGCCTTCGATGATATACCAGGAGAGTTCGGGATAGCCCTCGAACTTGCCGATGTTGGGGATGCCCCAGCCTTCATCCTGGTTCTCGTATTCGAACGCGGCGCCGATCGAGAAGGTCGGCATCTTGTCGAGGAAGAAGTTAAGGCCGTGATCGTTGTAGAAGACGACCGCGACGTCCGGCTTCTGCTCGGCGAGCCACTTGCGCACGGGCGGGTAGCCGTCGAAGAACGGCTTCCAATAGGGATCCTCGAACAATTGCTTGGCGTAGGCGGCGCCGACGGCGGGAATATGCGAGGAGGTCAACCCTCCGATGATGTTGGCCATGGCCTATTCTCCCTGCTTCTTGAGCATGTCCTTGAAGGCTTCGACGCTCATGCCGGTCTGCTGGGCGCCGACGTCCTGAACGCTGAGCCCGAAAATCCCGGCAAATTTGGCGAGGTAGTAGATGTTGCCGCCCGCCTCGATCAGCGCCAGCACGTTGCGCGCGCGGATCGCCGCCTTCTGCTGCTCGGTGAGCCCGTATTGCGTCATGAAGGCTTCTTCGTCGCGACGGAACGCGTCGCGGTTCTCGGTCTTGTTGAAGGAAAAGCACATCTTGTTCAGCGCATAGCCTTTCATGGCTTGCGCGCCGTCGAAGATGGTCGTCCCCGGGATCTCATCTAAGGCTTGTGCGTGTGCTTGCGCGGACATCGTGCGTCCTCCCATCTTGGATTGGTATTATCGAGACCAGGAAAGCCGCATCGGGTTGTCGACGAGCAGCGCCTGCCGCTCGGCCGCCGTCGGCGCGATGCGCGGAATCATGTTCACGAGATCGCCGTCGTCGGGCATGTGGGTCGTCATGTTGGGATGCGGCCAGTCGGTGCCCCACAGCACGCGATCGGGGAAGGAGCGGACGATCTCTCGCGCGAAGGGAACGAAGTCGTCGTAATCGGGCGGACCCGAGATCGACAGGCGCTCCGGGCAGGTGACCTTGCTCCAGATGCGCGGGTTGGCGGCCATCAGCTCGACGAAGCGGCGGAAGTCGGGGTGATCGACGCCCTTGGCGAGATCCGGCCGGCCCATGTGGTCGACGACGATCGTCGTCGGCAGGCTGTTGAGGAAAGGAACGAGCTCCGCGAGTTCGTGCGCCTCGAAATAGACCACGATGTGCCAGCCGAGCTCGGCGATGCGCTCGGCGATGCCGAGATAGACTTCCCGCGGAGTCGCGTCGACGAGGCGCTTGACGAAATTGAAGCGCACCCCGCGCACGCCCGCTTCGTCGAGCGCCTTTAACTCGTCGTTCGTCACGCTCGAGCGAACCGCCGCTATCCCGCGCGCCAGCCCTTTCGAAGCCTTCAACGCATCGACCAGCGCGCGATTGTCGGCGCCGTGGCACGTCGCCTGGACGATGACGTTGCGCGAGAAGCCGAGAAAGTCGCGCAAGGCGAACAGCTTTTCCTTCGGCGCGTCGCAGGGGGTGTACTTGCGCCCGGGCGCGTAAGGGAAGACCTCGGCGGGTCCGAAGACGTGGCAATGCGCGTCGACCGCCCCCGGCGGCGGCGCGTAGGTCGGCCGCGACGGATTGGCGCAGAAGGGCATGTAATTCGGGTCCATCAGAGAGCCCCAAGCGGTTCAGCGGCCGTAGACGATTCCGTCGAAGAGTTTGCGCGCGGTGCGAAGCAGCGCGGCGGAACGGACGCCGCCGCTTTCGTCGAGATCGACGACGACGGTCATTTCTCCGCTGGGGTGTTCGACGGCGATGGCTTTACGCGCGCCCTCGGGCAGAACCGCCAGGCGTGCGGCAGGGGAACCCGGCAGTAGACAGGCGGTGGCGACGGAGACGGCGCCGAGCACGCCGATCGAGGCATGGCAGCGATGGGGGATGAAGGTTCGCGTCAGAATCGCGCCGCCCGCCTTGGGCGCCGCCACCAGCGACATCTTCGGCACGGATTTGTCGGAGACTTCGCCGAGATTCATTATCGGCCCGGCCTTCAGGCGGATCGCCTCGAGCCGTGCCTTGAGGGTCTCGTTCGCTTCCAATTCCTCACGGCTTTCCGTGCCGGCGATCCCGAGGTCGCGCGCGCGCAGCACCACGACCGGCATGCCGTTGTCGATCAGCGTCGCCTCGACGCCGTCGATGACGTCGACCGCGTTCCCCGTCGGCAGCAGCGCGCCGCAGCTCGATCCCGCCGTGTCGCGGAACTCGATCGGGATCGGCGCAGCCGTGCCGGGAACGCCGTCGATGCGCGCCTCGCCCGCATAGATCGGGCGCCCACCCGGCGTGTTGACGCGCGCAACCGCGATCTGCCCGGTGTTGACCATATAAATCGTCACCGCAGTCTCTCCGCCCGTGGCGGCGACGAGGCCGCGCTCGATGGCGAAGGGTCCGACGCCGGCGAGGATGTTGCCGCAGTTCTGCGCATCGGTGACGATCGGCTTGTCGACGAAGACCTGGAGGAAGAGATAGTCGACGTCGACGCCTTGGCGGGTCGAGCGGGAAATCACCGCGACCTTGGAGGTCAGCGGATCGGCGCCCCCCATGCCGTCGATCTGCAGCTTGTCGGGCGAGCCCATGACCGCGAGGAGAAAGGCGTCGCGCTCGGTACTGTCCTGCGGCAGGTCGGAGGCAAGGAAATAAGCGCCTTTGGATGTGCCGCCGCGCATCCACATGCAGCGGGCGGAAATCGGCTCGCGCTCAGACATATATCAGCCCCCGCTCGGCGAGGCGCTCGCGCATCTTGTAGATGTCGAGGCCGAGTTCGCCGGCGGCGAAGCGCTTGCGCTTGTCGTCCTCGTTGGCGACGCGCGCCCGGGCCTTCTTCAGCACGTCCGCGGCGTCGGCGCGCTTGACCACGCAAACGCCGTCGTCGTCGGCGACGATGACGTCGCCCGGCTCGACATAGGCGCCGGCGCAGACCACGGGCACGTTGACCGAGCCCAGCGTCTCCTTGACCGTGCCTTGAGCCGATACGCATTTCGACCAGACTGGGAAGCCGATGCGCGCGAGATCGCGCACGTCGCGCACCCCCGCGTCGATGACGAGGCCGACGCCGCCGCGCGCCTTGGCGGACGTCGCCAAGAGATCGCCGAAATAGCCGGCGTCGGAGGGCGAAGTCGGCGCGACCAGCAGGATGTCGCCGGCCTTCAATTGCTCGATCGCGACATGGATCATCCAGTTGTCGCAAGGCGCGAGCGAGACCGTCACCGCCGAGGCGGCGACGCGCGCGCCGGCGTAGATCGGCCGCATTGTGGGGGCGAGGAGCCCGATGCGCCCCTGCGCCTCGTGAACCGTCGCCACGCCGCATTCGGCGAGGCCGGCGATCACCGACCGCTCGGCGCGGGCGATATTCTGTACGACGACGTTCATCACAGTTCGTCCACGGTGCGCGGGAACATCGACTGGAAGCCTTCGGCGTATTTGGCGTTGCGCCCGCCCGACTGGCCGCCCGAATTGCGCTTGAAGTGGTTGGCGCGGTTCTCAGCGAGGTTGGTGTAATAGGTCCAGAGATGCTCCTGGCCTTCCATGCAGCGGATCGCCGCGAGCTTCTTGTCCCAGACCTCGGTGATGTCGAGGAAGACGTCGGGCTTCCAGTTCATCTGTTCGGTCTGGTGCGGCTCGAAGAGATAGAGCTGCGGCGCGCCGAGCGCTTTCTCATGCGGATTGTGGCCCCAGGCCTGCGCGATCATGCGGCATTCCAAGGCTATTCTTGTCGCGAACATGTGGTCGGTGTTGTAGGGGTCCCACATCGAATGGCTCATCATGAAGGCGGGCTGCACCTTGCGGATGACGTCGACGAGGCCGAATTTTGCGGCCTTGTCCATCTCGAGGGGATAGTCGCCGAGGTCGAAGAACCGGATGTCGTGAACGTCGAGCGCCTTGGCGGCGTTCTCCGCCTCCTTGCGGCGCGCGGACTTCACTTTCTCCAACGTGACGCCCGGCTGCTTCCAGATCTTGGCGCTTTCGCCGCGCTCGCCGTAGGAGAGGCAGACGACCGTCACTTGGTAGCCCTTGGCCTGATGCAGGGCGATCGCGCCGCCGGCGCGCCAGACGAAATCTGCGGCGTGCGCGCTGATGACCAGCGCCGTCTTCTCGCTCATCTCTCGTTTCCTCCTCACTGCCGGCGCGTGACCCAGGGCGATTCAGTCCTCGATCAATGGATCGTCATGACCGGGCTTGACCCGGCCATCCACGCGCCGGGGACGCTCACCACGGCGGGCTGAATTGAACAGTCCCAGTCGTTGGCCACGATCTTTCATCCGGGCCGACGCCGACGCCAGTTCGAATTCGTCCGACGCCATAAGATTTTGCTATAAGGGCCCGCTCACGCGACCGGAGAAGCTCGCGATGTGGACCGATATTCCCAATTTGCGCCATTTGCGCGCCTTCGCCGCAGCGGTGAAATTCGGCGGCGCGACGCGGGCGGCCGAGCAAATCCACTTGTCGCAGCCCGCGATCACCCAGGCGCTGGCCAAGCTCGAGGCGCGCCTCGGCGCCAAGCTGCTCGTCTTCGGCGCCGACGGCATGAAGCCGACCGAGGTCGGGCTCCTCTTCTACGATCGCGTCATGCGCGCGTTCGCGCTCATCGAGAGCGGCGCCCGCGAGGCGATGCGCGGCGAGGCCAGGCGATCGAGCGCGGGCTTCGCGCATTTCGAGCGCCTGGTCACGGTCGCCCAGTTGCGCGCCCTCGCGGCGATGCAGTTCACCCGCAACTTCACGCTCGCGGCCAGAGAGCTCGGTCTTTCCCAGCCTTCGCTCCATCGCGCCGCCCGCGATCTCGAACGCGTCATGGGCGCGACGCTGTTCGTCGCGACGCGGCAGGGCGTCGAGTTGACGCAGGCGGCGGCGACGTTCGCGCGCCACGCCGCGCTCGCCCACGCCGAGCTGCTGCAAGGCTTCGCGGAAGTGTCGGAAACGCTGAGCCGCGATCCCGGCCTGATCGTCGTCGGCTCGATGCCGTTCGCCCGCACCAAGCTGCTGCCGGACGCGCTCAACCAGCTTTCGCGCGAACGGCCTCGCGCGCGCGTCAAGGTCGTCTCGGCGCCTTACGACGGGCTGCTCGGCCGGCTGCGCTACGGAGTGATCGACTTTCTCATCGGCGCGCTGCGCAATCCCCCGCCGATCGACGACATCGTGCAGGAGCCGCTGTTCGACGACCCGCTCGCGGTCGTCGCCAGGCGCGGCCATCCGCTCACCCTGCGCGAGACGGTGTCGCGCGAGGACTTGATCGCCTACCCCTGGGTGGTCCCGGCCGAGGAGACGCCGACCCGCGCGGTGTTCCACAAGCTGTTCTCGGCGGAGGAACTGGCGCGGATGCCCAGCGGCATGTACGAGACGAGTTCGCTGGTGCTGCTGCGCGGCGTGCTGACCGGCACCGACCGGCTCACGCTGCTCTCGGCGCGTCAGGCCCAATACGAGCTCGACCAGGGCCTGCTCGCGCTGGCGCCGTTCCGCGTGCCGATCGGCGCGCGGCGGATCGGCCTCACTTTCCGCCGCGGCTGGCGGCCGACGCCGACCCAGGCGATTCTGATCGACCATCTGCGCAGGGCGCGGGATGCGCTATGACGACGACGTCAGCGCTTTTCGGCTATAGAGAAAATGAATAGCCAGCGGTGCCTTTCGACCTCGCCGCCGGCGGCGCATGGATCGTAAACACGCCGGTGGTCCGCGTCCGGCGAATTGCTGGGCGGCGCTCCCCTTCCGCCCTCGCAGGGGAAGGTGTCATCGCGTTAGCGATGACGGATGAGGGGGGTCGCGCGGGAGCGCGACGTCTCTGCATGTTCGACATGCAGGGTAACCGCCATGGTGACGCGCGAGGTTGGGCACGTTAGGAAGTGACCGCCTCTCGTCGAAGCCATCGCGCCCTAAGGCGCGATCCCCCTCATCCGTCGGCTTCGCCGACACCTTCCCCCGCGAGCCGGGAAGGGATCCGCGCCCTCCGATTCGACTGACCCGGACCGCTTGGGAAACGCTCGACCAGCGACGGGGCGCATGGCGCAATCGCCTGACGGCATCGACCACATCGCCTTTCTCGGCTTCGGCGAGGCGGCGCAGGCTTTCCTCGAGGGCTGGCGCACGCAGCCCGGCTTCAGCGCGCGCGTGACCGCTTACGACGTCAAGACCGATTCCCCGGACGCGTCTGTGCGCGAGGCCAAACGCGCCGATTACGCCGTGGCCGGGGTTCTGGGCGCGGAAACCGCGCGCGAAGCGGTCGCGGGCGCGCGCCTGATCTTTTCCGTCGTCACCGCCGATCAGGCCCATGCGGCCGCGCTCTCCGTTCTGCCGGGCCTATCCGCCGGCGCCTTCTTCCTCGACTGCAATTCCTGCGCGCCGCAGACCAAGGCGCGCTCGGCCGAGGCCATCGAAGCGGCGGGCGGGCGCTACGTCGACGTCGCGGTGATGGCGCCCGTCCATCCCCGGCTGCATCGCGCGCCGTTGCTCATCAGCGGCCCACACGCGTGGGGCGCGGCGCCGGCGCTCGAAGCGCTCGGCATGGCCGCTTCGATCCACGACGGCCCCGTGGGGTCGTCGTCGGCGATCAAAATGATCCGCTCGATCATGATCAAGGGCCTCGAGGCGCTGGTCTGCGAATGCGTGCTGGCGGGGAAAAAGGCCGGGGTCGACGAAGTCGTGCTCGCCTCGCTCGACGAAACCTTTCCCGGCTTCGATTGGAAAAAGCGCTCCGCCTATATGCTGGAGCGGGTGATGACGCATGGGCTGCGGCGCGCCGCGGAAATGCGCGAAGTCGCGCTCACCGTCGATCTCATCGGCCTCGAGGGCGCGATGTCGCGCGCCGCGGTCGGTTGGCAACATAAGGTGGGCGAGCTCGCCTTGCGCGCCGAGGACGGCGACGTGACCGACTATCGCAGCTTGGCCGACCGGGTCCTCGCCGCGCTCGAACATTCGCCAACAGGAGAAACGGCATGAAAATCTGCCTCGCCGGCGCCGCCGGCGCCTTCGGCATGAAACATCTGGAGGCGCTCGGCGCTATCGAGGGCGTCGAGGTCGTCAGCGTGGTCGGCGGCGCGCCCGACGACATCGAGGGGTTCGCCGCCAAGCGCGGCGTCCCCCACGCGACCAAGAACCTCGCCGAGGCGCTGGACCGCCCCGAGGTGGAGGCGGTCATTCTGGCGACGCCGACACCGGTCCACGCCGCCCAGGCGATCCAATGCCTGAAGGCGGGTAAGAACGTGCTGGTCGAGATTCCGATGGCCGACAATCTCGCCGACAGCGAAGAACTGGTCCGCGTGCAGAGTGAGACGGGCCTCGTCGCCATGGCCGGCCACGTCCGGCGCTTCAATCCCAGCCATCAGTGGATCCGCAAGAAGATTCTCGCCGGCGAGCTGAAAATCCAGCAGATGGACGTCCAGACCTATTTTTTCCGCCGCTCCAACCTCAACGCGCTGGGCAAGCCACGCTCCTGGACGGATCATCTCCTGTGGCACCACGCGTGCCACACCGTCGATCTCTTCCAATACCAGACCGGCGAAGTCGCCGCGGAGGTGTTCGGGCTGCAAGGCCCCAAGCACCCGACGCTGGGCATCGCCATGGACATGGCGATCGGCATGAAGGCGCCCTCGGGGGCGATCTGCACGCTGTCGCTTTCGTTCAACAACAAGGGGCCGCTCGGCACGACGTTCCGCTACATTTGCGACAACGGAACCTACATCGCGCGCTATGACGACCTCTACGACGGAGAGGAGCGCAAGATCGACCTGACCGGCGTCGCCGTCTCCGCCAACGGCATCGAGCTGATCGATCGCGAGTTCGTCGCGGCGATCCGCGAAAGGCGCGAGCCGAACAGCTCGGTCGCCCAGTGCCTGCCGGCGATGCGCACGCTCGACCGCATCGAGAAGTCGTTCCGCAGCTGAGCGAATGGCGAACGGCGCGCCGAAGAGACCTCGCCGTGGACGCCCTCATCGACCTTCCGCAGACCTCTGCCGCTCGAACTCGCGAGAGTTTGATCGGACGGCGCCCCTTTACCGATTTGACATCGGGGCGGCCAGCGCCTAACCGCCGGAGGATTCGACGAGGCGCGGGGCAAGAGATGAACGAGCGGGTTCGCGATTCGCGGTTGCGCTTCCCCTTCGCCGCGCCTCCCGGTCCGGGCGAAACGATCGAGGTGGCGCCCGGCATTCTCTGGGCGCGGCTGCCCCTGCCGTTCGCGCTCGATCACATCAACATCTTTTTCGTCGACGACGGCGACGGCTGGGCGGTCGTTGACACCGGCATCAACCACGCCGCGTGTCGCGCCGCCTGGGAGGCGCTGCTCGCCGGCCCGCTGGCCGGCCGCCGCCTGACGCGGGTCATCGTCACCCACTCGCATCCCGATCACATCGGCCTCGCCGGCTGGCTCGTCGACCGCTTCGGCGTTCCGATGCTCACGAGCCTGTCGGCCTATTTCGACTGCCTCTCGATCTCGCTCGAGCCGGGCCGGCTCGAAGCCGCCGTCTATCGCGAGTTCTATTCGAGCAACGGCCTCGATCCGGCGACCGTGCTCGCGTTGACGACGCTCGGCCATGCCTACCTGCGCATGATGTCGCCGCTGCCCTCGACCTATCGCCGCCTCATCGCCGGCGACGCCTTGAAGATCGGCGGCCGGACCTTCGCCGTGCTCTCGGCCGAGGGCCACGCGCCCGAGCAGATCATGCTGCATCTTCCCGAGGAAAAGCTGTTCTTCGGCGGCGACCAGATTCTCGCGCACATTTCGCCGAACGTCAGCGTGCAGGCGATGGACCCGTTCGGCGATCCCTTGGGATTGTACCTGCGCTCGCTCGCCCGCCTCAAGGCGACGATTCCGCCCGACACGCTGACGCTGCCGGGGCATCAATTGCCTTTCCTTGGCTTGCACGAGCGCATCGACGAACTCGCTGAGCATCATCGCCATCGCTGCCAGTTGATCGCCGAGGCGTGCCGCGAGCCGCGTCCGCCCGCCGATCTTCTCGGCGTGCTCTTTCGCCGCAAGCTCGATTTCCATCAGATGGGCTTCGCCTTCTCCGAGGCGCTGGCGCACGTCAATTCCATGCTGGCGACGGGCGAGCTGCGCTGGGCGGAACCTCTAGGGTCGATCCGGCGCGTGGTGAACGCCTGAAGCCGGTATTCGCCGTCGCTTGCGAGGGGCCGCCATGGATCTCGAACTCGCCGACAAGGTCGCCGTCGTCACCGGCGCGAGCCGCGGCATCGGCAAGGCGATCGCGACGGCGCTGGCGCGCGAAGGCGCTTCCGTCGCGCTCGTCGCGCGCGATCGCAGCGCGCTCGAAGCGGCGGCGCGCGACATCGCCGCCGCGACGCGGCGCACGCCCAAGCCGTTCGTCGCCGACACCGGCGAGGACGCCGCGGTCGAAGCGATGGTCGCTCAGGTTCTCGCCGCCTTCGGGCGCGTCGACATCCTCGTCAATTGCGCCGCGCAGCCGGCGGGACACATGAAGCCACCCGGCCTCGCCGACATCACGACCGAAGCGCTGTGGGCCGAGGTCAACGTCAAGGTGATGGGCTATCTGCGAACCGCCCGCGAAGTCGCCAAGCCGATGGCGGCGCAGGGGGGCGGCCGCATCGTCAACGTCAGCGGGCTCGCGGCGCGCGCGACCGGCAGCATCATCGGCACGATCCGCAACATCAGCGTCGCCGCCTTGACCAAGAACCTCGCCGACGAGCTCGCGCCCAAAGGCATTTCCGCCGTCTGCGTGCATCCGGGAACGACGCGCACGGAGAAGACGCCCGGCGTCGTCGAACGCCGGGCTGAGGCGCTCGGGACCAGCGTCGCGGAGGTCGAGAAGCGGATGGCGGCGGCCAACCTCGTCGGACGGCTGATCACGGCCGAGGAGATCGGCGACCTCGTCGCGTTCCTCGCCTCGCCGAAATCGATCGCGATCAACGGCGACGCGATCGCGGCCGGCGGCGGCGTGGCGGGCGCGATCTATTATTGACGGTTCGGCGCGGTCGTGAAGACCCGCGGCCGGTTTTCAGCTAAGGTCAGGCGCGAGGCGGGGCGTCATGGAGGACGTCATGCGCGAATCGAGAAAGGTGGCGCTCGTCACCGGAGCTTCCTCCGGCATCGGCGCGGCGATCGCAGCAAAGTTGGCGAAGTCCGGCTACCGCGTGTTCGGCGCTTCGCGTCATCCCGGCGCTTCAGCGAACGAGATCGAGACGATCGTCATGGACGTCGACGACGACGCCTCGGTCGCCTCGGCGGTCGCCCGGGTGATCGACAAGGCCGGCCGGATCGACGCGGCGGTCAACTGCGCCGGCTGGGCGCTGACGGGCCCGATCGAAGAGACCTCGATCGCCGAGGCGCGCGCGCAGATGGAGACGAACTTCTTCGGCGCGCTGCGCGTCAGCCTCGCAGTTCTCCCGATCATGCGCGCGCAGCACAGCGGCCATATCGTCAACGTCAGCTCGCTCGCCGGCGTGTTCGGCAATCCGTTTTCCGGCCTCTACAGCGCCAGCAAGTTCGCGCTCGAAGGCCTCAGCGAGAGCCTGCGTTTCGAGACGCGGCCGTTCGGCGTTCGCGTCGCGCTGATCGAGCCGGGCGACACCCAGAGCCAGCTTCCCGCGCGCCGCCGCACCGTCGCGGGCGCAAGCGCGCAGAGCGCCTACGCCGAAGCCTTCGGGCGATTGCAGAAGGGGCAGGCGAAGGACGAAGCGAGCGCGCCGAGCGCCGAGGGCGTCGCCGACGTCGTGGCGAGGATTCTCGCCGCGCCCAATCCGCGTCTGCGCCACAGCGTCGGCATGGCGGGGCAGCGGATCGTCGTCGTCCTCAAGCGCGTTCTGCCCTATTCGTGGTTCGAACGGATCGTCGGCGCGGCGCTGGGCCTCTGAACGCCCGCCTCACCGCGCCTCGAGCCATTTGCGCGCGCGCTCGGCGGCGAGCCCGCCCGAGCGCACCGCGCTTTCCAAGCCGTCGGGCAGTCCGTTCTGGACATAGGCGCCGGCGAGAAAGAGATTGCGCCAGGGCGTTTCGCAGCTGGGCCTCAGCGCGTCCTGCTCCGGCGTTGCGGCGAAGGTGGCGCGTTTCCGCCGGACGATCCGCCAGGCTGGAATCGCGTCCGACAATCCGGTGAGCGCCGCGACGTCGCGCCACAGATCGGCCGCCAGCTTTTCGAGTGGGCTCTCCATCAGGGCGTCGGCGTCCTTGATCGCCGCCGAAATGCGGTCGTCGCGGCAGAACATCCAGTGGAACGCGCCGTTGACGACGCCGAGAATCGGCGGCGCGCCGGGCGGGGGGGAAATCGCGAAATGCGCCGTTATCGCGCCGTTGAACTCTTGCGGGGCGCTCAATCCCGGCATCAGAGCCGCCGCGACCCACGCCGGCGTCGCCAGGATCACGGCGTCGCCCGGCGCGAGATCGACGCGGTCGTGTTCGAATTCGAGCCCCGCCACGCGTTCGCCCGTCAAATCGAGCGCGGCCAGCCGGCGCTCGAAGCGGACCGCGACGTCGCGCCGGCGCAACGCCTTCACCGCCGGCTCGACGAAAGCGCGCGCCAGTCCGTGAACCGGCATGAGCGGCCGCGCGCGGCCGAACCGCGTCTCGCTGAGCGCGGCGCCGGCGAGGCGCGCCGAGGCGCGTTCGAAATCGGTGTTGAGCGCTCCGAGCGCGAAGGGGCGCCAGAGACGTTCGGCGGCGGGGCCGCCGGTCGGCGCGTAATCGCTGAGCAGGGCGCTCGCGGGCGCTCGCCCCAACCACGCCGCGGGCCAGTAGTCCTTCAGGCGCGTGCGCGGCGCGCGCCGACGCGGGGCGAAAACCCACCAGGGGAAAGGGCCGGCGTTGGGCCGCAGCGTCCAGCGCTCGCCGCTCGCCATATCGGCGAAGGCGACGCCGTCGGGCGCGACTTCGCGCCATTGGGCGCGCGCGCCGACCGCCTCGATCGCGGCCCAAGCGGACCGCCAGCTCGACAGCGCGAGGTCATGGCCGCAATCGAGCGTCATCGCCATGGCTTCGTCGAAGAAGGAGCGACGTCGGCCGCCCGCCTGCTCGGCGCTTTCGTGCACGACGATGTCGGCGTTCGCCGTCGCTGCGAGTCGCACGGCCGCGGAAAGTCCGGAAAAACCCGCGCCGACGACATGGACGGTTGGGCGCTTCATCGTGCCTTTCCAACGCCGGCGGCGGGCGAGGCCCGCGTCGGCGTCTCTCGGCGCGCCCGTGCGAATCGCTCGCTCCGCAGCCAAGGCGCAGACCGCTCGCCGAATCTAGCCGCGCCTCGGCTCGCGCGCAACGCGCCCATCCCTCGGGCGCAGCGAAACGATCGCCGCGGCGGCCGCGCCGCAGGGATCGCTTTCGTGCTCCGCGTTTGGCGACGGCGCGCCGAATCGATCGCGCGCCGGGCTTCGTCTCGCTACGCCGCCGGCCCCTGACGATCGGGCGCGCCGGGCGCGGGGCGGTTGCGCGCGTTCATGAAGCTCTCGAACTCCTCGCGGTCCTTGGCCTTGCGCACGTTCTCGACGAATTCCGCGAACTCGCGGTGCGCCTCCTCGAGCTTGCGGCGCTCCGCCTCGAGCCGCGCGAGTTCGGTGGCCTTCCATTCGTCGAACGCGGAATTGCCGGTCGAGGCGGCGCCGAGCCCGCCGCTGCGGCTCCACGGCCCGCACGAATACGAGCGCGCCGCCTTCGACCATGCGGCGGCGGCGGCCGAATTGCGCATTTCGCTCCACTTGCCCGCCGCGAAGGTCTGCAGGTCTTCGCCGCCGCTGCGACGCTGCCAGAACTTGTAACCGAGGATCGCCAGGCCGATCGGCCAGAACACGATGAACCCCAGGATCATCGCGACGAGCTCGAACGCCGTCCAGCGGCTCGCGCCGTAGCCGTGGCGCCGCCACGTCATGTTCGCCCACTCGCCCGGGCCGAATTCCCGTGCGCCGTTCGACCCGCCATAAGTGCTTTGCGCCGTGCTCATCTCGAGCCTCCGTCATGATGCGCCGCGCCGGCAAACCGGGCTCGGCCGGCAAGACATTGGGACGCTCCTCGCCCGGCGCAAGGCCGCAGCCGACAAATATCGCTCCGCCGCGATTCACGCCCAGCGGGCGACGACGACGGCGGCGACGCTCAGGGCGTCCAGCGCGAGGGCGGTCGCGGTTCGCATGTCGTCGAGTGTTTTGACCCGGTTTTTCACGAAGCCGATCGTGGCGAAGCAGGCATCGACGATCGCCGCCGCCCAGGCGTCGCGCGTCGCGACGTAGGCGAGGCAGACGAAAAGCCAGACGATCATCAGCGGGGCGGCGCGCGCCCAGGCGTTCCACGGCGGCGGATGGGTGAAATGATAGAGGCCGAACGCCACGCTCGAAACGATCCCGGCCGCGAGCGTCGCCCAGGGCGAGGCAAGCGTCGAGGCGGCGATCCGCTCCGTCACCGCGAACAGCAGCGACAGGAAGACGAGAACTTCGGCGAGGCTGACCGCGAACAGCGCCGCGAGCAGCCGAAGGATATGGGGAAACTCGGAGATGCGCGGCCCGCGCAAGGCGAGCGCGATCAGGGCGAGGCCGACGACGAGCGCGCCGCCCAGCACGGGCGCGTCGGCGCCGTCGATGGGAAGATCGCTCCCGATCCATCCGCTTCGCGTCAGCCATCGCGCCGCCAGCAGCGGCGCGAGCGTTCCAGCGGCGAAGACCACCGCCAGCGGATAGGCCCACGCGCCGCGCCGCGTCCGCGCGACGTGGTTGGCGATATAATTGGCGAGCGGCAGCGCGCCGGCGGCGATCAGCGCGACGAGGACGGCAATCGGCGGGATCGATGGGCTCGGCGGCATGGCGGGCGCCTTTCGGGCACACGGGTGGGGTGGTCCGAGTGGAGGCGAACATTGGCACGGGATGCGGAATTGTGCGAGCGAGGGCGCGCGAGCCGCAAATCTCTTCTCGGTTCGCCGCGTCGCCCGCCAGGCCGCCCGCGGCGCTCGCTTTGCGCCGCGCCGGGCCGCGCCTATATGAAGGCCCCTTGTCGTCCCCTTGGGAGAGCCCGCTTTGCTCCGTTTCGCCCTCGCCTTCGTCCTTGGCCTCGGCTTTACCACGGCCGACGCGCAAACCGCGGAGAAGACGGCGCCGCAATCCGCGGCGCAAATCCACCTCTCCTTCGCCCCGGTGGTGAAGAAGGTGCGGCCGGCGGTGGTCAACGTCTACGCCTCGCGCGTCGAGACGATGGCGCGCAATCCGCTGTTCGACGATCCGATCTTCCGGCAGTTCTTCGGCCAGCAGGGACAGCAATCGCGCGTCGCGCAATCGCTCGGCTCGGGCGTGATCGTCGACGCCAGCGGCCTCGTCGTCACCAATCATCACGTCATCGAGGGCATGACCGACGTGAAGGTCGCGCTGTCCGACCACCGCGAATTCGAAGCCAAGATCGTGCTGCGCGACCCGCGCACCGATCTGGCGGTGCTGCAAATCCAGAGCGACGAGCGCTTTCCCGTGCTCGAGATCGGGGATTCCGACGCGATCGAGGTCGGCGACTTCGTGCTGGCGATCGGCAATCCCTTCGGCGTCGGCCAGACCGTGACGCAGGGCATCGTTTCGGCGCTGGCGCGCACCCAGATCGGCGTCAACGACTATGGCTTTTTCATCCAGACGGACGCCGCGATCAACCCCGGCAATTCCGGCGGCGCGCTGGTCGATCTCGACGGACGCCTCGTCGGCATCAATTCGGCGATCGTTTCGCGCTCGGGCGGCAGCGTGGGGCTTCGCGCTCGGGCGGCAGCGTGGGGCTCGGCTTCGCCATCCCCGTCAACATGGTCAGAAGCGTCGTCGCCACGGCCAAGAGCGGCGGCGCCACGGTCAGGCGGCCGTGGCTCGGCGCCAGCCTGCAGAACGTCTCCAAGGACATCGCCGATTCGATCGGCCTGGAGCGGCCGGTCGGGGCGCTGGTGGTCAACGCGTTCGAAGGCGGTCCGGCGGCGGAGGCGGGCTTGAAGCGCGGCGACGTCGTCACCGCGATCGACGGCCAGAGCGTCGACGACGCCGAAGGCGTGGGCTTCCGGCTCGGCGTCAAGCCCTTGGGCGGCGTCGCGGCGCTGACGGTCCTGCGCGGCGGCAAGCCCCTCGTCCTGTCGCTGAAACTCGCCGCGGCGCCGGAAACGCCGCCGCGCGACGCGATCCGCATCGAGAGCCGGTCGCCGTTCCAGGGCGCGTTGGTGATGAACGTCTCGCCCGCGGTGGCCGAGGAGCTGTCGCTCGACGACGTCCGCGAGGGCGTCGTCGTCGCCGATGTCGCCGAAGGGTCGCTGGCCGCCAACTTCGGCGTCGAGAAGGGCGACGTCGTGCTGGAGGTCAACGGCGCAAAAATCGCCACCACGCACGATCTCGACGCAGCAAGCGGGCAGCGCGCGCGCTACTGGGATCTGACGATCGCGCGCGGCGGCCAGGTGATCCGTTCGCGCATCGGCGGCTAGGCCGAGCGCGCGAACGCGCCGACCTCACGCCGCCTTGCTGGCGGGCGCTTTGCTCTTGCCGCGCGCCATGCGGCGCTTCAGCGAAGCCCACAGCGAGCGCATTTCCTGCGCCGCCGCGCCGTGCGGGTTGATCTCGGTGACGCCGAGGCCGTGACGCGCGGCTTCCTGATAGTCGACGCGGGCGAGCACCAGCGGCGAAATGAGGCCGCCCATCTCCTCGAGCGCCGCGACGGCGTTGTCGACGCGCGCGGACTGTTGGGCCGGCGGGCACTGGTTGAGCATGAATACGAAATCGCTCGCCGTCGCCTTCAAGGCTTCGCGCGTCTGGGCGCTCGCCCAGAGGTCGAAAATGCTCGGGCGCGAGGGAATGATATTCAGATCGGCCTCTCGCATCGCCGCCGCCGAAGCCGCGCCGTCGGCGCCGGGCGTGTCGAGGATCACCAGCGTGACGCCCTTCTTCTCCAGCGCGGCGATCACCGCCGGCAGCTTCCCCGCGCTCGCCGCGACGACCGCGACGTCGTCGAGCTCGCGGGTCTTCGCCCAGCTCAGCAGCGAAGCCTGCGGATCCATGTCGATGACGCAGACACGCTCGCCCACCTCCTTGGCGGCGACCGCCAGCGATGACGCCAAAGTACTTTTCCCCGACCCGCCCTTTTGAGTGACAAATGCTATCGTGCGCATGGAGTCCGCCCTTTTCGATTTTCGCGCCGGGTGCGAATCGCCGCCCGGACCAATGGTTAAAATTGCCCTCCTTGTTTGCGGCGGATATGGTTAACAAAGTGTAACGATTGTGACGTACACGGTGAAATTTGCCCTATTTCCATAACGTTACGTAATTGTATATTGTGGCGCCGCAGCGCGCGGCCGCGCCTCACTCGCCGTCCAGCGGCGCGGCGCCCTTGGGCTTGCCGTCGGCCGACAGCGCAATCTTCTCGATGCGCATCTCGGCGTTCTTGAGCAATCGGTCGCAGTGCGCCTTCAGCGCCTCGCCGCGCTCGTAGAGCGTGATGGAGTCTTCGAGCGCGACGGCGCCCTTTTCCAGTTTGTCGACGATGGCCTCGAGTTCGGCGAGCGCCGTCTCGAACGGCATGTCGGCGATTGGGGCGGGCGATTCGGGCATGGCGCGATCCTCGGATTGGTCGACGGTCCTATCGCTTGCGCCTCACAGCGGCAAGGCGGTGGTCTTCTTCACGGTGCGCAGGGTCATGGTTGACTGCACGCGCGACACGCCGGGCAATTGGGTGAGAATGTCGGTGTGGATGCGCTCGAAGTCGCGCGCGTCGCGAAACGCGATGCGCAGCAGATAATCCGACGAGCCGGCCAGAAGATAGCATTCGATGATCTCGGCGTGACGAGTGACCGCCTGCTCGAAGCGGTCGAGCGCCGCGCGGCCCTGTTGGTCGAGCGTCACCGAGACGAACGCGGCGCCGGGAAGGCCCGCCGCGACCGGATCGAGCAGCATCACGTAGCCGGCGACGATGCCGCTGTCCTCGAGCATGCGCACCCGGCGAAGGCAGGCCGACTGCGAGAGATGGACGCGGTCGGCCAACTCCGCGTTGGTCAGACGGCCGTCGCGCATCAGTTCGCGCAGGATCGCCCGGTCGCGATCGTCGATTTCGTCAATTCGCATAATCTTTCTCGCTTCGACGAATTATTCGCATATCATGCCGTCCGTCGGCGACGGCATCCTTATTTGAGAGAGAAATTTCTTCAAGCCCGCAGGATGATACGGCTTCCATCGACGGGAGGATTCGATGCTTATCGGCGTGCCCAAGGAAATCAAGGAC
Organism: Roseiarcus sp.; assembly: GCA_050010035.1. Classification (GTDB taxonomy): domain Bacteria; phylum Pseudomonadota; class Alphaproteobacteria; order Rhizobiales; family Beijerinckiaceae; genus Roseiarcus. Next base: position 25,567 of record JBEKLU010000087.1, read on the forward strand.
AACGAGTTTCGCGTCGGGCTGACCCCCGCTTCGGTCGCCGAACTGACGCACCACGGCCATTCGGTGCTGGTCGAAAAATCGGCGGGCGTCGGATCGGGACTCTCCGACGACGAATACGTCGCGGCGGGCGCCGAGCTGGTCGACGGGCCGCAACAGATCTTCGCGCGCGCCGAAATGGTGGTGAAGGTCAAGGAGCCGCTCAGCGCCGAGCGCAAACAGCTTCGCCGCGGCCAGATCCTGTACACCTATCTGCATCTCGCGCCCGATCTCGAGCAGACGAAGGATCTCGTCGCCAGCGGCGCGACCTGCATCGCCTACGAGACGGTGACCTCGCCCTCGGGCGGCCTGCCCCTGCTGACGCCGATGTCGGAAGTCGCGGGGCGCCTCGCGCCGCAGGTCGGCGCGCACGCGCTGGAAAAGGCGCAGGGCGGGCGCGGCATCCTGCTCGGCGGCGTGCCCGGCGTGCCGCCTGCGGAAGTCGTGGTTCTCGGCGGCGGCGTCTCGGGCACCCACGCGGCGACGATCGCGCTCGGCATGGGCGCCAACGTCACCCTGGTCGACAAGTCGAACGACGCGCTGCGGCGCCTGGCGGCGCAATTCGGCACCGGCGTGCGCACGATCTATTCGACGCGCGCCACGATCGCCGAACTCGTCAAGCGCGCCGACCTCCTGATCGGCGCCGTGCTGGTGCCCGGCGCAGCGGCGCCGAAACTGGTGACGCGCGCGATGCTGTCGACGATGAAGCCCGGCTCGGTGATCGTCGACATCGCCATCGACCAGGGCGGCTGCTGCGAGACCTCGAAGGCGACCACCCATTCGAACCCGACCTACGTCGTCGACGGCGTCGTGCACTACTGCGTCGCCAACATGCCCGGCGCGGTGGCGCGCACTTCGACCTTCGCGCTCAACAACGCCACCCTGCCCTTTGCCCTGGCGCTCGCCGACAAGGGCTGGCGTCAGGCGCTCAAGGACGACGTCCACCTGCGCAACGGGCTCAACGTGCACGACGGCAAGGTGACGTGCGAACCCGTCGCGCAAGCGCACGGGCTGGCCTACACGCCGGCGGAAAGCGTGCTGGGCTGAAGCCGCCCGCCTCGAACTCCCTCTTCCCGTCTCCCACCGGGAAGAGGCCGGTCGAGGGGCCGGTCGTTCGCCCGCCGGCCCCTCGATCCTGAACTCGCGGCCAAAGGCGGGTCACGCTCCGGAGCGTCGCCGCCGAGAAGCCGCCTCGCGCATCATCGCCCCTTCGCGTTCGCGTCGTCCGCCGGCGCATGGCGCGCGTCGACATAGACCCAGGCGCTGCGGCCCGAGGCGAGCGGGGCGGGCACGCGTTTGTAGGCGTCGACCTCGTAGGCGTCCGCCGCGGCGAGTTCGGCGTCGGTGATCTCGAATACGGTTCCGGCGACGCGATCCTCGCCGGCGCCGCTGTAGGCGACGATCGGGTGATGCGTCTTGCCGCTCTTCGCCACGACGTCGGCGTCCTCGATCTTCACCATCGACTGGGCGTAGCCGACCAGCGCGTCGGCGCTCCCCTTCAGCAAGCGGCCAAAAGTCGAGCGTTGCACGCCCTCCTGCTGGAGCGTGCCGTAGGAAAACAACAGGGGCATCGGCGATCCTTGGCGCGACGAGGAGACCCCCTCTTGGACGCTCGCTCCGCCTCGCGCAAGCGAACATTTCGCCGCGGCGACCGAGGGCGGCGAGGCGTCGACGCTTTTCGCAGCGAGGATCGCCGGACGCGCGCGGCGCCTATCGCGCGGCGACGGGCGCGGCGGTCGTCGTCTGCGCCTGGGCCTGCAGGGGCGGCAGGTCGCCGCGGCCGTTGAGGGCGCCGGGAGCCCAGTTGAGCTCGCCGCGCATCGCATAAAAGATATGGTTGCCGATGCGGTCGACGCGCCTGAGATAGCCCGCCCAGAACGGATAGACGTAGTTGGCGTGATAGTTCAACGCCTCGGCAACCTTCGGGTTGTAAGCAACGCCGCTGACGACCTGCTCGGCGATGCGGGTCGCGACCGCCCAGGCGCCGGGCTCCTCGATGCGCAGCGATTTGCCTTCGCAGGCGAACGAGAACTGGCAGGCGAAGGGGTGGTTGCGGTCCTGGTAGACCACCGCGCAGACGTTGGTGGGAAAAATGCCGCTGCGCACGCGGTTGAGCACCACCTGGGCGACGGCGGCCTGGCCCGGCTCGGGTTCGCCGCGCGACTCGAAATAGATCGCCTCGGCCAGACAGCGCATCTGGCGCGCGGAGTCCTTGGGGTCGATCAGCGCGGCGTAGTTCGGCTTGCCGTTCTTGTCGGACAGCGCCGCCACCGTGGTTTGCGCGGGGGCGCGCGCGGCGACGACGATCAATTTGCCGTCGCTCGGCGTCGGCGTCGACGAATTCAGCGCCATCTCCAGCGGCAGGGCGGGCGTCGCGCCGTCGCCGAACTGCGGTTGCGGCCGGATCGAGGCGACGTCGGCGGTGAGCGCCGGGCTGCGCGATTCTTCCGGATCGTCTTGCGCGGCGTCCTCGCCGGAGGGCGCCGGCCTTCGCCAATGCGCGTCGAAGCCGGGGCGAAGGACGACGAAGGGATCGCTCTTGCCGGTGCGGTCGATGGCGGGGAAGCCCGACCGGCCCTGCTTGACGGCGGCGTTCGGTTCGATTTCGTCGGGAATGGCGGCCAGATCCTGCGATGTCCCGAGAGTCAGACTGGCCTCTTGGATCGCATTTTCGTCGCCGTCGAGCGCCGCGGAACGCGCCGATAGGCCGAACGTCGAGGAAAGCAGCGCTTCGCGAACCGGAGAGGGATGATCGGCGCGCGCGTTTTGCGCCACCAGGCTGCCGGTCCAGCCGGGCTCCTGTCCGGCTTGCGCCGTGATCGACACGAGGAGGCCCAGCGCGATGCCCCAGGGCGCGACGGTCGAACCAACCCAGCCTAAACGCGAACGCCCCATACGCAACTCACGCCGTCAAGGATCGCCCTCGTCGACACGCCGCGCCCGATTCCGTTCGGGGCCGCCGACCGCACGCGCTCTTCGCAATTCGAGCGCTTTTCTTCATAGGGGCTTAAGGTTGCGGGGCCGTTACCGGCGCAGCGGCGGTCGTGTCCCGCGATGGGTCACCCGCGGGACGGCCAGCACCTCAGAACGTCGGCGGCGTGCAGGCGGAGACGACCACCAGTTCGCCGTCGCCGGCGTTGCGGAACGCGTGCGGCTTGCGGCTGTCGAAATAATAGGCGTCACCGGCCGCGAGCTCGTAGCGCCGGCCGTCGACCTCCAGCGACAGGCGGCCCTTGATGACGAGGCCCGCCTCCTCGCCCTGGTGCGACAGCATCTTGGCGCCCGACTGGGCGGCGGGCTTGTAGCGCTCGTGGATCATCTGCAGCGCGCGACCCTTCAGGTTGGCGCCGACCTGGCGGTAGGACACCGCGCCGCCGGCGATCTCAGTCAATTCGCCGGCGCGAAAGACGACCCGTTCGCCCTCATCCTCGGCGGCGGCGAAGAAGTCGGCGATGCCGACCCCCAGCGCGGAGAGGATCTGGCGCAGCGCCGAAATCGACGGGCTGACGTGGTCGGCTTCGATCATCGAGATCGTGGCGTTCGACACGCCCGCGCGGCGCGCCAGTTCGCGCTGCGAAAGCCCAAGACGCATGCGCTGCGCCCTCAGGCGCGGGCCGACTTCGATGTCGCGATCGCCCGTGTTCATGCGTTCACTATTTAGAACAGCGCGAACAGAGCGACAACTGGACAATCGACATGAGCATGGGCATTGTTCAGAAAATCAATCAACTCCGGGAGACCCGCCATGTCCGCCGCCGCTCAGCGCGCCGAAGTTCCCAATGATCTCGCCGCGTTCTGGATGCCGTTCACGCCCAATCGCGCCTTCAAGAAGCGGCCGCGGCTGATCTCGCGCTCCAAGGACATGCACTACTACACGCCCGAAGGGCGCGAGATCCTCGACGCGACGGCGGCGCTGTGGTGCTGCAACGCCGGCCACAACCGCCCCTCGATCGTCGCGGCGATCCAGCATCAGGCGGCCGAACTCGATTTTTCCCCCAACTTCCAGTTCGCCCATCCCCTGGCCTTTCAACTGTCCTCGCGGCTGGCCGCGCTGGCGCCGGGCGATCTCGACCACGTCTTCTTCGCCAACTCCGGCTCGGAGGCGGCCGACACGGCGCTGAAGATCGCCATCGCCTATCACAACGTTCGCGGGGCCGGCTCGCGCCAGCGCCTGATCGGGCGCGAGCGCGGCTATCACGGCGTCGGATTCGGCGGCATTTCGGTCGGCGGCATGGTCAACAACCGCAAGTTCTTCGGTTCGCTGCTGGCGGGAACCGACCATCTGCCCGCCACCTACAGCCGCGAGCATCAGGCCTTCACCAAGGGCGAGCCGGAATGGGGCGCCCACCTCGCCGACGCGCTCGAGGGCATCGTCGGCCTGCACGACGCCTCGACCATCGCCGCGGTCATCGTCGAGCCGATGGCGGGTTCGACCGGCGTGCTGCCGGCGCCCAAGGGCTATCTGCAGAAGCTGCGCGCGATCTGCGACAAATACGGCATTCTCTTGATCTTCGACGAAGTGATCACCGGCTTCGGCCGTCTCGGCTTCGCCTTCGCCGCCGAGCGCTACGGCGTCATTCCCGACATCATCACCTTCGCCAAGGGCGTCACATCGGGCACGGTGCCGATGGGCGGCGTCATCGTGCGCAAACACGTGCACGACGCGTTCATGCAAGGGCCGGAGTCGGCGATCGAGCTGTTCCACGGCTACACCTATTCGGGCCACCCGCTCGCCTGCGCGGCGGCGCTGGCCTCGCTCGACGTCTATCGAGACGAAAAGCTGTTCGAGCGCGCCAACGCGCTGGAGCCCAAATGGTGCGACGCGCTGATGACGCTCGAGGGTCTGCCGCACGTCCTCGACATCCGCTGCGTCGGCCTCACCGGCGCGATCGACCTCGCGCCATCGAGCGGCGGCGCCGGCGCGCGCGGCTATGCGGCGCTGGAGTATTCCTTCCACGAGGCGGGGATCATGCTGCGCCTCTCCGGCGACACCATCGAACTGACCCCGCCGCTGGTGATCAGCGAGGATCAGATCGGCGAGATCGTCGACAAGGTCGGCCGGACCATCAAGGCGGTGGCGTGAGGGAGAGGATTGGCTCCCCGCGCGCGTCTCTATCCGCGCGAGAGCGGCAAAATTCGAATTCGCGTCCGACGCGGGTCGATCGTCAGCAAGGCCCCGGCGCGCAGCTCCGCGGCCATCTGCGTCAGGGCGTCAGTGACGTATCGCGCGGCGAGTTCCGGGCTGATCGCGTCGCCGCGAATCTGCACGACGCTGGGCTTCAGTCCGCGGGTGACGGCGAGGATCGCACCGAAATCCAAATCGTGCGTAAAGACAATGAGATCGTTTGCAGAGGCATAGCCGAAGATTTCCGCGTCGGGTGCGTTCCCGGCGCCGATTTCCGACCAATGCGTCGCCTCGAAACCGGCCTCAGCCAGCGCTTCAACCCAGCGTGGCGACAGATTCATGTCGACGAGAAGCTTCACGCGCTGCGGAGCGCCACTTCGCGCTCCTCGGCTCGCCACGCCGCATAGCGCAACGCCTGCATGATATCCTCGCGATCGAGGTAGGGATAATCAGCCAGGATTTCGTCGATGCTCCGTCCCGACCCGACCTGCCCTACGATGGCGCCGACGGTGACGCGCAACCCGCGTACGCAGGGCTTGCCGCCCATGACGGCCGGATCCTGCGTGATCCGTTCAAATTCCGGCATCTCGAAATCCTCGTAACGAGATCGTCTAAACTATACTAGCACGTAAAGATCGGCTACGTAGTGGCGCCGTCGCGCGGGTAAAAGGTCCGCACGAATCTGGTCGCGATTGGGCGCCTTTCGATTGTAAGAATCCAGCGGTTCAAAACACGCAGGGACGTACCTCACCCAACGACTTTCTCATCCTCGTCGTCTTCATTTTCGGTATCCGCCACATGGGTCCGTCCGCGCCGATTCCAAGGTGGGTCTATGGCGGCGACAAGCGCGGCTTCCACGCCGAGAGGCACGTTCACGGGCAGTCCCCTCCAGGCGCACACCTCACTTGACGCAATCGAGCGCGCATAGACTTCCACGCGCTCGCCACCGGCTATCGCGTCGGCCAATTTCTTGTGAACGGGCCTGGTCGATCTCGGCGCGCGTTGCCGGCGCTCGTAGCTCCTCATGCGGCCGCCCAGGCTCTTCAAAGCGGCGCCAACGTATTGAACGCGCCCACCCAAAACAAACAGATACACTCCTGACTCGCGCGGTACGTTATGGTCCTTGCACTTGGCGACCCCATCGGCGTCGCGCCACCACTCCGCGACGGGAGCGAACCCGGCGCTAATAAGTTCATCTAAAGACATCGCATCCCACCCCAGCCGGTCCTTCCGATCTTCAGACAAATCGGCTACGCAACGCCGAGCAGCGCCGGCAATTCGTCGAGGCTGCGGACCTCGAAGTCCGGCGCGCCGGGCAGGCGCTCGCGGCGCTGGCCGTAGCGGTTGCACCAGACGACGCGCATGCCGAAGTCCGACGCGGCGTGGGCGTCCCAGGCGTTGGACGATTGGAACGCAACCTCGGACGCGCCGAGGCCGAGGTGGTCGAGCGCGTATTGATAGACTCTCGGGTCGGTCTTGAAGACGCGCACCGCATCGACCGACAGCACAGCATCGAACAGGCCGCCGAGCCCCGCGCCGGCGACCACCTCTTCCAGCATCGCCGGCGAGCCGTTGGAGAGAATGGCGGTGGAAAAGCCGGCGCGGCGCAGGGCGCCGAGGACGCCGGGAACCTCGGGGAACGGCGACAAGGTGCGATAGAGGCCCATCAACCGATCGCGCAAGGCCGGCGTCTCCAGGCCGAGGCTGTCGAGCGCGAAATCGAGCGCGTCGCCGGTGACCTGCCAGAAGTCGGCGTAGCGGTCCTGTAGCGACCGCAGCCAGGTGTATTGCAACTGCTTGTCGCGCCACAGCGCGGTCAGCGCGGCGCGCTTGTCGGCCGCGATGTCGGGGCAAGCCGCCGCCGCCGAGGCGAAGTCGAACAGCGTGCCGTAAGCGTCGAAGACGCAGGCGCGAATCCCTTCGAGACGATTCATCCGCAATCCCCCTTCATCGCGCCGCCTCGGCGGCGCCGGTTTGGCCGCCGAGATATTTGCTCGCCTCGCGGCGCGCGACCGCGCCGAGCGCGCCGCCGTGATCGGCGAGAAAGCGGCGCACGCGCTCGGGATCGGATTTGGCGAGCTCGCGCAGCCACCAGCCGATCGCCTTCTGGATGAACCATTGGCGATCGCCCGAGAGGCGGGCGGCCCAGGCGAGAATGCGCTCGGGGTCGCGCCCCGCCTTGGTCCACGCGAGGGTGAATACCAGCGCGGCGCGGCGGGTCCATAGGTGCGGGCTCTCGACCCAGGCCTCGACGACATCCAGTCGGCTCGGGTCAGCGATGAGGCAGCGCGATCCGACATTCGCCAGATTGTCCGCGACCGCCCAGCCGTCAAGATCGGCCATGCGCCGCGTGACGAACGCCCACACGCGCGCGTTGGGCGCGACCGACTTGCGGGCGAGGATGCGCGCCGCGACCATTTTCAGGTCCCAGACGGGCTCGCTCCACAGGCGTCGGCTGAGGCGCAGCGCTTCGTCTTGCCCGAGATCGCCGAGGGTCCGCCGGATGGCGAGGTCCATCTCGGGCAGCGGAACGCCCCAATGCTCCCACCGGGACTTCTGGTAGCTCTTTTCCTTTTCCGCCCGCTCGCGCCCGCCCGAGGCGCGCAAGGCCGCAATCAGCCGTCGATAGGCGTCGGAGTCGGCGCCCCGATCTTTCGCCATCGCTTTCCCCCGCGCTTCGCCCGCCCGACGCAAAACGGGCGACGCGAGAATCGCGCCGCCCCAAAAACTCGATCGTGCGAACGCCCGTTTCGGCGTCAGCTCTCGCTCGAAGCGGCCTTCGGTTGAACCGGACCGGAATCCTTGCCCTTGGCCTCGACGTCGCGATCGACGAACTCGATCACCGCCATCGCGGCGTTGTCGCCCGGGCGGAAGCCGGCCTTCATGATGCGGGTGTATCCGCCGTTGCGGTTCTTGTAGCGCGGGCCGATGACGTCGATCAGCTTCTTGACGAGGTCGGCGTCGCGCAATCGCGCGATGGCGAGGCGGCGCGCGTGCAGATCGCCGCGCTTGCCCAGCGTCACCAGCTTCTCGACGACAGGGCGAAGATCCTTCGCCTTGGGCAGCGTGGTGACGATTTGTTCGTGCTTGATCAGGGCCTGCGCCATATTGGCGAACATCGCCTGACGGTGTTCGGCGGTGCGGTTGAACCGACGCTTCGCGTGTCCGTGATACATTTGGCCGTCTCCTTCTCGGGTCTACGGCCGCCGTGCCAAGGAACGGCCGTCCATTTTCATTTTGGCGAAGTCGCGAATGGCGAGTGGCGAATGGAAGGCGCTATTCGCCACTCCCCACTCGCCATTCGCCTGATTTCAGTAGTGCTCCTCGAATCGCTTGGCCAGCTCTTCGATGTTCTCGGGCGGCCAGCCGGTGACTTCCATGCCGAGGTGCAGACCCATCTGCGCCAGCACTTCCTTGATCTCGTTGAGCGACTTGCGGCCGAAATTCGGCGTGCGCAGCATTTCGCTTTCCGACTTCTGGATGAGGTCGCCGATGTAGGTGATGTTGTCGTTCTTCAGGCAATTGGCGGAGCGCACCGAGAGCTCGAGCTCGTCGACCTTCTTCAAGAGCGCCGGATTGAAGGCGAGCTCGGGGATCGCGTGCTGGGCTTCCTCGCGCCGCGGCTCCTCGAAGGTGACGAACACGGCGAGCTGGTCCTGCAGGATGCGCGCGGCGTAGGCGAGGGCGTCCTCCGGCGAGATCGCGCCGTTGGTCTCGATCGTCATCGTCAGCTTGTCCTTGTCGAGGTCCTGGCCCTCGCGGGTGTTCTCGACGCGGTAGGAGACTTTCTTGACCGGCGAGAACATGGAGTCGATCGGCATCAAGCCGATCGGCGAATCCTCGGCGCGGTTGCGATCGGCCGGCACATAGCCCTTGCCCGCCGTCACCGTGAATTCGAAGCGGATGTCCGCGCCTTCGTCGAGCGTGCAGATGACGAGCTGCGGGTTGAGGATCTGGATGTCGCCGGTGGTCTGGATGTCGCCGGCGGTGACGGCGCCGGGGCCGCGGCGCTTGAGGATGAGGCGCTTGACGCCCTCGCCCTGCATCTTGACCGCGATGTCCTTGACGTTGAGCACGATGTCGACGACGTCCTCGCGAACGCCGGGAATCGACGAGAATTCGTGCAGCACGCCGTC
>JBEKLU010000088.1:0-22589 GCA_050010035.1 Roseiarcus sp.
ACACAGCCTGGCGCCAAGCGAGACAGTCCCGATGAGGAAACCACCAACCGGAGAGCCGTATGCGGGAAAACCGCCCGTACGGTTCGGACGGCGGGGAGGCGAAAGCCTTCCCGACCCCTATCAGGGGTCGTGACGCCTGCCAATTTGTACGTCGTGCGCCCTCGTGGATGTTGCGAGCGGCGCGCACCTTATCGGCAATCCCCTCGATTGCTGGATCGCCACGCTCCCCTCGCGATGATGGCAGAGGTCTGGCTCCATCGAAAGGCGACGCGCTCTAGCCCTGCATCTTCGCCATCAGCGCGTCGGAGATCTCGAAATTGGCGGTGACGTTCTGCACGTCGTCGTTCTCTTCCAGTGCCCCGACCAATCGGAGAATCTTTTCGCCCGCTTCGTCGTCGACCGCGACCGTGGTCTGCGGCCGCCAGACCAGCGAAGCCCTGAGCGGCTCGCCGAACTTGGTCTCCAGCGCCTTTTGCGCGTCGCGCAACGCCTCGACGGCGGTGATCACCTCATGCTCTTCCGGGCCGGAGACGACGTCGTCCGCGCCCGCCTCGATCGCCGCTTCGAGCATCGCGTCGTCGGAGGCGACCTTGCGGTCGAACACGATCGATCCGACGCGATCGAACATGAAGGAGACCGCGCCGGTCTCGGCGAGCGCGCCGCCCGCCTTGGTGAAATAGGAGCGCACTTCGCCGGCGGTGCGGTTGCGGTTGTCGGTCAAGGCGTCGACGATGACCGCGACGCCACCGGGCGCGTAGCCCTCGTAGCGCACTTCGTCGTAGGTCTCGCCCTCGGCGCCGGCGGCCTTCTTGATCGCGCGCTCGATGTTGTCCTTGGGCATGTTTTCCGCGCGCGCCGCCAGCACCGCGGCGCGCAGGCGCGCGTTCATCGCCGGGTCGGCCAGGCCCATCTTCGCCGCGACGGTGATTTCGCGCGCCAACTTGGAGAAGAGCTTGGAGCGGATCGCGTCCTGCTTGCCCTTCTTGTGCATGATATTCTTGAACTGACTATGACCGGCCATGCCTCGCCTCGAATAAGCGCGCGGGGGCCCCGCGCGCGGTGTAGAATTCGCAGCTCCTATACGCCGCGCCTCGCGGTTAGGGAAGGCGGCGGAGCGGGTCGCAGGAGGGATCGAAACCTATGAAAGCCGCGCTCGAAATCGTTCCCGGCCTCGTCCATTATTCCGGCTATCTCGATCGCGCCGCGCAGGAAGCGCTGCGCGAGGATTTGCGCGCCGTGCTCGCGCTCGCGCCGCTGTTCCGCCCGCGCATGCCGCGCACGGGCAAGGCATTCTCGGTCTGCATGAGCAATTGCGGGCCGCTCGGCTGGGTCTCGGACGAGACGGGCTACCGCTATCAGCCGACCCACCCGGCGACCGGCGCGCCCTGGCCGGCGATGCCGGCGCGGCTCCTGCAAGCCTGGACGGAGCTGACGCCGGGCGCGCCGCCGCCCGAGGCGTGCCTGATCAACTATTACGATCGAAACGCCCGGATGGCTCCGCACCAGGATCGCGACGAAGCGGAATTGTCCGCGCCGATCGTCTCGCTGTCGCTCGGCGACACGGCGCTGTTCCGCGTCGGCGGCCTGACGCGCGGCGCGCCGACGCACTCGTTTCGCCTCGCCTCCGGCGACGCGCTGACCCTCGGCGGCCCCGCGCGCCTCGCCTTCCACGGCGTCGACCGCATTGTCGCGGGAAGCTCGACGCTGCTCGCCGAGGGCGGGCGGATCAATCTGACGCTGCGCCGGGTGACGAGGGGGTAGGGGGAGCAAAGTCAGCGCTCGGCCCGCGCGCGTCAGATGGCCGGGTTCGACCCAGCGTGGACGGCTGTGATCGGGCAAATAAGGCAAGAAATCCGCACGTTATGGAAATCCATGCGCTATGAGGCCCAAGGGCGCATCGTGCGCTTCGCCGACCGAAACGGCGGCGCGCGGGCACGTTCCATATTGGAGCTTATGCGACTTCGATTGAGAGATGACGCGGGCGCTATATGACCACAAAATGATAGGAATACTTGTCGTCCGCGTTGTGGCCCCAGTGGTAAGGGGGCGACGCGTGGGTCACAAAGCAGTGGTCATCAAAGGCTTCCGCAAGCGTCTCAGCGTAATTCAGGGCGTCTTCGAATTTGTCTTTCACAGCGAGTGCGCCGGAAGTTGCCAGAGGCGTTGTTGAGGTCTTCGATTCCGGCCACTCGTAGGTCTGTTTGACGATAGCGTAAGCCATATTGGCCTCCAACGAGACCGTCCCGTGACGATCCCTCACGCGCTTCGACGAATGGACTTCTGGAACCGAGGAAAAATATCAAGAAGGCAATTCGGCGTACATACGTTTTGGGCCGTAGGCTGGCCCGTGCGGGTGCTCGCTGTAATAGAGAGTCACAATACCGCGAGCATGTAGCGCCTTAAGAGCCCGTTTCACGCGCGCCCGAAGTTCTTTTCTCCGTTCGGGAGATATGAAACCGGTGCGCCTGTCTTCGTCGGAGAAGAACACATCGACCAGGTCGGCAGCCTCTAACGCATGGCCGTTGGAGTTTGCAAGGCGCAGTCGTTCGAGAATGATCGTCTGTTGCACGGAAATGCCTCTAGACATGAGCCGCACTCAAAGTGACATCCGGGTATCACTTACAGCGGACGCGGCGTGCTGTCAATCTGCCCCACGTGTTTTCGGGGGAAATCGGGGACTTTTGAGAGAGAGCGCATTCCTTCCGGGCTGGGCTGTCGCGAACGGAGCGGCTCGCGCGCATTAGAAGTTGCGGAACAACACCCAGGCCGATAGCGCCGCCATGACGATGGCTGCGAGAAGCGCTGCCAGAAGCGACGACGGCCAAATTTTCAGTGCGATCAGCCCTCCCAACCCTGCCGCCACCAGTGGGTTCAGAAGAAGAAATAGTGGGGATGCCATGTGCTCGATTGCAAACAGCGACCGGCTCCATCGTATGCGGGAGAACCGACGTGGCCTACCGAAAGCGAGCGTGGCGCGGGGGAACCGACGTTGCAAAATCGGGGTGGCTGCCATCACGGCCTCCGCGGATAAGGCATAGTGACGCGCCTCGGCCGCGAAAGGCCCAAGCTTGAGGCCATCGGGTTTCCACCACACCTCCCAGCCCTCCCGGCCGCAATAGCAAGGCGTCGCGACGATCCTTCCCGTAAACCGGATTTCCCACTCGAAATACGCTGCCCAGGCGGCCTGCTCCTCCTCGTCGCAGACCCTACGGTACTCCTCCCTTGCGGCAAAGTTGCTTTCCCGCGCAAAGGCTTTGCGCGCACTCTTAGCGCGGGCGAGATGCACCTGCCGCTTGCGCCACCACTCGACGTCGTCCATCGCCCCACCGAGCCACTTCACGCCCAAAGCGCCGGACCGATGCTCGCATCGTATGTCTGAATGATGCAGGCAACAAGATTGGCCAACAGCCGCAATCCCCAACCGCGAGTTTTCAAGCAGTGCAGAAATCAAGATATTTGCAACACGCAGCGACGATAAGAATATCAAGCGGTTACCGCGTGCATAAATCTGTTGCGAATGTCTCCCTCCCACCCTAGCCGACGAGCGGCGCAGGGAACGATGCGCCGGATTTTCATACGGCGCATCATTATTCGAGCGTTTCGCTCGTCTTCTCGCTTCGCCGGCGCGACTCACGCCGCCAGCGCTTCGATGACCGCCTTGGGGTTGCGTTTGAGAACCAGGAGAAGCGTGCGCGCGGCGCCGCTCGGCGCGCGCGTGCCGTCTTCCCATTTCCGCAGCGTGCCGACCGCCGTTCCCAGGATGGCGGCGAATTGCTTGCGCGTGAGGCCCGCCTGTCGACGAATGGCGACAATGTCGGCCGCGGCGGGGGCCGGATGGACGCGCAATCCCGGAACCGCCTCGCCGCTCGCATGGGCGGCGGCTTGCTCGAGGCTCTCGACGAGATCGTTGAAAAGTGCCTGTTTCATGATCGCCTCCGCGCGACGATGGTTCTTACGAGCCGTTGCAAGACAACCTTCTGCGCGCTCGACAGGTCGTCCCGCTCGTTCTTCGCGTAAACGAGCAACAAATAGATCGGCAACGTCGCATCGTGATAGTAATAAACAACGCGCGCTCCGCCCCGCTTTCCTCGCCCGGCCAGGGGAATTCTGACCTTGCGAAGACCGCCGGTTCCGGGAATGAGATCACCGATTTCCGGGCTCGCGGCGAGAAGTTCGACGACCGCCTCCCGCTCCTTCTCGCTCATGAGTTCTTCAGCGCGAGATAAGTAGATTGGCGTCTCCGCGACAGTGTGCAGCGGTTTGATCACACGCGCATAATGCCCCAAAGGGGCGCTATTGGCAAGCCTCATGCAATCAGCCGGCGCGCGCCTTCACTCCCCCTTCGGCGCGGCGGTCTTCGCCGCGCCCTTGGAGACGCCGACCAGCGCCGGCCGCAGCACGCGTTCGCCGATCTTCCAGCCGCTCTGCATGACCTGGGCGACGGCGCCGGCGGGCAGCGCCTCGTGGGGAACCTCGTACATCGCCTGGTGGAAATTCGGGTCGAACTTCTCGCCCAGCGGCTCCAGCTTGGTGACGCCGTGGCGCGCGAGCGCGCTCTGCAGGTCGCGCGCCGTCAATTCGACGCCTTCGATCAGGCCCTTGAGCGCGCTGTCGGCGCTCTCGCGCGCCTCCGCCGGCACGCTGTCGAGCGCGCGCGCCAGATTGTCGGCGACGGCGAGCATTTCGCGCGCGAAGGCGCTGACGCCGTAGAGCCGCGCGTCGGCGACCTCGCGTTCGGTGCGCCGGCGCAGGTTCTCCATCTCCGCGAGGGCGCGCAGCACGCGATCCTTCAATTCGGCGTTTTCCGCGTTGAGCTTTTCGATCACGGCGAAGCCGTCGCCCTCGGCGGGCGGCGGCGCGCCCGCCGGCGCGCCGGCCGCGGTTTCGGTGGGTTGCGCGTCGGTGGTGTCGTTCATTTCGTCAAAGCCCCGGATTTGTCGCGCCCGATATCATGGCTGGCGGCGCAAAAATCAAGCGCGGGCGCGCCCACGGCGCGCCGCCGCGCCGCTTTTAGAAAATCGCCAAGAGATGCCTCTTGATCGCGGCCTGACGCGACGGCGAGGTGATTTTCGCCCCCGTGAGGTCGGTGACGTAGAAGGCGTCGACGGCCTTTTCGCCGAAGGTCACGATATGCGCCGAACCGATGTTCAGGTTGAGCTTGGAGAGCGCCGAGGTCAGATCGTAGAGCAGCCCGGGACGGTCGAGCCCGGAGACCTCGATCACCGTGTAGCGCCGCGAAAGCGAGTTGTCGATCATGACCTCGGGCGGAATGGCGAAGGCGCGCACGCGCGCGTCGCGCCCGCCCTTGGCCTTGACGATTTCGCTGACGCGGATCTCGCCGCGCAGCGCCTGCTCGATCGTGCGGGCGATGCGCCCGGCGCGCCTGAGTTCGTCGTCGTCGCGCTCGAAGGCGCGCGACACGAAGATGGTGTCCAGGGCGAAGCCGTCGGTGGTGGTGAAAATCTGCGCGTCGACGATGTTGCCGCCGGCGCCCGCGCACGCGCCGGCGATGATCGACAGCAGGCGCGGGTGGTCGGGTGCGACGATCGTCACCTCGGTCACGCCGCGGTAGGCGTCGGTGGCGACTTCCGTCGCCAGCGAGCGCACCTCGACCGCCATCGCATGGAGCAGCTTGGCGTGCGCGACCTGGCGCGCCACCTCCACGCGGAGCCAATAGGCGGGGTAGTGGCGCTGCGCATAGGCGTCGAATTCTGGGTCGGACCAGCCGGGCAGCGAGCGCCGCAGCGCCTCCTGGGCCGCCGCGACGCGCGACTTGCGGTCGACCGCCCAGTGCCCGCCGCCGAGCACGACCTCGGTCTCCCAGAACAGCGTGCGCAGCAGTTGGCCTTTCCAGCCGTTCCATACGCCGGGCCCGACCGCGCGGATGTCGCACACCGTCAGCGCCAGCAGCATCCTGAGCCGCTCCAGCGTCTGCACGATCGCGGCCAGCGATTCGGCGGTGTGTGGGTCGGCCAGATCGCGCCCCTGCGCCATGTTGGACATGATCAGGTGCTGCTCGACGAGCCAGGCGACCCGCTCGCAATCGGCCGGCGACAGGCCGAGGCGCGGGCAGAGGCGGCGCGCCACCTCGGCGCCGGCTTTCGAATGATCCTCGGGGCGTCCCTTGGCGATGTCGTGCAGGAAAGCGGCGACGTAGAGCGCCGTGCGATTGGCGATGTGGGGCAGCATCTCGCTGACGACCGGATGGTCCTCGGTGAGGGCGCCGACTTCAATTTGGCTGAGCACGCCGACGGTGCGCAGCAGGTGCTCGTCGACGGTGTAGTGATGGTACATCGAGAACTGCATCATGCCGACGACCCGGCCGAAGTCGGGAATGAAGCGGCCGAGCACGCCGGCCTCGTTCATGCGCCTCAGCGCGACTTCGGGCGAGCGACGCGAGGTCAGGATTTCCAGGAACAGCCGGTTGGCTTCCGGATTGGCGCGCAGCTTGGCGTCGATGCGCTTGAGCGACTGCGTGACGAGCCGCGCCGCTTCGGGGTGGATCGCCAGGCTCGAGCGGTCGGCGGCCCAGTAGAGGCGCACGAGGTTCACCGGATCGCGCTCGAACGCGTCGGCGCGGATCACGTTGATGCGGTCGTGCTCGATCTTGAAATCGACCGCGTCGGCGACGGCGCGCGGCCGGCGGCGCAATCGGCTCAAGAAACGATCGAGCGCCGGGGTTGGCTTGGCGTGCCGCTCCTCGAGCGCGGCGCAGACGATCGCCGTGAGATCGCCGACGTCCTTGGCGATGAGGAAATAGTGCTTCATGAAGCGTTCGACGTGGGCTTGGCCGGCGCGCGCGGCGTAGCCGAGCCGTTCGGCCATCGCGCGCTGCAGATCGAAGCTCAGGCGCTCTTCGGCGCGCCCGGTGAGAAAATGCAGGTGGCAGCGCACCGCCCACAGGAACTCCTCGCAGCGCGAAAACAGCGCGAACTCGCGATGCGAGAACAGGCCGGCGGCGACGAGCTCGTGCGCGTCGCGCACGCGGTAGACGTACTTGGCGATCCAGAACAGCGTGTTGAGATCGCGCAGGCCACCTTTGCCCTCCTTGACGTTGGGCTCGACGAGATAGCGCGATTCGCCGGCGCGCTTGACCCGCTGGTCGCGCTCGGCGAGCTTGGCGGCGACGAATTCGCTCGCCGTCTTGGCGACGATCTCCTTGTCGAAGCGCGCGCGCAAGCGCTCGAATTGCGCCTCGTCGCCCATGATGAAGCGCGCTTCCAGCAAGGCGGTGCGGATGGTCATGTCGGCGCGCGCCAGTTTCAGGCATTCCTCGATCGTGCGCGTGGCGTGGCCGACCTTCTGCTTGAGGTCCCACAGCACGTAGAGCAGCGTCTCGATGATCTTGCGCGTTTGCGGCGCCGGGGCGCCGGGCAACAGGAACAACAGATCGATGTCCGATCCGGGCGCCAGCATCCCGCGGCCGTAGCCGCCGACCGCTACGATCGTCGGCCGTGCGGAGGTCGGCAGGCCCGGATGGAAATAGCGTGCCGCCCAGTCGTGGATCGCGCGGATCAGATTGTCCTCGTGATCGGAAAGGCGCGCCGCGCAGGCGCGCCCCGTGCCGCCGTCCTCGAGCGCGCGGCGCGCCTCGGCGCGGCACCCCTCCAGCCGCTGACGAAACAGCTCGACGGCGTCGCGCCGGAAGGCCGCGTCGTCCTGCGGCGTCTCGCGGCGAAGCGCTTCGAGCTGGTCGTCGAGCCGGGCGCGGTCGAAGCCGCCTTTCGGCGCGGCGGCGCGGGGTCGGCGGGCGCGTCGCGCGGCGACGATCGAGGTTTCCATGGCGGCGCTCTACGCCGAAGCGGCAGGATCGAGGCCGAGCGGCGCGAAGGCGCGGCGCTTGGCTTCGATCACGTCCCAGATCGCCGCGGCGATGTCCGCGCCGCCGAACCGCCGGACCGCCCTGAGGCCGGTCGGCGACGTCACGTTGATCTCCGTCAGGCGCCCGTCGATGACGTCGATGCCGACGAAAATCAGGCCGCGCCGCTTCAACTCCGGGCCGATCGTCGCGCAGATCTCGAGTTCGCGCGGCGTGAGCTCGGTCTCCTCGGCCGCGCCGCCGCGAACCATGTTGGAGCGAATGTCGTCGCCGACCGGCACGCGGTTGACCGCGCCGAGCGGCTCGCCGTCGACGAGGATGATGCGCTTGTCGCCGGTGGCGACCTCCGGCAGGAATTTCTGGATGACCCAGGGTTCGCGGAAGGTGACGGAGAAGAGATCGAACAGCGAACCGAAGTTCGGGTCCTTGGTCGCCACCTTGAACACCGCCGCGCCGCCGGCCCCGTAGAGCGGCTTCATCACCACCTCGCCGTGCTTGGCGCGAAACGCGTCGATCGCCGCCCGATCGCGCGAAATCAGCGTCGGCGGCATCAGCTCGGGAAAGTCCATCACGAACAGCTTCTCCGGCGCGTCGCGCACCGCGCGCGGATTGTTGACCACCAGCGTGCCGGGATGGATGCGCTCGAGCAGATGCGTCGTAGTGACGTAGGCGAGGTCGAACGGCGGGTCCTGACGCAGCAGCACGACGTCGACCTCGGCAAGATCGACGCGCCTCGCCTCGCCGAGGCTGAAGTGCTCGCCCTGCGCGTCTTTGACGGTCAGCGGCTGGGCCTGCGTGAGGAGCCTCGCGCCCTCCAGGCACAGGCGGTCAGGCGTGTAGTAGAGCAGCGCGTGCCCGCGCGCCTGCGCCTCGAGCATCAGCGCGAAGGTCGAGTCGCCGGCGATGCGGATGCGCTCGATCGGGTCCATCTGCACGGCGACGGTCAAAGGCATGGCGGAAACGGTTCCTGTCAGTCGATGTCCAGCCTATACGCCGCGCTGACGTGGCGGGGAAGTCGCCTAGGGGCGACGAACACCGCGTCGCCGCGCAGCGTCGCGCCCGCCGCCCAGGGGTTGCGCGCGAGCCAGACCCGCGCGGCGCGGGAAATGCGCCGGCGCTTGGCTTCGCCGATCGCGCTCGCGGCGTCGTCGAGATCGTCGCGCGCCTTGACCTCGACGAAGGCGATCGTCTGGCCGCGCAGGACGACGAGGTCGATTTCGCCGCCCGAGACGACGAACCGCCGCGCCAGGACGCGATAGCCTTTCAGCCTCATCAGCAGCGCGGCGACGCTTTCCGCGCGCAGGCCGAACAGATGAGCGCGCCGGCGCGCCGCCGCTGGCCGCTTGGCCATCAGCGCCGCGCGCCGGCAAGACGCAGCGCCCGCGCATAGACCTGCCGACGCGGCAGGCCGGTCTGCGCGGCGACCGCGGCGGCGGCGTCCTTGACGGAGAGGGCGCCGAGCGCTTCGACGATCGCCGAATCGAGCGCTTCGGCGTCGAGCCGAGGCGCCGCCCGCGGCGGGCCGACGACGATGACGATCTCGCCCTTGGGCGGTCCTTCGGCGGCGTAATGCGCGGCCAGTTCCGAGAGGGTTCCCCGGCGGGTTTCCTCATAGAGCTTGGTGAGTTCGCGCGCGACCGCGGCGGGCCGCGGGCCGAGTTCGGCGGCAAGGTCGGCGAGCGCGGCGGCGAGCCGGCTGGGCGCCTCGTAGAACAGCAGCGTCGCGGGGACGCCGGCGAGGGCGTTGATGCGCTCGCGCCGCGCGGCGGCCTTGGGCGGCAGAAAGCCTTCGAAGAAGAACCGGTCGGTCGGCAGCGCCGCGCTCGTCAGCGCCGCCAACGCCGCCGAAGGGCCGGGGACGCTCACCAACGCGATTCCGGCGGCCACGGCCTCGGTCGCCAGTTTGTAGCCGGGGTCGGAGATCAGCGGCGTGCCGGCGTCCGAGATCAGCGCCAGCGCTTCGCCCGCGGCGAGGCGCGCCAGGATGCGCGGGCGCGCCTGCGCGGCGTTGTGCTCGTGATAGGCTACGAGCGGCGTGGAAATCTCGTAGCGCTCGAGAAGGTGGCGCGAAACCCGCGTGTCCTCGGCGAGGATCGCGTCGGCCGCCGCCAGCGTCGCCAGCGCCCTCAGCGTGACATCGGCGAGATTGCCGATCGGCGTCGCCACGATATAGAGGCCCGGCGCGATCGGCGCGGCCTCGACGCGCGCTCCGAGCGCCGAGAAGCCGCGCGGCCTCGACGGGCTCGGCGGAGTTCGTGTCTCGTCCAGGCGGCGCATCGCCATCTTCGCCCCGCTCGCCGGCCCGCGCGTCGCGGGTTCGGGTCCGCGATTGCCTTATCACCAAGGAATGAAAAAGCCACAATTGCCGCAAAAGGTGAGGTTTACGCAGCTTGGGTGAGGCGCCGTCGGCGCGAAGGGCGTAAAGCAAGTCGGGCTGCGAGCGATTCGCGCTTGCGCCCAGTTTTGGGGGTCGTCATGCCGATAGGCGCCTCGTTGACGCTAGGGACGCGCGGGTTCGCGCCGCTGGCGTATCGGGCGTTGGCCGGGAGCCTCGCCCTGGCGCTCGCGGGCTGCAATTCGAGCGGGTTGGGCCTCTCCGGCCCGGATATCGCCTCGGCGCCGGTTCCTCAGGTCGAGGCGCAGCCGCTCGCTGCGCCGACGGTCGGCGAGACCCTGGGCTCGGGTCCGATCCGGGTCGGCTTGATCTTGCCGTTGACGCAAAACGGCGGCCCGAGCGTCGTCGGCGCCTCGTTGCGCAACGCGGCGCAGCTCGCGATCGAAGAATCGGGCATGGGCGACATCACCTTGATGATCGAGGACGACCACGGCACGCCCGACGGGGCCGCGAAGGCGGCCCAGACCGAGATCGGCGCGGGCGCGGAGATCATCCTGGGGCCATTGCTCGCCGCCGAAGTGCGCGAGGTCGGGCGCATCGCGACGGCCGCGGGGCGCCCCGTCATCGCCTTTTCGACCGACGAGAGCGTCGCCTCGCCCGGCGTCTATCTCCTGTCGTTCCTGATCGAATCCTACTCCGACAGGATCGTCGAATACGCGGTCTCGCGCGGCAAGAAATCCTTCGCCGTGCTGGCGCCGCAGAGCGATTACGCCAACGTCGCGGTCGGCGAATTCCAGCAGGCCGCGGCGCGCGCCGGCGCACGCATCGTCACCGTCGCGCGTTATTCGCCGGGCCAGCCCCAGGGCGCCGTTCAGGAAATCGCCGACGTCGCCCAGCAGATCGACGCGCTGTTCATCGCCGAGCAGGCCGACGGCATGCCCGCGGTCGCCACGGCGCTGGCGGCGAGCGGCGTCAAGACGCAGATTCTCGGCACGGGCGTCTGGAACGATCCGCGCGTGCTGCGGCTGCCGGCGCTGCAGGGCGCGTGGTTCGCCGCGCCGGACAACGCCGGCTTCAACGCCTTCGCGCAACGCTATAAGGCCAAGTTCAATCTCGATCCGCTGCGGCTGGCCTCGCTCGCCCATGACGCGGTTTCGCTCGCCGCGGCGCTCGCGCGCGCGCAAGGCGCGCAGCGGTTTTCCCAGAGCGTTCTCACCAACGCCTCGGGGTTCAACGGCGTCGACGGCGTGTTCCGCTTCCACCCCGAGGGTCCCAACGATCGCGGCCTGGCGGTGATGCAGATCAGCGCCGGCGCGGCGAGCGTCGTCGGCCCCGCGCCGCAGCGGTTCGCCGGCAGTTGATCGCGCGCGCCGACGGCCGCGCCCTCGCCCAAGGAGAACGCCCGATGTCGCTGCAGTTCTGGCTGACCACGCTCGTCGTCGTCGCCTCGCCGGGGATCGGCGTGGTCTACACCCTGGCGGCCGGCCTGTCGCGCGGCGCCCGGGCGAGCCTCGTGGCCGCCTTTGGCTGCACGCTCGGCATCGTGCCGCATGTCGCGGCCGCCCTGCTCGGCCTGGCGGCGATCCTGCACGCCAGCGCGCTCGCCTTCGCCGCGCTGAAATACGCGGGCGTCGCCTATCTCCTGTTCCTGGCGTGGTGCGCCTTGCGCGAGAGCGGCGCGTTGCGCGTCGAGCGGGTCGAGGATCGGCGCTCGGAGGTGCGCATCGTCGTCGACGCGATCCTCGCCAACGTCCTCAATCCCAAGCTTTCGATTTTCTTCGTCGCCTTCCTGCCGCAGTTCGTCAGTTCCGGCGAAGCCCGTCCGCTCTTGCGAATGCTCGAGCTTTCGGCGGCGTTCATGGCGGCGACCTTCGTCGTGTTCGCGCTCTACGGCGTCTTCGCCGCCTCGGTGCGCGATCACGTGATCGCGCGGCCGCGCGTCCTCGCCTGGCTGCGGCGCAGCTTCGCGGCGGCCTTCGGCGCGCTCGCGGTGCGACTGGCGCTGACGGAGGAATGACGCGCCGACGGCGGGGAAAATTCGTCGATCCCCGCTCGCGCAACGCTTCTTTCTTCCGCGCCGCCGATGGGGAAACGAGCGCGCCTCGCCATGATCCCGCGGCCCCCGCCGCTCCCGAATCTCAGCGCCGCCGACAGATGGATCGGGTCGCCGCCAATATGGCGGTCGGCGGCGTCCCGCGGACCCCGATAGTATCATAACCGATTGAATATACTTGATTAATTGAATAATGGGAGACATTGATGTAAGTCAATGCGAGCCGAGCGTCGCCCAGATACCACGCCATCAAGTTCGTGATCCGGCCGGAGAAGTCGGATTATTCTCCTGTCGTGTCGCTGGTGGCCAATTGACCGGACCTCATTTGCTGTGCGCTTCGTCTCGGAGCACCTCGTGGACGGCGGCCTCGTCGCAGCCGATGGGCGGGAAGGCTAGGATCGGCAAGTCGATTTGGCCCTCGATTCGGCGCGCGGCCTCGCGGATCGCCGGCTCGGCCGGACGAGTCGCGCCGGTAGCCTCGGGCGTCGTTCTTCTGGCGCTGCTCGGCTTCGCTCAAGCCGCGCGGGCCGACGCCAATGCGCAGCGGAGTCCCGATCGCCTCATCGACGACGCCTATTCGACACTGGTCAATTTCGATCGAGCGGCTCCGGGCGCGCGGCTCGAGCCGGTCGGCATCGCGCATTCCAAGCTCCCCGACGACGCCGATCATGCGGCGTTGCGCGGTCTCCTGCGCTCGAACGGCGCCGCGCCGGCGGCGCTGGTCGTGGCCCAGGCCAGCGAACCGACGCCGGCCAACGCGGCCAATCCCCCGGCCGGCGCCGGCGCCGACGCCGCGGGCGCTCAGCCGGCCGCGACGGCCGCCGCGAAAATACCCAGCGAAACGTGCCTGGGCTGTCACGGCACCGAGGGCTTCGCGGTTCTCGAGCCGGACGGAAAGACGCGCTCGCTGTTCGTCGACCAGGAGAAGTTCAAGCCGAGCGTCCACGGCGGGCGCCAGTGCCAGGATTGCCACACGAACGTAACCTCGATCCCTCACCAGCCGATGCAGGTCAGGGTCAGCTGCGTCAATTGCCACGAGGCCTTGTGGGACAAAGCTCAGCGAGAAGGAAAGACCGAAGAATTCGCCACGTTGGGCTTCGTCGTCGAGCGGATCGGCGCCTTCATGAATTCGATCCACGCGCGGCCGTCGCGCGCCGACCAGTCGCAAACCAACGCGACCTGCTACAATTGCCACGACGCCCACTACGTCTATCCGCCGGGGACCCCGCTCTGGCAGGCGTGGCGCATGAACCTTCCCAACACCTGCGGCAAGTGCCACACGAAAGAGCTGGCGATCTATGCGACGTCGGTTCACGGCCAGTTGGTGCTGGAGGACCATAATCCCACGGCGGCGATCTGCGCCGACTGCCATACCAGCCACGACATCGAAAACCCGGTGCTGAGCTCGACCCGGCTGGTGATCACCAAGAACTGCGGCTCCTGCCATCAGGAACAGCTCGAAACTTACCAGGCGACGTATCACGGGCAGGTCAACAAGCTGGGCTACGCCTATACCGCCAAGTGCTTCGACTGCCACGGCAGCCATGGGATTCAGCGGGTCGACGATCCGCGTTCGACCGTGTTCCCGACCAACCGGCTCGCCACCTGCCGCAAATGCCACGCCAACGCCAGCGCCGGGTTCGCGACCTTCCAGCCGCACGGCAACGCGCACGACTTCAAGCACTATCCCATCTTGTGGCTCGCCGCGAAATTCATGTCGGCGCTGCTGATCGGCGTGTTCGCCTTCTTCTGGACCCATTCGGCGCTGTGGTTCTACCGCTCCTACAAGGAGCGCAAGGCACGCCTGGCGCGCGAGGACCTCTACGTCTATCCGGCGCCGCATAAGGACCAGCCCTGGTTCCAGCGCTTCCCCATCGTCTGGCGCATCGCCCACCTTCTGGTTCTCTTGAGCACCATGACGCTGGTGTTGACCGGGATGACGGTGCTCTATTCGGACAGCGCCTGGGCGCCGGTGGTGGTGCATCTGTTCGGCGGGCCGCAGGTGATGGCGATCGTCCATCGCGTCTGCGCGTCGATCTTCATCTCGGTGTTCTTCCTGCATATCGTGTACATGGCGATCAAGGTGGGAAGACAAGGGCGGAAGTTCCGCTGGTTCGGACCCGATTCCCTGGTGGTGCGCTGGCAGGATCTCTTCGACGTCGTCGCCATGTTCAAGTGGTTCTTCGGCCAGGGTCCGCAGCCGAAGTTCGAGCGGTGGACGTATTGGGAGAAATTCGACTATTGGGCGGTGTTCTGGGGCATCTTCATCATCGGCGGGAGCGGCGCGCTGCTGTGGTCGAAGGCGGTGGTCGCCGAGGTTCTGCCGGGCTGGGTGTTCAACATCGCCCTCATCTTCCACGGCGAAGAGGCGGTCCTGGCCGCGGTCTTCCTGTTCACCGTGCACTTCTTCAACAACCACTTCAGGCCCGACAAATTCCCGCTCGACACCGTGATGTTCACCGGGGCGATGTCGCTCGAAGAGTTCGAGCGGGAGCACGCGGTCGAATACGCTCGGCTGGTGGAGACCGGGCAGCTCGAAAGCCATCGCGTTCCCGCCCCGTCGCCGGCGATGGCGCTGGGATCGAGAATCCTGGGCTTCACGCTGATCACGATCGGCCTGACGCTGCTGCTCCTGGTGGCGGTCGGGTTCCTCGGTCATGCGGGCTGACGGCGATCGTGCTAAGAAGATGTCGTCGTGAAACGATCCGACCGGAAGACAGCGAACTGCGGACGACCCATGACAGCGGAGAGTCTCCCATGAAGTGTATTGCGCGTGCTCTCGTGATCTGCGCGGCGCTGGCTGCCGGCTTGGGTCTGCGCGTGTCCTACGCGCAAGATGCGACCGCGGCGCCGACGGCCGCGGACGTCGACGCCGGCAAGGTGCTGGTCCAACAACAATGCAAGGCGTGCCACGGCGTGGACGGGCGCAGCATCGCCCCCGGCATCCCCAATCTCGCCGGACAAAGCTACCGCTACCTCGTCACGGCGCTGCGCGAGTACCGGCAGGGTCAACGCATCCATGCCGCCGTGAAGATCATGGCCGAAAACCTGACCGAGGCGGGCGAGCGCGCGGTGGCGGCGTATTTCTCGAGCCTGCCGCCCGCGGCGCCCGCTGCGGGGGGCCGGGCGGAGGTCTTCTCGCCCTACGACCACGGCAAGGAGTTGGCCCAGGCCTGCACGCAGTGCCACGGCCCGAACGGCAACAGCGCAATCCCCGGCACGCCCAGCCTGAGCGGCCAACAGCCCGGATATTTCGTCGCCGCGATCCAGGAGTATCTCACCGGCGCGCGCGAGACGCCTCCCATGCATTCGCTGATTCAGGACTTGAAGGCGCTGGATTTCGACAGCCTGGCGCTCTATTTCGCCTCGCAGACGCCCGCGCCGGTCCGCGCGCCGGCTCGCGGCGACGCCGCGGCGGGCCAGACGCTCACCACCTTGTGCGCCGGTTGCCACGGATTGCAGGGCGTCAGCACCGATTCGGCGACCCCCAGTCTCGCGGGTCAGGATCCGCAATATCTGGTGGACGCCCTGAAGGCGTACCGCGCCGGCCGCAAGCACGCGGCGATGCAACGCGCCGTCGCCGCCGTCATCAAGAGCGACAGCGACGCCGAGAACATCGCGGCCTTCTACGCCAATCAGCCGCGTCCGGTGGCCGAGCACGGGCAGACGTTGATCCAGGACATCGCCGACAAATGCAATCGCTGCCACAGCGCGGGCGTGAACAACCCGTCGCTGGCGATCCCCAACATCAGGGGCCAGGACAAAGACTATCTCATCATGGCGCTGCGCTCGTATCGCGACAACAGACGGGAAAGCTCGGCGATGCACGTCATGACGCTGCCCTATGGAGAAGCCATCATCGAAGGCATCGCGTCCTACTACGCGCATCAGGCTCCTTGAGGGGCGCAGCGGGGGGCGCTTCTCCCTCGCGCGCCGAACGGGCGAAGGCGGCCGTCGGCCGCGTCAGGATGGAACGCGGCCGTAGAGTTCGGCGATCCGCCCGGCGACGTCGTCGACTACGTTCCACTGCGTATATTCGAGGCGCGTCGCCAGATCGGTCGGACCTCCGGTCAGCATCATGATGAAGCGGATCAAATGCCGGTCGAGCCAGCCGTAGCGCGAGTAATCCAGGCGTCCGGGGAAGGCCAAGGCGATGGCCGGAGCGAGATGGTGCCGGGCGATCGACTTGCGAAGATAGGCGCTGCCTTCGGCGGTGTCCTTGCCGGGCTTCCTGGCGGTCAAGTTGACCGACAGCAGGACCAGGGGGGGCGGAGCGCTGAGCGCCCGGTAGAGCGCGAGAAACGCCTCGCCTTCGGGCAGGTGCCGGCCGTAACGCACGGCAACCACGATCGCGGCCAAGCGCGCCTGCACCAGTCGTTGCGGGTCCGGCAAGGCCGTCGCCAAGTCGTGCGGCGCAGAGGGAATTCCTCTCTCGGCGAGGCGGCTGGCGATCCGCTCGGCGATGCGCCGCGCTTGACCGTCGCGTGTGGCGTAGAAGAGTTGCATGTCCCAACCGAAATGATGGGCAGAGCTAGCACGAGGCGAGCGACGAGGAAATGGCGCCGTCGTCACAGGGACGACGCCGGGCGATCGGGCGCCCCATGGGGAACGCGAAGACTCCGCGCCGCTTCGGCGCCGCGGCGCGGCCGAGCGCTACAAGCCCGGAATGGCTCGCGTTTCGGTAGCGCGGCGGCGACGTGCGACGACGTTCCGTCTTGCCGCGCATGTCGGTTTGGGGCAACATCCGAGCGCAATCAGCAGCGATTTGGCGGGCGCCGGCTCGAGGGTTCACGCGCGGCTGCATGCAGCCTGACGCACGAGGTCTAATCGGACGGGTCGACGGGGAAGCTGGCGATGAAGCGCAGTTTGTTTTTGAGCGTGGGGTTCTCGGCGTTGCTCGGGGCCATGGGCGTCGCCCATGCCGCCGGCGACGCTCAGGCGGGCAAGGCGAAGACCGCCGGCTGCGCGGGATGTCACGGGGTGAACGGCGAAGGCGTCGCTCCCTACCCGCCGCTGGTGGGCTGGAGCGAGGAACAGATCGTCGAGCGCCTGCAGGAATTGAAGTCGGGCAAGCTCATCGATCCCGTGATGAATCCGATGGCGGCGATGCTCAGCGATCAGGACATGGCCGACATCGGCGCGTATTATGCAACGCTGAAGAAATGACGCCACGCGATCGTCGCGGCCGCGCTCTGCGATAGCGACTTTCGAGAAAGACGCCGTAGTGTGGGGCCGCGTCCCTTCTCCCGCATAGCCCGTCGCAAGGCGGGCGTGCCCTGTGCGGGGAGAAAGTTAGGATGAGACGCCGGGCGATAAGCCGCAACGTCCCGGCCAACGGCCTGGCCCCTCACCCCTGCCCTCCCCCGCAAGCGGGGAGATGGGGCGCTCCCGCCTAAATGCAGCGCGTTCTAGCGCAACGGCTTGTGCGAGATGTGATAGGATAGCACGCCGGTGAGGAAGCTCTGGTTGTCGACGTCGTCGAAACCGACCTGCTTGAGAAGCTCGGTCATTTCGCTCGGCGTGTAGAAGTGGTGGATGGCGTCGGCGAAATAGCCGACGCACTTCATGCTCTCGCGCGAACTGCCGAAGAGCTTGGCGGTGAACCACACCGAAAAGTTCAAGTAGACGAGATAGGGCTTCTCGATGATCCTCGAGGCCGGGCGCAGCATGTCGTTGTGGCAGAAGATGCCGCCCGGCTTGAGGACCCGATGGATTTCCTCGAACGCCCTGATGATCTCGAGATGGCGCGAGGCGAACTGGAGCGTCACGGCGTCGAACGACTCGTCGGGAAACGGCAGCGCGTGAGCGTCGCAGACCTGCGCGTGGATCGTCAGATTGCGCTCGCCAGCGCGGCGCTGGCCCTCGGCCGTCATGTGCGGGCTGCCGTCCACGGTGTGGATTTCGAGGGTCGGGTCCTTCGCCAGAAGCCGCAGTGGGATGTCGTGCGTGCCCGAGCAGACGTCGAGCACTTTCGATCCGGGCGGCAGGCGCGCGTGAATCGCGGCGACGAAGCGATTGCTCCAGCGCGAGCAATTGCCGAGCGAGGCGACCGCGTTGCCTTTGTCGTAGTAAGCGGGCACGTCGCGAAACACCTCGGGAATCAAATCCCGCCACGTATCGGAGAAAAGGCGTGCGCGAAGGTCTTCCTTCTTCAAGAAATTTTCCGAGATGCTCAACTGGGTTCTCCTCTTGAATTCTTCCGAAGCGATAACGCTCGACTGGCTTTCCCCAGATGGTTTTCGGCCCCATCCGAAATCCGCAACCGTTCGGCGCTCCCCGCGACGCCAACGCGTCCCAGACCCTGATCGGGTCAGGGATTTCCGATCGCCCTCCGGCGGTCCTCGGCTCGCCGAGCGCCGAGACATGCCGACATCCGCGCCATCTTAAGCGCATTTCTCCATGGGCCGCGACCCGTTCGTCGCCGTTAAGCATAGCACATCGTCGATCCTGCGAACGCCGGTTGCAACGCGGCGTTCGGCCGCAGAACTCGGCGAACGGCCTTCGGTGGCCGACCAAGCGGGCCCCAGGATGCCGGCATGAACGCCGTAGCCGACGACTCTTGCTCTGATTTCGATCAACTTTCCGACTTTGATTCGTTCGCGCATCGGCTTGGCGGCGCAGGCGTCGGCGCGCATTGCGGGAACGAACGGCGTCGTTGCGCAATCGCCGATCGGCGGTCGCCCAGGTGCGAGCGCCATGCGGAGCGCGAGCCGTTGGTCGGCGGCCGAATCGGATCGAGCGCGACGATTGCGTCGCCGGCGCTGCTTGACTTGATATGTATCAAAGGGCGGTTTTGGAATAATCGCTAAGCAATCGCTTTGATCGATGATTCCTGGTACTGGGTATCGTCCGGTCGTTTTGGCGCGTCATTCGCCGCTATTGAGAAGTCCCAGGCAATTCCTGCACGGAAGGAAAGTAACGGCACGCATGGCGGCGCAAACCCTGAAGTCGAAGGTGGTGCTCTACCTCGCGATCGCGCTGTCGACGGCGATGCTGGCGTTCACCGCGCTGGTCGCCTGGTTCCTGCACGACGAAATCCTCAGCGCGGTGTCCGATCACGTCATCCAACTCTCCGAGGTGATTGTGCGGAGCACGCGCTTCGCCATGCTTCAGAACGACCCGTCCTATGTCGACCAGATCATCCACGACGTGGCGAACCAGGAGGGAATCGACCGGGTCCGAGTCCTGAGCAACGAAGGAAGGGTCATCTTTTCGACCCGCCCGTCCGAGATCGGCCAGACGGTCGACCCGAACGCCGAAGACTGCTCCTCGCACTGCCTTCAGACCGAGCCGCCGCTCGGCCATGCTCCCGCGAGCCAGCGAACCTGGACCTTCAAGGCCGCGGACGGCCAGTCGCGGCTCGGCAGCATGGAGGTGATCCGCAACGAGCCCTCCTGCTACAACGCCGCCTGCCATCACCACTCGCAGGCGACGCCCGTCCTCGGCGTCCTCAACATCGACTACTCGCTCCGCGAGATCAACCGGGAGCTGAGCGCCAGCATGCTCGGGATCGCCGGGTTTTCCCTGGGCTTCATCGTCATCGCTTCGCTGTCGGTCGGCTTCTTCGTGCATCGCTTGGTCTATGTGCCGCTTCGCGACCTCGAGGGCGGCGCGCAGCGGCTCTCCGCCGGCAATCTCGACCAGCCGATCCCGGTGCGCAGCAACGACGAGTTCGGCAAGCTCGCCGCTTCGTTCAACGACATGACCAACGCCTTGCGCAATTCGCGCGCGGAGCTGCGCGGTTGGGCGCACACGCTCGAGCAGAAGGTGGAGAAACGCACGCAGGAGCTGCGCCGCGCGCAGGCCGAAACCGTGCGCGGGGAGAAGCTCGCCTCGGTCGGGCTGCTGGCTTCGGGCGTCGCCCACGAACTGAACAATCCGCTGACCGGCATCCTGACCTTCTCGCATCTGGTGCGGCAGAAGATGCCGGAGGGGAGCCCGGACGCGGAAGACATGGATCTGGTGATCCGCGAAACCAAGCGATGCGCGGCGATCATCAGGCGGCTGCTCGATTTCGCCCGTGAAAAGGCGCCGGAAAAGAAATTCACCGACCTCAACCATGTCATCGAGGACACGGTGCGGCTCGTCGAGCGGCCGGCGCACCTGCGCGACATCGAGATCACGGCGGATCTCGACCGCACCCTGCCGCCGGTGTGGATCGACGCCGACCAGATCAAGCAGGTCGTCATGAACATGCTCGTCAACGCGCAGCACGCGGTCGAGGAGAAGGGAAGCATCGCCATTCGCACGCGCGGCGCCTCGTCCGCCCAGGCTGCCGACTCGGCGCCGATGGTGGTAATATCGATCGTCGATACCGGCTGCGGCATTCCGGAAGAGAACCTGCGGCGGATATTCGATCCGTTCTTCACCTCCAAGGAGGTCGGCAAGGGCACCGGTTTGGGACTCTCCGTCAGTCATGGAATCATCGAGGCCCATGGCGGCCGCATCGAAGTGGAAAGCAAGGTGGGCGAAGGATCGACATTCCGCGTTTTTCTTCCCCTGACGCCGCCGTCAGTCGGGCCCGAGAGCAAAGCCAGCGGGAGCTTTTCATGAGCGCGCGAATTCTTGTCGTCGACGACGAGGAGATCGTCATCAAAAGCTGTCTGCGCATTTTCGAAGGCGACGACTACCAGGTCGAGGCGGTGCAGGACGGGCGAGAGGCGCTACGCAGAATCGAGGAACAGACCTACGACGTGATGATCCTCGACATCATGATGCCGAACATCGGCGGCCTCGAAGTGCTGCGCCGCGTCAAGGAGGCCCATCCCGACGTCGACGTCGTCATGGTCACCGGCCTGTCGCAGATCGACACGGCGGTGCAGGCGATGAAGCTCGGCGCGTTCGATTACATCTCCAAGCCGTTCGCGCCGGACGAGATCAAGCTGGTGGTGCAGCGCGCGCTGGAGCGGCGCCGGCTGATGCGCGAGAATCTCAACCTCAAGAGCGAGGTCAGCTCGAAATATCGTTTCGAGAACATCATCGGGTCGAGCCCGCCGATGCAGGCCGTCTTTCGCCTCGTGGCGCAATGCGCGCCCACCAATTCGACCATCCTGCTCACCGGCGAGAGCGGCACCGGCAAGGAGCTGATCGCGCGCGCGATCCATTACAACAGCTTGCGCAAGGACAAGGCGTTCGTCGCCGTGGACTGCAATTCGTTGAGCGAAAACCTGGTGGAAAGCGAGCTGTTCGGTCACGTTAAGGGCGCTTTCACCGGCGCCGTCGTCAACAAGAAAGGCATGTTCGAAGTCGTCGGCGCCGGCACGCTGTTTCTCGACGAGATCGGCAATTTCTCCCTCGCGATCCAGGCCAAGCTGCTGCGCGTCCTGCAGGAAAGGGAATTCAGGGCGGTCGGCGACACCCGAATGCAGGCCGCCAATTTCCGGCTGATCACCGCCACCAACAGGGACCTGAAGGCGATGGTGGCGGCGGGCAGTTTCCGCGACGACCTCTATTATCGCATCAATATTTTCCCCATCCATGTTCCGGCGCTGCGGGAGAGAAAGGACGACATCCCGGCGCTCGCCTATCATTTCCTCAACGTGTTCAGCGCCGAACTGAATAAGAAGGTCACCGACATTTCCGAGGGCGCGATGAGCGCGCTGATCAATCACAACTGGCCGGGCAACGTGCGCGAACTCGAGAACGTCATGCAGCGGGCGGCGATCCTGACCAGCGACCACGTCATCCGTCAGGCCCACCTCGTCGGCATCATCGATCCCTCGCAGGCGCAGGCCGACTTCGCGGCGCCGCGAACGGGCGACGAGCTGAAGCGGGTCAAGAAGGCCGCGCGCGAGAAGTCGGTGGAGGAGATCGAGAAGCTGTTCGTGCTCGAGGCGCTCAAGCGCAACGGCTGGAGCGTGACCAAGAGCGCCGAGGACACCGGCATGCTGCGCCCGAATTTTCAGGCGCTGATGAAGAAATACGCCATCCGCGTGCGCGACACCGAGCATGACCCCGCCGACGCCGAGGCCCCCAACGCATCGTAGGCGGCGGCTGCGCGCGCGGCCGCGGCGGCGCCGTCATACGGTTTCCGGCTGATCTCAAAAAGGGGGCGGCCGAAGGCCGACGGATGAGGGGTCGCGCCGTAAGGCGCATTCGCCGGCATAGCTGCGATCGGCGGTACTTTGTACGGTATAAACTAGCAAGCTTCCGCTTTTGCGGAAGCAACACGCCTAGCGGCGCGACCTCTCATCCGGCCGGCTCGGCCGGCCACCTTCCCCCGCAAAGGGGGAAGCGCGCGCGAATTTCCGAGCTATTCGGCGGAAACCGTAGTGCGCCCTGAGGGCGCGTAGAGCCAGTGGAGGAAGATTCCACCGAAGATAGATGTCGGTAAGTCTGGAAGCTGACGAGCGGTTCGTCCGGGTGACTGGGCGGGCTGGAGC
>JBEKLU010000089.1:0-22484 GCA_050010035.1 Roseiarcus sp.
ACGAGGCTCCAGCCCGCCCAGTCACCCGGACGAACCGCTCGTCAGCTTCCAGACTTACCGACATCTATCTTCGGTGGAATCTTCCTCCACTGGCTCTACGCGCCCTCAGGGCGCACTACGGTATTCGATGAGGCGAAAGCCCTCGCGATAATTTCCCATGGCCAATACGCACAGGCCCTTGTTATAGGGCGCGTCGGCGGAATGCGGCGCCAGGGCAATGGTTTTGTCGTAGGCGACGACCGCTTCTTCAAACCGCCCAATATCTCGGAGGGTATTTGCGCGATTGCAAAAGGCCTCGGCATAGTCCGGCCTCAACGCGACAGCGCGATCGAAACTCGACAGCGCGTCGTCGAACCGCCACAGGCGCTTCAGCGCGTTGCCGCGATTGTTGTGCGCGGTGGCGAAATTGGGATTGAGCGCGATGGCCCGATCGAGACACTCGACGACCTTGCTCAGGTCTCCCGATTTCGACAAGGCGATCGCCTTGTCGTTCAGGCACTGCCAGTTGTTCGGATTGGCGGCGAGCAGGCGATCGAGAATCTCGATGCTTTCCTCGATCAAGCCCAATTCGCAGGCGGTGATGGCCTTCATATGCAACAGCGCGGGCCGACGCGGGAACAATTCGAGGCCGTGGTCGCAAACGCGATGGGCCTCTTTCACATTGCCGACCGCGCGCAACGTCTTCGCGTAATTTTCGATGAAGTCCGGATTGGGCGGTTCGATCTCGAGCGATCTCTCGAGATATTCTATCCCGGACGGATTACCATTGTTGAGCTCGATTATACCGAGGAGATGCATCGCATGATAATTACGTTTGTTATTGCGGACAATTCCCTGCAATAATTTATATGCGTCCTTGACTTGAGAAGATTGGTAGAGCCGATAGGCTAATTGCAATTGGCGCATTTCATCGGACGGATTCAATTTCACTTCGCTCCAATCGTCGTCATGGCGTTGCGAAGCCCGCCGCGCCGGCCTTGCGGCCGTTTCAGCGCCGGATCGACCCCTTTCGTCCCTCATCTCGCCGCGACCGGCCGATTTGACCGACGCCCCCGGATCGCCATTCGTTGCGAGAAAACTCTGCCCCATTTTGGCCGGCGTCACAAGCCTGCGCGCGTCCCCCGCGCGAAGATCAGCGCAATCGGGCGAAGTTATATTGTCATCCCAGCAACGGCGGGCTTCGGCGAGCGCGGCCGCGCGCGCGACCGGCATCCGGCTGCCCGCCTTCGCGGCCGTGGCGCCCATGCGGAAGAACCGCGGCGCCAGCGTGACCGCGCGACTTTTCGCTTGTCATTATATTCATTTTATCATTTTTACAGATTCAAGTCCGGCGGCGCCGCCGCGGGGGCGGATAAGGGACGTTCACCGCCACGCATCGCGCCCGCGTCCTTGTTCGACGCCGCGGCTTCGCCTAGCGTGTTCGTGAAACGAGGTTCCGATGCTTTTCCGCCCCTCCGTCGTCGAAGCGATCGGCAATACGCCACTCATCAAGCTCCGGGCGGCCTCCGAGGCGACCGGCTGCACGATTCTGGGCAAGGCCGAGTTCATGAACCCCGGCGGTTCGGTCAAGGACCGCGCCGCGCTGGCGATCGTCCGCGACGCGGTCGCGCGCGGCGCGCTTCACCCCGGCGGCGTCATCGTCGAAGGCACAGCCGGCAATACCGGCATCGGCATCGGCATGGTCGCCTCGGCGCTCGGGTTTCGCAGCGTCATCGTCATCCCCGCGACCCAGGCGCAGGAGAAGAAGGACATGCTGCGCCTCGTCGGCGCCGAGCTCGTCGAAGTGCCGGCGGTCCCCTATTCCAACCCGAACAATTACGTCAAATATTCCGGACGACTCGCTGATATTTTAGCGAAATCCGAGCCGAACGGCGCGATATGGGCGAACCAGTTCGACAACGTAGCCAACCGTCGCGGCCATTACGAGACGACCGGGCCGGAGATTTACGCGCAGACGCAAGGGCGCATCGACGGCTTCGTCAGCGCGGTCGGCTCCGGCGGCACGCTCGCCGGCGTCGGCATGGCGCTGAAAGAGCGCGATCCGCACATCAAGATCGCGCTCGCCGACCCCTACGGCGCGGCGTTGTACTCCTA
The DNA here is from genome assembly GCA_050010035.1 of Roseiarcus sp. Classification (GTDB taxonomy): domain Bacteria; phylum Pseudomonadota; class Alphaproteobacteria; order Rhizobiales; family Beijerinckiaceae; genus Roseiarcus. The sequence goes on from JBEKLU010000089.1 coordinate 2,095, forward strand.
TTACACTCTTGGCGTGTTGAAGAGCGAGGGCTCTTCGATCACGGAAGGGATCGGCCAGGGGCGCGTCACCGCCAATCTCGAGGGCGCCCCGGTGGATCTCGCCTATCGGATTCCCGACGAGGAGGCGCTGCGCATCGTCTTCGATCTGGTCGAACATGAGGGCCTGTTGCTCGGCGGCTCGTCGGGGATCAACATCGCCGGCGCGATCCGGCTTGCGCGCGATCTCGGCCCCGGCCACACCATCGTCACGCTGCTGTGCGATTCGGGGGCGCGTTACGCCTCGAAACTGTTCAACGCCGCGTTTCTGCGTTCCAAGAATCTCCCCGTCCCTTCATGGCTCGAACGTCGCGCCAGCGCCCCTGAGGCCTTTGTCTGAGATGACCGAACCGCTTTTTCGCGAAGACGCCTATTGGCGCGAAGTCGAGGCGCGCGTGATCGCCGCCGGACCGAACGGCATCGTCCTCGACGGCACGGTCTTCTATCCCAGGGGCGGCGGCCAGTCGGGCGATCGCGGCCGCTTCGTCCTCGCCGACGGCTCGTCGATCGATATTCTCGACACCCTCTACGACGCCGACCGGCGCACCATTCTGCACCTGCCCGCCGAGGGCGCGCGGCTTCCCGTGGCCGGCGAAAGCCTCGTCGCAAGGCTCGACTGGGACCTGCGCTTTAAGCGCATGCGCGCCCACAGCGCGCTGCACCTCCTGAGCGTCGTGCTCCCCTACCCCGTCACCGGCGGCTCGGTGGGCGACGGCGAGGGCCGGCTCGATTTCGATTCCGGCGAGGCGACGCTCGACAAGTCCGACGTCGAGCGGCGCCTCAACGACCTCATCGCCAGGGACGCCGAAATCCACACCCGCTGGATCGACGACGACGAGCTCGCCGCCAACCCCGGCCTCGTCAAGACCATGTCGGTCAAGCCGCCCACCGGCGCCGGCCGCGTGCGGCTCGTCGAGATCGTCGGCCTCGATCTGCAGCCGTGCGGGGGCACCCACGTCGCGCGAACGAGCGAAATCGGCCGCGCGCTGGTCACCGGCATCGAGAAGAAAGGCAAGATCAACCGGCGCGTGCGCATCGCGCTTCAGGACGCCGCTTGACGGCCGGCGGACGGGGGAGCGGGGGACATGACGGTCATCGTCGCCTTCGGCGATTCCAACACCTGGGGCTACGATCCGAAAAGCGCGGCCCGTTTCGCCCCCGAGGCGCGCTGGACCGGGGTCATGCAGCGTGAGCTCGGCCCCGCCACCCACGTCATCGAGGAAGGCCTCAACGGCCGCACCACCGTCTTCGACGACCCGATCGAGCCGGGCCGGCGCGGCTCGGATTATCTCCCGCCGTGCCTGAGGAGCCATGCGCCGCTCGATCTCCTCATCCTCGCGCTCGGCTGCAACGACATGAAGAAGCGCTTCTCCGCCTCGCCCGGCGACATCGCCAACGGGGCGGAGCGGCTGATCCATATCGCCCGCGCCGAGGCGGTCGGGCCGGGCGGCGCGCCTCCCGCGATCCTGCTCGTCGCGCCGCCGCCGATAGCCAGACTGACCGACTTCGCCGAGATGTTCGAGGGGGCGAGGGAAAAGTCGCTCCTCCTGGCGAAGCGCTATCGCGACGTCGCCGAGCGGCTGAACGTCGGCTTCGTCGACGCGGGGGCGTTCGTCGCTTGCTCGGACCTCGACGGCATCCATTTCGAGGCCGACGCTCACGCCATCCTCGGTCACGCGATCGTGGAAGCCGCTCGGATGGTCCTTTGTTGACCCGCGCTCGACGCCGGACAAGCTCTCGGCGCCGCGGCGCGCCATGACCCGGCCGGAACTGCCCGCAAAGAGCGCTTCGCGCCCGTGGCTCGCGCGCGAGATCGGCGCGACCCTCGCGCTGAGCGGGCCGATCGTGCTGACCAACATCGCCGTCAATTTCATGACCACGACCGACGTCATGATGCTCGGCTGGCTTTCGCCGAAGGCGCTCGCCGCCGGCGCGCTCGGCTACAATATCTACATGCCCTTGTTCCTGTTCTGCATCGGCGTGATCGGCGCCGTCGCGCCGGTCGCGGCGAGCCTGGTGGGCGCGGACCCGCGCGACGCCTCGGGATTGCGGCGCGCGTGCCATCAGGCGCTCCTCAGCGCCTTCGTCCTCGCGGCGCCGGCCTGGGCGATCCTGTGGAACGCCGAGGCCATTCTGCTGGCGATCGGCGAGCCGCCGGATCTGGCGGCGCAGGCGGGGCTCTACATGCACGGCCTGCAATGGGCGCTGGCGCCGGCGCTGCTCTATTTCGCGACCCGCTCGGTGTTCGCGGCGCTGGGTCGCACCGCGCCGACCCTGATCGCCGGGCTGATCGCGGTCGTCTTCAACGCCGGCGCCAATTACGCGCTGATCTTCGGCCATTTCGGCGCGCCGGCCTGGGGCGTGTTCGGCTCAGGGGTCGCCACCAGCCTGTCGCAGTCCGTCATGCTGCTCATGCTCGTCGTCTACTCCCTCGTCGATCCGCACTTGCGCCGCTACCGGCTGTTCGTCAGCCTCTGGCGGCCCGATTGGCCCGCCTTCGCCAAGCTGTGGCGCCTCGGCCTGCCGATCGGGGCGACCATCGCCGCGGAAATCTCGATCTTCGCTGCGGCGGGGCTGGCGATGGGGCTGATCGGCCCCGTTTCGCTGGAGGCGCACGCGATCGTGCTGCAGATCGCCTCGACCGCGTTCATGGTTCCGCTCGGCCTCGGCCAGGCCGCGAGCGTGCGCGTCGGCCACGCCTTCGGGGCGCGCGATCCTGCGGGCGTCGCGCGCGCCGGCTGGGTCGCGTTCTTCGTCACCATGGCCTATGTCGCGCTCTCCGCCGCGACGATGCTCGCCGCGCCGCGGCTGCTGATCGCGCCGTTCCTCGGCTCGCAGCGAAGCGAAAACGCCGAAATCGTCGCGCTGGCGCTCTCCTTCCTGCGCGTGGCCGCGATTTTCCAGATGTTCGACGGCGCGCAGGCCGCGCTCGCCAACATGCTGCGCGGCGTCCACGATTCGCGCTGGCCGATGATGATGGCGCTTCTCGGCTATTGGGCGATCGGCGCGCCGGTCGGCGTCGCGCTGGCTTTCTTTTCGCCGCTGCGCGGCCTCGGCCTGTGGATCGGCCTCGCCTGCGGCCTCGCGGCGGTGGCGCTGCAACTGCTGTGGCGCTGGCGCGGCAGGGCGCGGCGCGGGTTTTTCTGAAGGGGAGCGCTCTCGGAAGCGCAGCGGATCGCCGAGTTTCCCAATTTGCGCGAAATCGCGCCGACCGTAGCGAAAAATCCCTCATGTGTTATGATGTCGCCATGACGCCGAGGCTCAAGAACTTGCTCGAACGCGCCCAGGACTGGCCTGAGTCCGATCAGGAGGAACTTGCCGCGCTTGCCGAAGAAATCGAGCAGCGACGCGGCGGCGTCTATGTTCTCGACGGTCGAGAATGGGTGGACGTCCAAGAAGGGATCGCCCAGGCCGACCGTGGCGAGTTCGTTCCCGACGAGGCAGTCGCCGAAGCCGATCGACGTCGCGGCATATGAGGATATGAGGATTCGGTACACCCCGCGCGCGTTCGCCGATCGCGAGGCCATTTTTCACTATATCGAGGAGCGAAGCCCGTAAGCCGCTGGCGATGTCTTTCGGCGCATAAAGCAGCGGATCAATGAGCTCGCCGAGCAACCTTACACGGGGACGAAGACGACCAGGCCGGGCATTTATAAGCTGTGGATCGCCCCCTACCCTTACCGAGTCTTTTATCGGGTGGACGGCGACGATATCGTGATCCTTCGCATCCGCCACACCTCGCGCCGGCCGTTGTAGCGCCGCAGCCATGGACCTCGGCGCTTGAACGCCGCTTTCACGGGCGCTCGCGCAGAGCCCGCTAGAGTTCAGCCGGATCGTGACCCGTCGACTGGCAATTGCCGCCCATCCGATTCACAATGCGCTCCGGGAGATGACCATGCCCGCCCAACCCACGCCCCTGATCATCGACGTCGACACCGGCATCGACGACGCGTTCGGGCTGCTCTACGCCTGCGCCGCCCCGCACGCCCGCCTCATCGGCGTCTCGACCGTCGCCGGCAATGTCGATCTCGTCCGCGCCACGCGCAATACGCGCGCCGTGCTGGCGCTCGCCGGGCGCGCCGACGCGCCCGTCTGGCCGGGCTGCGCCTCGCCGATCCTGCATGCGCCGGCGGACGCCGCCCGCGTGCACGGCGCCAGCGGCCTCGGCCACGCCGTCCTGCCCGATCCGCCGCCCCAGGACGACGCGCCGAACGCCGTCGACGCGATCGTCGCCCACGCCCATGCCGCGAAGGGCGAGATCGTTCTCGTCGCCACCGGCCCGCTCACCAACATCGCGCTCGCGATTCTGCGCGAGCCCGCCCTGCCCCGCCTCGTCCAGCGTCTGGTGCTGATGGGCGGCGCCTATCGCGAGGCCGGCAACGTCACGCCGGCGGCGGAGTTCAACATCTGGCACGACCCGGAAGCGGCGCGCGTCGTCTTTCGCGCCTTCGGCGCCGAGGGCGCCGCGCCGCTCGTCGCGGTCGGCCTCGACGTGACGCGCAAGGCGCAGCTCGTCCCCGCCGATCTGACCGCGCTCGCCGAGCGCTGCGCCGGCCTGGCGCGCGCGCCGGCGTTGCTGCGCTTCCTCGACGACGCCGCGCGCCACTATTTCGACTTCATGGAGAAATCCTACGGCGCGCGCGTCTTCACCATGCACGACCCGCTCGCCGTCGCCGCGGCGATCGATCCGTCGGTGATCGCCACCCAGAGAGTCGCGGTCGACGTCGAGACCGCGGGCGCGCTGACCAGCGGCATGACCGTCGCCGACTGGCGCGGCGTCTGGAAGCGCCCGCCCAACGCCCATGTCGCGATCGCGGTCGAGGCGACGCGCTTCATCGCCGAGTTTCTCGATGCGATGGAGCGGCTGGCGCGCAGATGAGCGGCGCGCCGCGTCGCTCGGCCGCGCCGATCTTCGCCAGGGACCTTACGCCACGTCGCCCGGCTCGGGCGCGCGCTTGTCGCCGAAAATCATCGCGCGCACGAGGTTTTCACGATGCCGCAGGCTCGCCAGCGCGACGCCCGCGAGATGCGCGAGGACGAGCAGCAGCAGACTATGCGCGACGAGCGAATGCAGCCTCTGCGCCCAACGCACGCCCCACAAGGCGTCGGTGGTGAGCATCCAGCCGGTCGTCGCGGTCGCGGCCATGGCGATCAGCAAGGCGACGATCATCGCGCCTCCGGCAGGATTATGGCCGACGAAGCGCGCCTCCGAACCCGTCGCGATCGCCCTGAGATAGGCGATGACCGCGCTCGGCGAGCGCACGAACTGGGCGAAGCGCGCATAGGGCGCGCCGAGGAAACCCCAGACGATGCGCATAGCCACGAGCGAGCCGGCGGCGTAGCCGGCCCAGTCGTGCAGGTCTTCCAGGCCATCCGAGCTGAGCCAGGCGACGGCGAAGCTCAGCGCGAGAGACCAATGGAACGCCCGCACGAACGGATCCCAGACGCGGATCATCCCCGCCGTCTCCTGCGTGCGGGTTGGCGGAGGGCGATCAGTTCTCGCCCGCCTCGGCGTTGTCGAGTTTGGTCAGCGTCTGCGCGTTGAACGCCATGTTGGCGCGCTTGCCGTCCTTGTCGGTCGCGTAGACCTCGTAACAGCCGCCCTCGGTCTTGATCCGCCGGACTGTGTAGCCGTCCGCCTGCAACTGCGATTCGAGCACGCTTATTGCCTGCCATTGCGACTGGGGGGCGCTGCTGCATTGTCCCGCCGCGAGCGCGGGGCTGGCGAAAGCGACGGCGAGCGCGGCGAGAGCCAACAAAGGCTTCATGTTCAATCTCCGTAAAGGGCTGCAAGGGGCGCTGTTTCAACGCCGAAACGGCGTCGACCGGCGACCCCTTTCCTTTCGCCGACCAACGCGGCTGAAGTGCGGCCCCAGGATTACCGATCGGAAAGGTCGACGATGACGCGCGTCTCGCGCGCCGGCTCGCCTCCGCTCACCCCTTGGGCGGCGCGCGCGCTTCCAGCACGGCGATGAATTCGCGCGTCTCGCGCGCCGGAATGCCGGCCGCTTCGCGCGCGTCGGCGATCATCCTGAGGTTGTTGGCGGTGGTTTCCGCCTTCCAGGGTTCGTCGAGAACGGCGAGCGCGTCGGCGAGCGCGTCGCTCGCCGCGTCCCAGTCGCTGCCGATCACCGCGAGTTCGAGCAGCGTCGCATGATCCCAATAGTCCGGCTTGGCGCCGAGCCGCCGGCGCACGGCGTAAAGCACCACGCCCGCCATTTCCTTGGCGGCGGGGTCCTTGGGATCGGCGATCGTCATCAGCGTGACGGCGTTGATCCCGGGATAGGCGTCGCGCCAGTCCGCCTCGAAGCCTTGGCGGTAAGCGGCGATCGCCTTCTTCAAGTGGCCGCGCGCGGCGAACGCGTCGCCCGCCTTGAGCGCCTTCGTCCAGCGATCCTTGTGGATGCGCCCGAGCAGCGCGTTGGTTTCGCTCGAAGGCCCGCGCTCGTCGATCAAGGCGTTCAGCATCGCCTCCGCTTCGCGGTCGCGCTCGACGCGATTGAGTGCGAGCGCCCATTGCTCGCGCACGAGCTGGGTGCGCTGCAGGGCCATGTCGAGCTTCGGGCAGAGCTCGACGATCCGGTCAAACGCCGAAACCGCGCGATAGGACAAGAGAAGATCGACCGCCACGCCCGCCTGCACCGCGCTCAGGTCGCCCAGGCTGTCGCGCAACTGGTCGAGCCCGTCCCGACCGCCGTCGCGCGCCTTGGCGAGCCGCCCTTTCAGCTCCTCCTCCACCGCGATCTTGGTGCGAAACACGTCGGTCTTCAGCCGGTCGATCGGCGCCGCCTGGTAGCCTTCGAGCAGTTGGAACAGCGGCGAATCCATCGCGCGATGCTGGCGCGCTTCGACGAGGCGCTGCGTCAGCGCCGTCTTGGCGGAAGCGGGATCGGCCGGGGCGCCGTCGGCGTCCAGCGCGTAGGGCAGCGCCCGCAAGGGGCCGACGTCGAAGGGCAGAGGGCAGCCGAGGGCGACCGTGAGCACCGTCGTTTCGGGACGCGCGGCGTGGCGGATGCCGAGCTCGTAGTAGACGTTGGCGTTGAGCAGGGTCAGGTCGGCGATCGCGTATTCGCTGAGCAGAATGCGCTCGTACATCAGCTTGTGGATGAACCCGGCGCCCTGCTCTTCGTCGGCGCGGATGCCGGCGAGCCCCGCCGCCTCGACCGCCGGGGCGATCACCTCGGCGTGGATGCGATCGAAATCGACCATCCGCCCCGAGGCGTCCGGCTTGCGGCCGAACGGCATGATGACGAAACAGACTGCGCGATGATCATCCACGACCCTTCTCCCGCCGTCGCCTGCGCCGCGACGATCCTAGACCCGGCGGAGCGATCTGTCTTCCCGCCCTCTCGCCTCTCGTTTGCCATCGGCGCGGCGCCTTGCTAGCGATGCGCGCCCCACCCGACAGGTTTGCCTGTGCCCTATCTCATCCTCGCCTTCGTCACGCTGTTGTGGGGCACGTCGTTCCTGCTCATCAAGATCGCCTCGCGGGCCTTCGATTCGGCTGGATTCGCCTTCGGCCGCGCGGCGATCGCCGCGGCGGCGCTCGCCGTCGCGGCGCTGGCGATGCGGCTCGAATGGCCGCGCGCGCCGCGGCTGTGGGGGCGGATGGCGGCGATGTCGATCGCCGGCCAGATCATGCCGTTCCTGCTGTTGGGCGCCGCCGCACATCTGACCACCAGCGCCGACTTGGCGCTGATGATGGGCGGCGTGCCGATCTTCACTTTCCTCATCGCCCGGCTGTTCGGGCTGGGCGAAGTGTGGAACGCTCGCGCCGCGCTCGGGCTCGCGCTCGGCCTCCTCGGCGTCGTCGTCTCGCTCGCCGCGCCGCTCGGCGCGGCCGTTCCCGTCACCGGCGAGCCGGGTCTCGGGCGTGCGCTGGCGCTGCTCGCGGCCCTCGGATACGCGGCGGGCGCGCTGCTGTCTCGCCCCGTCTCGCGCGAAATCGGATCGGCGATGGCCGCAACCGGCTCGATGCTGGTCTCTTCGGGATTTCTTCTTGTCCTCCTCCTGGCGGTGGACGGACCGCCCTCGCCGGCGGCGCTCGCTGCGACGCCGCCCGCCTCGCTTGCCGCGCTCGCCGCGCTCGGGCTGTTCAACACGGCGCTCGCCTATTACGTCTATTTCCGGCTGATCGCCAGCGCCGGCGCGACCTTCGCGGCGCTCAACAACTACATCGTGCCGTTCCTCGGCCTCATCGCCGGCGCCTGGGCGCTCGGCGAGCCGGTCGGCGCCTCGTCGTGGCTGGGCCTGGCCTGCGTGCTCGGCGGCGTCGTGCTCACGGGTTCGGCGGCCAACGCGGCGCGCGTCATCGCCGAACGCTAGACGAGTCGCCCGCCGCCTTCGACCGCGCTCAGTCGCGGCGACGCGACGGGTCGAGGGCGACCGCGGCGGGAGCGAGGCGCGAGCGGAGCGCCGTCCTCAGGCGCAGGCCCCTCGGCCTCGTCGTGGTCTCCTCGTCCGCGCCGACGCTCATCACCGCCGCCGCGCAGACGACGCCGCCGAAGGTGAAGGCGAAGGCGGCGCACAGCATCGCGACGCCGGTGATCGCGACGTCCGAGCGCCACAGCAGCGAGCGAAGGCCGAAGAAGTCGAAGGCGAGCAGCAGCAGCGCGCAAAACACGCCCGTCGCCATGCCGAACGCCCAGTTGACGATCATCGCGCGCACCAGCCGATCGAGCTCGCCCCAGCGCCTCCATGTCTTCGTCAATCCGCTCCGCGCGCTCTTCATCGCTTGCCTCTCCCGCGGCGATATCGCCCGCCGCGTGCTCCGCTCCGCCCACACCCTAATGTATGCCAATCGGCGTCCGCGTCCAGAGCGGCCGCGACGACGCGACGGCGCGACGCGGCGCTTCGTGGAGACGGCGCCGGCGGCCTCCTCGGCGCGTCGAAAATCGTGCTAGGAAACGCGGGCGGCGCCGAGAACGCCGCCACAGCGCGCGAAAGGCGGGTGACTCCCATGCGTCGACTGCTCTCCCTGCTCGCGGTGACGTTCGCCGCTCCCGCGGCCGCCGACACGATCGACTGCGCCGCGATGAAATCGACCACGCGCGCGTTCGAGCTGGCGGTCGACTCGACCAACATCTCGGCCGGAAAGGACCCTTACGCGCTGCACATGCGCCGGCAGGTCAACCGCAAGGCCGACGAGACCGTCGTCTACGACATATTCCCGTCGCAAAAATTCCTGCGGCGGACGTTCAACGCCAACGGCTTCTTCAAGCAGTTCCTCGGCGTCGGCGACACGGCGCCGAGCGTCGCCTCCTATTCCATCGACACGACCAAGGACTATTTCGGGCTCGGCAAGCCCTTCGAATACAACATCGTGATGAAGACCGCGGACGGCAAAGTCGTCTCCGACACGAACACGTCGGTCACGTTCGACAGCGACGTCGATGTCGAACTCGGCGGATGCTCCTATCGGCTGACCCGCATCGTCGAATCGAGCCATGGCGGCGTCAACGGCAAGACCCAGGACAATCGAGTCGAGTTGTGGTACTCGCGCGACTTGAAGACCTCCCTCTATTCGCGCCTCGAGAACAGCAACGGCACCATCCTGGAGCTTCGCGCCCGCGACATCTCGACGTCGTTCACGCCGGTCGAGTGAACGGGCGCGCGCCGAATTTCGCTTCATCCTCGCTCGGATCGACTCGCCAGCCAGATCCAGCGCCGCGCGCCGCGCCCGCCTCGCTCGCGCGCCGCAACCTCCTCGACCGCGAAGCCCGTCTCGCGAAGCCTGCGGGTGAAGCGCGGGTCGGGCCGCGAAGACCAAACCGCCAGGATGCCGCCGGGCTTCAGCGCGGCGCGGGCGCGCGCAAGGCCGCTCGCATCGTAGAGCCGATCGTTGGCCGGGCGCGTCAGCCCGTCGGGACCGTTGTCGACGTCGAGCAGGATCGCGTCGTAAGCGGAAGCGGCGGCGCGGACGATCTCGGCGACGTCGGCGAGTTCGACGCGCACTCGGGCGTCCTGCAGCGAGCCGGCGAAGACGTCCGCCATCGGCCCCTCGGCCCATTGCGCGACCGCGGGGACCAGCTCGGCGACTTCGACGCGCGCGGACGGGCCGAGCGCGCCAAGCGCGGCGCGCAGGGTGAAGCCCATGCCCAGGCCGCCGATCAGCACGCGCGGCCGCGCCCGCCCGCGGATTCTTTCGCAGGCGAGGACGGCGAGCGCCTCCTCCGAGCCGCCGCTGCGGCTGTTCATCAATTCGTCGGCGCCGAGCCGGATCGAGAATTCCGCGCCGCGCCGCATCAGGCGCAATTCGCCGCCGCCGGGGATCGGCGCCTTGGCGACGAGGAGCCAAGGAATCACGGAAGGTCCTTGCGCGGTCGAAGCGCGTCGGCGAGGCGCATCGCGGCCGAGCCGGGCTTCAGCGGCTTGGGCTGGCTTTCGTGCGGCGCCCAGCCGCTGAGCCAGATCGTCTCGAAGGTCGCGCGCAGGCGCCCGTCGGAGTCGGCGAAGCGCTCGGCGTAAACGGCGGCCGCGCGCATGAGCACATCGCGGCGCAGCGGCTTGCGGCTGCGCAGGGTCAGGGCGTTGGTCGCCCCGAAGGCCCTGAGATCGCGCATCAGCGCGAAGAGGTCGTCGTAGCGCGCGACCAGAGCGTCGGAGTCGACGACCGGCAGCGCGAAACCGGCGCGTTGCAACAGGCTGCCGAGCGCGCGCACGTCGGCGAAGGGGGCGACGCGCGGCGCGGCGCCGCCGAGAACCTCGCTCTCGGCGATCACCAGGCTCTGGCGCAACTCGGTCAGCGTGTCGCCGCCGGCGAGCGCCGCCAGGAACAGCCCGTCCGGCCGCAGCGCGCGGCGAATCTGGATCAGCGCGCCCGGCAGGTCGTTGACGTGATGCAGCGCCATCAGCGAGACGATCAGATCGCAGCTCTCGTCCGCCATGCCTAAGCGCTCGACGTCGCCGACGGCGCCGGCAAAGGCGCCGCGCCCGACGGCGCGCCGCGAGGGCGCGAGGCGCAGCGTCGCGCCGCCCCCGCTTCGCTCGGCCAGCGCCTCGGCCGCATGCGGCGTCGGCGCGCCGACGTCCACGGCGACCGCGAAGACGCGGCGCACCAGGCTCAGGCGATCGGCGAGCTCCTCGGCGGCGCGCCGCATGAGGAAGTCGGCGCCCGGATTGCCCGGCGCGGCGCGATAGGCGCGCTCGAGCCGCGCGGCGAGAGCTGCGCGGTCGAACAGGGCTGGCGGCGCCGGAGAGGCCATGCGCCGCTTATGCACCTCGCGCCGGGCTCGCGCAAAGGCCGCGGCGGGCGCCGGGGCGCGCCTGCGGCGGATCAATCCCTTCCCTCGCCGTCACGGCGCGCGTGCGACGGTCCAGGCGTCGGCCAGACCGCCGAGGACCGGGCGCCGGCTCGCGGCAAGTCCCGGTTGGTCGAAAGTCGAGCGGGGCAGCGTCCGCCCGGCTCGAAACGTCGCCCAGACCTGCAACATGTAGGCGCGATGCGCGAACCCTCGCGAAAGCGCCGCCGCGAAAGCGCGCGCGCGCGTCAGCTCTCGGCTGGCCTCGATGACCAAGACCAGCCCGTCCGGCTTCGCCAGCGAGACGAGCCGGCGCAGCGCCGCCGCCGGGTCGGGGACGACCACGAGCAGCGAAGAGGCGGAAACGACGTCGTAGCGCGCCTCGCCTTCGATCGCGGCCTCGATATCGGCGACTGCGAATTTCGTCGGGCTGACGCGTTCGGCGGCGAGCCGGACCGCCGCCTCGATCATCTCGGGGTCCCGGTCGATCCCGCGCGCCGCATAACCACGCTCCGCGGCGATGCGCGTCAGAACGCCAGGCCCGCATCCGACGTCGAGCCAACTCCGCCCTTCGCCGGCGGGAAGCAGGTTTGCGGCGTCGAGGTGCATTTCGCGATAGAACGCGGCGTCCTGCAGCCAGGCGAACAGCCGGGCGGCGGTCGCGCTCATCGGACCCTCCCGCGCGCGGCGAGCAAGCCGAGGAGAGCGGGAAACGAGCCCGGCGCGGCGACGAAGATCGCGCCGAGCGCGATTCGAACGACGGCGAAGAGAACGAGGATCGGCCGCGTCGGCGGCGACAATATCCGTGTGGCGCGCATGGGGAGCTCCGCTGGCTCGCGTTGTCGGAGCTTCCCAATAAGGCTCTCAAGATATTTTGGAAAGTAGTGATATTTATGTTATGTAGTTTCACATTGTGAACTAATGGAAGTATGGAGTGACTTCGTGGGCGAACGGGGCTGTCCAATCGAGAGAGCGGTCGACGTGCTGGACGGCAAGTGGACGCTGCTGATCCTGCGCGAATTGTTCCAGGGCAAGCGGCGGTTCGGCGAATTGCGCGCGACCCTGCGCGGGATCAGCCCCAAGACCCTGACCGAAAGACTGCGCTTTCTCGAGGCGCGAGGCGTCGTGCGGCGCACGATATTTCCGGAGATTCCGCCGCGGGTCGAATATTGCCTGACGGCGCGCGGGCAAGAGGCGCGGCCGGTGATCGAGGCGTTGCGCGACTGGGGGGAATCGCTCGGCGCCGATCCCTCCCGTGTCGGCGCGTGATCGCCTCGTCGCTCAGCGCAAAGGCGACCGCCGCGGGCCGCCGCGATCGGAAAGCGCTTTGCCGAGCGGTCGCCGAAATCGGCGGCGGCGGCTTGACCCGAGTCAACGGGTCGGGGCGCTTGTCGGCCTATTGGTTTTCAACTGACCCGCTGTTTGGTTCGGGCCCTTTGCTCGTTGAGAGAAGAGCAAGGTTCCGATCCGCGATCAGGGTCGAGGGCGCCGGCCGAGGCGCGGTCGGTCAAGGGCAGACTTACGAGGCGGGTGCGAGGCTCGCATGGTTGCGGAATTTTCCGCGCCGCCGGTTGAGCGAAGCGGCGCGTGGGAACATTTTCCCCATGACGCGGATGTCGGGCTGCGCGGGCGGGGCGCGACGCCCGCTGAGGCCTTCGAGGCGGCGGCCCACGCGCTGACCGCCGTGGTCACCGACGCCTCGGTGGAGCCGAGAGACGCCGTTCGCGTCACGTGCGAGGCGCCCGACCTCGAACTCCTCTTCGTCGAATGGCTCAACGCCATCATTTACGAGATGGCGGCGCGGAACATGCTGTTTGGCCGATTTGCGGTGCGGATCGAAGGCGCCCGCCTCGAAGGAACGCTGTGGGGCGAGCCGATCGACGTGGCGCGGCACGCCCCGGCGTGCGAGCCGAAGGGCGCGACCTACACCGCGCTGAAGGTCGCAAGGGACGCCGACGGCGCGTGGTCCGCCGCGTGCATCGTCGACGTGTGAGGGAGACCGGCGATGGATCCAGGCCGCTTCACTCGCGTCGATCCCACGACGTGGCGCGTCGAACCGACCGGGGCGATGCGGGTCCCGGCGATCATCTACGCCGACGACGCCCTGATCGCCGGCATGGACGACAAGGTTTTCGAGCAGGCCGTCAACGTCGCGACCCTGCCGGGGATCGTTGGGGCCTCGTATGTCATGCCGGACGCGCATTGGGGGTACGGCTTCCCGATCGGCGGCGTCGCGGCGTTCGACGCCGATCGCGGCGGGGTCGTGTCCGGGGGCGGCGTCGGTTTCGACATCTCGTGCGGCGTGCGCACCATGCTGACCGGCCTGACGGTCTGCGACGTCGTCCTCGTGCAGGAGTCGCTCGCCGAGTCGCTGTTTCGTCAGATCCCGGCCGGCCTCGGCAGCGAAGGAGCGATTTCGCTCGACGCGAGCGAAATGGACGCCATGCTCGCCGGCGGGGCGCAATGGGCGGTCGAGCGCGGATGGGGCGCCGCGAGCGACCTCGAGCGGATCGAGGAAGGGGGGCGGATGGCCGGCGCCCGGCCCGATTTTGTTTCCGATCACGCCAAGCAACGCCAGCGCCGCGAGACGGGCACGCTGGGCTCCGGCAATCACTATCTCGAGGTCCAGGCGGTGGCCGAGATATTCGACGCGGCCGTCGCCGGCGCCTTCGGGCTCGCGCAGGACGATGTCCTCGTCACCATCCATTGCGGCTCGCGCGGCCTCGGCCATCAGATCGGAACGGAGTTCCTCAAGGAAATGCTGGCGGCGGCGAAAGAGGCGGGCATCGAGCTCCCCGACCGCGAGCTCGCCTGCGCCCCGATCCATTCCGAGGTCGGCCAACGCTATCTCGGCGCGATGCGGGCGGGGATCAATTGCGCGCTGGCCAATCGCGAGGTGCTCGGCCACTACGCTCGGCGCGTTTTCACCCACTTCTTCCCCAACTGCGACCTGCGTCTTCTGTTCGACGTCTCGCACAACACCTGCAAGGTCGAGTCTCACCGTGTCGACGGCAAGCGACGCGACCTTTACATCCATCGCAAGGGGGCGACCCGAGCCTTCGGGCCCGGCCACGAGAGCCTGCCGGCGGCGCTGCTCCCCGTCGGCCAGCCGGTGCTGGTCGGCGGCAGCATGGGGACGGGCTCGTATGTGCTCGTCGGCGACGCGACGAGCGAAGCCAGGGCGTTCTCGTCGGCTTGCCACGGCGCCGGCCGGGCGATGTCGCGCCACGCGGCGCTCAGGCGATGGAGCGGGCGGCAGATCGTCGACGATCTCGCGTCGCGGGGAATTCTGATCCGCTCGCCTTCGACGCGCGGCGTGGCGGAGGAAGCGCCCGGCGCCTACAAGGACGTCGACGCCGTCGTCGCCGCGGCCGAGCGCGCCGGGCTCGCGCGCAGGGTGGCGCGCCTGCGGCCGCTGATCTGCGTCAAGGGATGACGCGAACGGCCGACAGCCATGACGGAGGTTGGCGTTTTCGGCGCCCGGGATGAGGTCGCCCCGGGCCCGGTTGCGCCGCGAGTTCCCGGCGCGCCGAATTTTTCGCACAAATTCCGTTCCCCCCTGTCGAAATTCCTGCTTAATTCTCTGTCGTGACCGCGCCTTTCGCCAGCGACGCCGAGTTCGGTGCGCCTCCTGCGCTCGGCGCGCGGCTGCGCGGCATCCTCTCCGGCCTCGGCCGCGCCGCGCTCGATACGCTCTATCCCCCGACGTGCCTGTCCTGCCGCGCGGCGACCGGCGAGGCCGACGCGCTTTGCCCCGCCTGCTGGCGGGCGATGCGCTTCATCGAGCGGCCGTTCTGCGAGCGGCTCGGCACGCCTTTCGAGCAGGATCTCGGGGCGGGTCTCCTGTCTCCGCAGGCGATCGCCGATCCCCCGGTCTTCCGGCGCGCGCGCGCGGTGGCGCGCTTCGAGGACGGGCCGGCGCGCCGCCTGGTGCATCGGCTCAAGTATTCCGACCGCGGCGAACTCGCCGCGCCGCTCAGGGCCTGGATGGCGCGGGCCGGCGCCGACGTTCTCGCCGACGCGGACGCCGTCGTTCCGGTGCCGCTGCATGCCTTAAGGCTGTGGACGCGCCGCTACAATCAGGCGGCGGCGCTGGCGCGCGCGATCGCGCTTCGCGCCGGCAAACCGTTCGAGCCGCAGTGGCTCCAGCGCGTCAAGGCGACGCGCAGCCAAGTCGGCCTCAGCCGGCGGCAGCGCGCCGAGAACGTCCAGGGCGCGTTTCGCGCCTGGCCCGGGGCGCCGATCAAGGAGCGACGAATCGTCCTCGTCGACGACGTGCTGACCTCCGGCGCCACCGCCAACGCCGCGGCGCGGGCGCTGCTGCGCGCCGGCGCCGGCGAGGTCGATCTTCTCGTGTTCGCGCGGGTTGTGACGGGCGCGTGACGTCCCATATAAAATCGAACGAGGGCCGAGAGCCCTCAGAGGAGTGATTTCGCCTTGCCGCCGATCGTCGTCTACACCAAATCGACTTGCCCCTATTGCCACGCCGCCAAGGACCTGCTGCGCCGCAAGGGCGCGCCGTTCGAGGAAATCAGCGTCGACGGCGACCGCGCCCGCCAGGCCGCGATGGCGCAGAAGGCGGGCGGGCGATCGACCGTGCCGCAGATCTTCATCGGCGGCGCCCATGTCGGGGGCTGCGACGACCTTTACGATCTCGAGGGCGCCGGCCGGCTCGACGCGATGCTCGCGGGATAACCGATGATCAAATTCGCGCTCGCTTGCGATGAAGGCCACGGCTTCGAGAGTTGGTTTCCCGACGGCGCGGCCTACGAGAAACAGGCTCGTCGCGGCCTGATCGCTTGCCCCGAATGCGGCTCGACGCGCGTCGCCAAGGCGATCATGGCGCCGGCCGTCGTCGGCGCCGGCCGGCCGGAACGCGCGCCAAGCGCGGCGGCGCCGGTTCCCGTCGCGCTGATCGACGAGCGCCAGCGCGCGCTGCGCGAGGCGGTGCGCAGCTTGCGGCGCGAGATCGAAGCCCACACCGACGACGTCGGCGCCAAGTTTCCCGACATCGCGCGCGCGATCCACACCGGCGAAGCGCCGGAGCGCGCCATCCGCGGCCAGGCGAGCCGCGCGGAAGTCGAAGCGTTGATCGAGGAGGGAGTCGGCGTCCTGCCGATGCCGACCGCGCCCGACGAATTGAACTGACGGGTCCGCGCCCGGCCTATTTCGCCGCGACGGCAAATTCGGACGCCTCGATCACGGTCGTGCCGATCATCGTGCGCACCGAGACGCGGAACGGCATCAGCACGCGCGCGCCGTCGATCGGCGCCAGCCAAACCTCGAGGTCCTTGTTGTCGGCCATGAATTTCGTCGCCGGACGATCGCGCCGATGGCCGGCGATCGGCACGTAGCGCACGGCGCAGACCGCCACCGGGCCCTTGTAGCCCTTGGCCGAAACCTCGCGCTGCCCGACATAGGTCAGATCGACGTCGAAGCGCGTATAGCCGTCGAACACGGCGATCGTGCGGTCGCACGAAGCCGGCCCGATCAGCGGGCCGTTGACCGGGGCGGGAATGACGAAGGCACCGATGGGATCGACGATGCCCCGCTTGTCCTTTTCGGTGAGGGGAACGCGGTCGGGCTTGTCCTCGTACGGCGGCGAGATGTCGACGCCGGTCACCGCGTTGGCGGCGAGCGACATGCGGATCGTGCGCGTCATCGAGGCGTTCGAGGCGGTCGTCGCGAACGTCGCGGGCACGACATGGTTGTCGACGATCGACCCCTGCCCCGTCGAGGCGCCGCGCGCCCGCGAGATCATGGCGGCGAGGCCGGAAATCTTGGCGCTGGCGGCGATCGCATAGCTCTTCGGCGTGAGCGTCGCGTTCACGTTGGCGACGCCGATCGGCACGCCGACCAAGGAGACGTTGTAGGTCGCGCGCAGCATGTCGGCGCGCGCGCCGACGCAAGCGAGCGACAAAACGACCGCGCCGACGCCGAGGCTGCGCGCCGCGCGCAGAGCCAACCGCGGCAAGGACATCAATCTTTCTCCCGACACCGAGTCAATCCAAACTAGCACCTCTGTCGCCAAATTCCGACATCAAAATGGCGCCCGGCGCGTTTGCGCCGTTTTGGCCGGGCAACGCAAAAATGTTGCGACGGCGGGCTGTCAAGGTCTTGCGGCGCGGGCGCGGGCGGACGTAACCTCTGGCCATGGTCGAGACGGTCATATCCATTCGCACCGCGCGCCTCGGCGACGAGACGGGGATCGCGCGCGTGCACGACGCGGCTTGGCGCGACGCCTATCGCGGCGTGATCCCCGGCGGCGAGCTCGAGCGGATGATCCAGCGCCGCGGCCCGGCGTGGTGGCGCGACGCGATCACCGGCGGCACGCGGCTGATCGTGCTCGACTTCGCCGACAAGGTGGCGGGCTATTCCAGCTACGGGCGCAATCGCATGCCCTCGCTGAACTACAGCGGCGAGATTTTCGAACTCTATCTCGCGCCCGAATATCAGGGCGGCGGCCTCGGCCGTCGGATGTTCGAGGCGGCGCGGCGCGATCTGGCGGCGCACGGCCATTCGACCTTCGTCGTCTGGGCGCTCGCCGGCAACGAACGCGCGCTCGGCTTCTATCGCCGGCTCGGCGGGCGCATCGTGCGCCGCGCGCCCGAGCTGTTCGATGCCGAAACGCGCGAGCGCGTCGCTTTCGGCTTTGATTGAGCGACCGTTCGCGGCTAAGAGGGGCCGCGCCGGGATCGGCGCGCCAACTCTCGATCTCGGAGCAAGCCGGCGAATTTGGATGCGGTCACGATCGGCGCCGACGCGCCGCGTGAAGTCAACGTCGTGATCGAGGTGCCGATCGGCGGCGAGCCGATCAAGTACGAGATGGACAAGGCGAGCGGCGCGCTGACGGTCGACCGCTTCCTCTACACCTCGATGCGCTATCCCGGCAATTACGGCTTCATTCCCCACACGCTGTCGCAGGACGGCGACCCTTGCGACGTCATCGTCGCCAACACCCGCGCGATCATTCCCGGCGCCGTCATGAGCTGCCGAATCGTCGGCGTGCTGCTCATGGAGGACGAAGCGGGCGGCGACGAGAAACTCCTCGCCGTGCCCGCCGCCAAGCTCACTCAGCGTTACGCCGGCGTCGCAAACTACACCGATCTGCCGCGGATCACGCTCGAGCAGATCGAGCACTTCTTCGCCCATTACAAGGATCTCGAGCCGGGGAAATGGGTCAAGATCGTGCGCTGGGGCGACGCCGAGGAAGCGCGGCGGATCGTCGTCGAGGGCGTCGAACGCTGCAAGGCGGCCAAGGCGAAGACGTAATCGGGGCGAGGCGATGAAGCGTTCGTTTGTCGATTCCCGGATCGAGGCGATGCTGGCGCTGTGCGCGCGTCACGGCGTCAGGCTGCCGCCCTTCGCGCTGTGGAGCGCGGACGATTACCGCGCCGACCCCAGCGCCGCGCGGCGCATCGCGCACGCGGGCCTCGGCTGGAACATCGTCGAGTTCAGGCCCGGCGCCTTCGCCAGCGACGGCCTGAGCGTCTTCACTTTGCGCATGGGCGACTGGCGGCAATTGGCGAACGGACGCGGCCGCCTCTACGCCGAAAAGGCGCTGACGGCCGAGGACGGCCAGCGCACGCCGCATCACTACCACATCGTCAAGACCGAGGACGTCCTCAATCGCGGCGGCGCGCGCTTCGTCGTCGAATTGTTCAAGGTCGACCGCGCCGGCGCGCCGCTGAAGGAGCGCTTCCGCGTCCTCAAGGACGTCAAGACGCTCGACCTCGGTCCCGGCGACCGCGTCGCGCTCGAGCCGGGCGAGAGCCTGACGCTCGAGCCGTTCGTCGCGCATTCCTTTTGGGCGGAGGGAGGAGCGGTGCTGGCCGGCGAAGTCTCGCTCGTCAACGACGACGCCAGCGACAACTATTTTCTGCCGGCGCTCGCCCCCGCCGCGCCGATCGAAGAGGACCGGCCCAAGCGCTACGTGACCGTGCGCGACCACGCGCGCATCGTCGGCCAGATCGGGTGATTTAGGCGCCGTCCGCCCGTGCGATGCTCTCGATGGCCAACTTTAGTCTCGGCAGTTCGTCGACGACGACGCGCCAGATGATCGCGTCGGACAGGCCCTGATATTCGTGTCGCAGAACGTTGCCGATTCCCATGACTTGCCGCCACGGGATTTCTGGCCGCGAGGCCCGATGGGATGCGGGGATGCGCCGAGCGGCCTCGGAAATGATCTCGATCGCGCGCTGAACGATATAGCTCAAGCGCCAGTCCGCGGAGAACTCCGCCAGTGTTTTCCCCGACGTCACGGTCTCGATGCGTTCGATCGCCTGGAGAATGTCGTGCAGGATCGGCGCGAGATCCCGTTCCATCAGAACACGCGGACCGACGTGCGTTCGATTTTGGAGCGCAGCATCGGATGCAATCCGTCGCGCGTCGTGATGTCGATCGGCGTGTGCAATTCGTCTTCGAGGAACTGCTTGATGCCGACGAGGTGGAGAGCATTGAAGCGGCTGTTCGGATCGTAGTCGATGAAGAGATCGAGGTCGCTTTGCGGCCCCGCCTCGCCGCGCGCGGTCGAGCCGAAGAGATAGAGCGACGTCGCGCCCATCGCCTTGATGGCCGGCGCAATGGCGGTCAGGCGGGAAAGGGCGTCCGCTGCGTTCATGGCGAGAGGATAGTGCAAGCGCGCAGAGGTTGCAAAATTGAGGAATCGGCCGAGGCCTTGCTCGCGAGCCTCGATGCGGACGACAGGGAACGTGCGCCGATGCGTGTCCCTTCCCCCCTCGCGGGGGAAGGTGTCAATCGCGGTCCCGGCGCGCACCCCCCTCAATAAAAATTCCTCCCCGCCGGCAGCGCGCGCTCGAGCTCTCGGGTCTCGGCTTGCGGCGGGGCGAGGCGCGAGTCGGCGAAGAGCTGGACTTGCGCGAAGCGATCGCCCTGGCGCTTTTGCGGCATGGCCGGCGCGCGGGGCTCCTCGTCGGCGGGGACGTAGCGATCGGGGCCCTCGCGCGACAGCAGCCCGAGCATCGGCGTCAGGTCCTCCATGCGCTCGACGATGAGGTGGATGACGCCGGCCTCGTTCTGCAACTTGCCGGTCGCGGCGACGAAGCGCGCGCCGATGACGATCGCGCGCAGGCGCTCGAACGCCTTGGGCCAGAC
>JBEKLU010000090.1:0-22402 GCA_050010035.1 Roseiarcus sp.
CATCACGGCCGCCCAAAACGGCACAGCCAAAACATCAAATCCCCATAGGCAGTGGGCTGCACACCGCGGGTTCATTCCTCGGGGACTTTCGGACGCCAAACGGCATCCGAAACTCTTCACGGCAGCGGAATGACCGGTTTGGAGCGCGTCGATGGCTAAACCAGCCATTCGTTCATGATAGCGGAATGACCGGTTTGGAGCGCGTCGATGGCTAAACCAGCCATTCGTTCATGATTGCGGCCGTTGACCGGAAGCAACCGGTTGTGTTGAAAAACTCCGAAATCGGGCGGTCCCGAAAATCTCGCTCTCGCACGCCGAACTTCACCCGCGCCGGTGAACGTCACGGCAAGGCGTCTACAAGGCCCACACGCCGCAGAATCGGCCGGCGCGCGGAACCCCCCTGGCGGAATTTTCGCCAAGCCCCGCTGCGGACTTTTAAATTGTGATCGAGGCCGAAATTCGGGTTTTTCAACACAATCGACCCTAAGGCGGCATTGGCGACGCAGAACATCGGCCGGATCGCCGATTGCTGCTTGGTAATCGCGTAAAGGTTGCACATTGGAGAATTATGCGCCAGTGCGCGGCGGTTTGGCGGTCCAACTTGTGGGGCAGCCGTAGGTTGACTCCGTTCAATCCAATTTCGTCAGAAGGTTAGCGCGACGATATGCGTCTGGGCCCCTCGCCGATCCACAATCGAACACGATTCTGAGCTGGCGCGGCGCCAGGGACGGTGCCGGCGTTGTCGAAATCGGCTTCGGCGAATTGCGCATTTTGCTTCTCCCGGGCGATTCTGGAATCACCCCGGGAGCTTCGCCGGAAACCACGATCGATGAGGAGATCGCGCAAATCGCTCAGCCCAGCGACATCGACGTGCGGCGCGCCTATCTTTATGCCAGCGCAGGCGGCCGATCCAGCATCCAGGCCGCCAACACGTCGATTATGCCCGGCGCGGCTTCAAAAATAGCCGATCCGACTGCCCGCACGCAGCTAGCTGTAATGCTCGCGAACACGGCGGCCGTGAAGCGGATACCAACGGTAGTGGACGTCGACTGGGGACCTCGACTTCCCGTCCGACAAGGACACAATGAGCGGTCGATCGCAATTGCGCGCAAGAACTACACCTTCGCTGGTTCCTACGCCGGCGGTTGCCGCTCGGCAACTTGTCAGGCTTCGGTTTTTCCGCGACATTGCCGCGCGACTCCCCGCGAACGTCGAGATGTCCGCCGATCGACCCCGCAACCGCCCGCTGCCGCCGCTCGTCGCGCTCAGAGCCTTCGAGGCGGTGGGAGCGTGCGGCAGCATGCGGGCGGCGGCTGAGGCGCTGGGCGTGAGCCCGACCGTCGTCTCGCGCCATCTCGACAATCTCGAGAAGCGGCTTGGCGCGAGGTTGATCGAACCCAGGGGCCGCTCGATCACGCTGACCGAAGCGGGCGCCCGCTTCCATGCGCAGGTCGCGAAGGCTTTCGACCTGATCGCCGCGGCGACGGAAGATTTGACCAAGCCGGCGCGCACGCCGCTGCGGCTCTGGTGCTGGCCGGGCCTCTCCGTCATGCGACTCCTGCCACGGCTGCCGGAACTCGAGGCGCGGCTGCCGGGCTTCTCAATCCATATGCATCCGACGCTCGCGCGCCCGGACATCAGGCGCGGCGAGGCGGATGCGGAGATCTATTATCGGCTCGGCGACGAGCCGCCGCGGCCTGGCCTCGTCGAGATCGAGCTCGCCACGCCACGGGTGATGCCGGTCGCCAGCGCGACGCTCGTCAGCCGGCAGGCGCGTCCGCCCGAAGACATCGAGCTGCTGTTCGACCTGCCGTGGATTCACGAATTGTCCGGTGACGAATGGCGCGCGTGGCTCGAAAGGGCCGGGCTGCCGATCGACGCGCGCGTTCAGCAACGGCTCGAGGGCGTACGGCTGTGGCACGCGCATCTGGCCATCGGCGCGGCGCAGCTCGGGCAGGGCGTCGCGCTCGCTAACGTACTGCTGGTCGAGCGCGATCTCGCCGAAGGCCGGCTCGTCGAGATCGGCCGCACCGACGTGCGACTCGGCACCTACGTTCTGGCGGTGCGGGCCGACGCGCGCGACGCGGCCGAAACGCGCGTGCTCATCGACTGGCTAACGGAAGCGACGACGCTGCCGGCCGCCGCGCCGGCGAAAAAGCCTCGGTTGCCAAAAAGGCATCCGACCGATGCAAACTAAATGATTGTGTTCGCACGCGTCTCGCGCATATTTTGCGGCCATCGACCCGAGGAGACTCCGATGGCGGGCGCAAAGAAAGTTTCGTCCAAGCCGAAAGCGCACGGCAACGCGGATTGGCTCGCCCGCCGCAACGCCGCGGTCGTGCGTGGCATAGGCCATTCGACCGGCGTGTTCACCGCGCGCGCGCGCAACGCCGAAATCTGGGACGTCGAGGGCAAGCGCTACGTCGATTTCGCCGGCGGCATCGCCGTGCTCAACACGGGCCACGGCCATCCCAAAGTCATGGCTGCGGTGCGCGAGCAGATGGACAGGTTCACCCACACCTGCTTCCAGGTGACGCTGTACGACACCTATGTGCGGCTCGCGGAGCGCCTCAACGCGCTTGTGCCGATCTCCGGCCCGACCAAGACGGCGCTGTTCACCACGGGTGCCGAGGCGACCGAGAACGCGATCAAGATCGCCCGCGCCGCCACGGGGCGGTCCGGGATCATCGCTTTTGCCGGCGCCTTCCACGGCCGTACGATGCTCGCGATGAACTTGACCGGCAAGGTCGCCCCCTACAAGAAGGGTTTTGGGCCGGCCTATCCGGAAATTTGGCACGTGCCGTTCCCGGCACCACAGCTTCACGTGAGCGTCGAGGACTCGCTCAAATACCTCAATTCTCTGTTCAAGGTCGACATCGATCCGGCCCGCGTCGCGGCTGTGATCATCGAGCCGGTGCAAGGCGAGGGCGGGTTCCACATGGCGCCACGCGAGCTGATGGAGGCCTTGCGCAAGGTCTGCGATCACCACGGCATCGTGCTCATCGCCGACGAGGTGCAGACCGGCTTCGGCCGCACCGGCAAGATGTTTGCGATGGAGCATTATCGGATAGAGCCGGACATCGTCTGCGTAGCCAAGAGCCTCGCCGGCGGCTTCCCGCTCTCTGGGGTCGTCGGACGCGCAGCGATCATGGACGCCTGCGATCCCGGCGGTCTCGGCGGCACTTACGCCGGCAATCCGCTCGCCTGCGCCGCCGCGCTCGCCGTCCTCGACGTGTTCGCGGAGGAGGACCTGCTCGAGCGCGCCAACGCCATCGGCGCGCGGGTCAAAGCGCGCCTCGAGACCATCAAGGCGTCCAATTCGAGCTTGCCGATGGCCGCCATCCGCGGCCCCGGCGCGATGGTCGCCTTCGACATCGTCAAGGAGCGCGGCGACGACGAGCCCGACGCCGACGCCACGAAGCGCGTCGTCGCCAAGGCCTGCGCGCTCGGGCTGATCCTGTTATCCTGCGGCGCCGACGCCAACACGATCCGCATTCTGACGCCGCTGACGGCCTCGGACGCGCTGGTCGACGAGGGCCTCGATCTGCTCGAGGCGGCTCTGAAGGCTTGAGGCGCGACGGAGGCAAAACCAGAACGAACGGGGTCGAAAGCCATGGACGGTCACGGGAGCGGCAGACTCGCCGCGACGCTGAAAGACAAGTCGCTGCTGAAGAACAAGTGCTATGTTGCCGGCGAGTGGATCGGCTCCGCGGCGGCGATCCCCGTCACTAATCCCGTCGACGAGAGCGTGATCGGCGAGGTGCCGAGGCTAGGCGCGGCCGAGACCCGCCGTGCGATCGAGGCTGCGCGCGACGCCCAGAAACTCTGGGCGAAGAAGACGGCCAAGGAGCGCGCCGGCATATTGCGCAAGTGGTTCAACCTGATCATGGAGAACCAGGAAGATCTCGCGCGCATCATGACGGCCGAGCAGGGCAAGCCTCTGGCGGAATCGCGCGGCGAGATTGCCTATGGCGCCTCGTTCATCGAGTTTTTCGCCGAGGAGGGCAAGCGCACCTATGGCGAGACGATCCCTTCGCCTTGGACGACCTCGCGCATGGTCGTGATCAAACAGCCGCTCGGCGTCGTCGCCGCGATTACGCCGTGGAACTTCCCC
Source organism: Roseiarcus sp. (assembly GCA_050010035.1). Classification (GTDB taxonomy): domain Bacteria; phylum Pseudomonadota; class Alphaproteobacteria; order Rhizobiales; family Beijerinckiaceae; genus Roseiarcus. Next base: position 4,115 of record JBEKLU010000090.1, read on the forward strand.
AATGCAATGATCACGCGAAAAGCCGGTCCCGCCCTCGCCGCCGGCTGCGCCTTCGTCTGCAAGCCCGCCACCGAGACGCCGCTGTCTGCGCTCGCGCTCGCCGACCTTTGCGAGCGCGCCGGCATTCCGGCGGGCGTGTTCTCGGTTGTGACTGGGTCGTCGCGCGAGATCGGCGCGGAGATGACGTCCAACCCGATCGTGCGCGGCCTCACGTTCACGGGATCGACCGAAGTCGGGCGCGTGCTGATGGCGCAGTGCGCGCCGACGATCAAGAAGCTCGGCCTCGAACTCGGTGGTAACGCACCCTTCATCGTGTTCGACGACGCTGATCTCGACGCCGCCGTGCAGGGCGCGATGGCCTCCAAGTACCGTAACGCCGGCCAGACCTGCGTCTGCGCCAACCGCCTGCTGGTGCAGGACGGCGTCTACGACACTTTCGCCGAGAAGCTGACGGCGGCAGTGCGCAAGCTGAAGGTCGGCAACGGCGTCGACGACGGCGTCACCACCGGGCCGCTCATCAATCAGGCGGCGGTCACCAAGGTCAAGGAGCACATTGACGACGCGGTCAAGAAAGGCGCGCGCGTCATTCTCGGCGGCAAGCCGCTCGGTGGCAATTTTTTCGAGCCGACGGTCATCTGTGACGTGACGCCCGAGATGGCGGTGGCGCGCGAGGAGACGTTCGGGCCGGTCGCGCCGATTTTCCGTTTCAAGACGGAGGAGGAGGCGATCGAAATGGCCAACGCCACCGAATTCGGCCTCGCCTGCTACTTCTACGCCCGCGACATCGGCCGCGTCTGGCGCGTCGCGGAAGGGCTCGAATACGGCATGGTCGGCATCAACGAGGGCATCATCTCGACGGCCGAGGCACCGTTCGGCGGCGTCAAGGAGAGCGGCCTGGGACGCGAGGGCTCGCACCACGGCGTCGAGGAATATCTCGAGATGAAATACATGCTGATGGGCGGGTTGGGGAAGTAGCAGAGGTTCGCCGAGACCTCATCCTTGGGCGTCCTTTGCAAATGCAAAGCGCGTCGAGGGATGGCCCAAGAGGCGCCGGGGCGGGGCCGCGCGGGGTCGAAACGCCGAATGGCGCACCGATAAAACGGAGGAACAGGGTTGGAGCAAGAAGGGCAGGGGATGGCTGCAATCGGCGGTGAGGCCGCGTTGGTGAGTTTTCGCCACGTGTCGAAGACGTACGACGGCGAGACGCTGGTCGTGAAGGACCTCAACCTCGACATTCGCCGAGGGGAGTTCTTGACCTTGCTCGGGCCTTCCGGTTCCGGCAAGACAACGTCGTTGATGATGCTTGCAGGCTTCGAGTCGGCGACGGAAGGCCAAATCCTGCTCGGCGGCCGCGAACTCGGCTCCTCGCCCGCCTACAAGCGCAACATCGGCATGGTGTTCCAAAATTATGCGCTTTTCCCGCACATGACGGTGCTGGAGAACGTGGCTTTTCCGCTTTCCGTGCGCCGCCTCGGCAAGACGGAGCAGTGGGAGCGCGCGGCGAAGGCGCTGGACATGGTCAAGCTCGTAGGCTACGGCGGGCGTCGTCCCTCGCAACTGTCCGGAGGGCAGCAGCAGCGCGTCGCCTTGGCGCGCGCGCTGGTCTTCGAGCCGGCGCTCGTGCTGATGGACGAACCGCTCGGCGCTCTCGACAAGCAGTTGCGCGAGCACATGCAGCTCGAGATCAAGCACATCCATCAGCGGCTCGGCGTCACCGTGGTTTACGTCACGCACGATCAGAGCGAAGCGCTGACGATGTCCGACCGCATCGCCGTGTTCAACGAGGGAATCGTTCAGCAGATCGATACGCCGAGCGGCCTCTACGACTTGCCGCGCAACAGCTTCGTGGCCAGCTTCGTCGGCGAAAACAACAAACTGCATGGCGTCGTCGAGACGCTGGAAGAGGGAGGTCTCTGCCGCGTGCGGCTCGGCAGCGGCGAGGCGCTGCAAGCGCGCGCCGTCAATGTCGCCGGCGTCGGCGCCAAGACCACACTGTCGTTCCGCCCCGAAAAGGTGCATATTGAAGGACAGGGCGAGGGCGACGCAAATCGTCTCAAGGGCGACGTTCTCGAGACTATCTATCACGGCGACCATCTGCGCGTGCGCGTCGCGGTTGCCGGCAACGACGCCTTCATGGTCAAGATGCGCTTCCGCAGCGGTCGCGCGGCCCCAATCGCGGGCGAGACGCTTGAACTCGTCTTTCACGCGCAGGACTGCCTCGCACTCGATCCGGTACGCTGAAACTTGATGAAGAAAGGGAGAGAACAAATGAGACTCAAGACTTTGCTGCTCGCGGCGGCCGCACTCGCGGTCGCGACCGGCGGCGCGATGGCGCGCGACCTGACCGTCGTCTCATGGGGCGGCGCCTATCAGGACGCGCAGAAGAAGGTCTATTTCGCGCCTTTCACGGCGGAAACCAAGATTCCCTTAGTGGACGAGCCGTGGGACGGCGGCGTGGGCACGCTGCGCGCCAAAGTGCAGTCGGGCAAGGCCGACTGGGACGTCGTGCAGGTGGAAAGCGACGAGCTCGCCGTCGGTTGCGAGGAGGGGCTTTACGAGAAACTCGACTGGACGAAAATCGGCGGCAAGGACGCCTATATCCCCGACGCAGTGCACGAATGCGGCGTCGGCGCGATTTTCTATGATTTCGTGCTCGGCTATGACAAGGACAAGCTAAAGGACGGCCCGACCGGTTGGGCCGATTTCTTCGATCTGAAGAAATTCCCGGGCAAGCGCGCGCTGCGGAACGGTCCGAAGACGACGCTCGAAATCGCGTTGATGGGCGATGGCGTCGCTCCCAAGGACGTCTACAAGGTTCTGGCTACGCCCGAGGGGGTCGATCGCGCCTTCAAGAAGCTCGACACGATCAAGAGCGACCTCATCTTCTGGAAATCGGGCGCTCAGCCGCCCCAACTGCTGGCCTCGGGCGAAGTCGCGCTAACCTCGGTCTATAACGGACGCGTCGACGCCGCCAACCGCAACGACCATCGCAATTTCGGCATGGTCTGGAACGGGGCGCTCTATACGATGGACTCTTGGGTCATCCTCAAAGGAAGCCCCAATCTCGACGCGGCCTACAAGTTTCTCGCATTCGTCGGCCGTCCAGAGATCGAGGCCAAGCTGCCCGACGCGATCGCCTATGGCGTTCCCAACGTGAAAGCGAACGCCCTGATCAATCCGGATCGCCTGAAAGTGCTCGGCACCGCGCCGGAAAACATCGCCAACGCCGTGCTGTTGAACACCGCATTCTGGCTCGAGAACTCCGACCGCTTGACGGAGCGGTTCAATCAGTGGGCGGCGCAGAAGTAGCATGAGCGGGGGCACCGTCAGTCTGAGGGCTCAACTCGCCCGCGCCGAAAGGTTGCGCCGCTGGCGCGCCTTCGGCCTGGTGGCGCCCCTGTTCTTCTTTCTGATCATCGTCTTCGTCGCGCCGATCGGCGACATGCTTCTGCGCTCGACGCACGATGTCGAGTTGCGCGACGTCTGGCCGAAGACCGCGGCGGCGCTTGCAGGCTGGACCGACCACGCGCATGTCCCCGACGAGGCGGCTTTCGCCGCGCTCGCCGCGGACATGAGGTCCGCAAAAGCCGCTGGAACGCTCGCGGTCCCGGCGCGGCGGCTCAACTACGCCGTCGACGGCGGCCGGACGCTGGTCTTCAATACCCAGCGCAAGCTGCCGGAGACGGCGGACAAATGGACGGACGCGTTCCTCGGCGCCGATCCGCGTTGGGGCGACGTCGAGACGTGGAACGCGATCGATCAAGCGGCGGGGCCGTTCACCAGCTACTTCATGCTGGCGGCGATGGACCGGCAGAAGCACGCCGACGGCTCCGTCGCTTTGACGGACGCGAACCGGCGAATTTATCTCGACGTGCTCGCCCGCACGTTTCTGGTGAGCGCGGTGGTGACCGCGCTTTGCCTGCTGCTCGGCTTTCCCGTCGCCTACCTCCTGGCGACGCAGCCGCCGGCGCGCGCCAATCTATTGATGATCCTGGTGCTGTTGCCGTTCTGGACGTCGCTGCTGGTGCGCACGGCGGCATGGATCGTCGTGTTGCAGGAGCACGGCCTCGTCAACGATGCGCTGATCGGCCTCGGGCTTATCGAGCGACCGCTGCGGCTCATCTACAACCGCACCGGCGTCTATATCGCGATGACGCACGTGCTGCTGCCCTTCGCCGTGTTGCCGCTCTATTCCGTCATGAAGGGCGTCAATCCGGTCTATATGCGCGCGGCGCTGTCGCTCGGAGCGCGGCCGACGGTGGCGTTCCTGCGAGTCTATCTGCCACAGACGACGCCGGGCGTCGCCGCCGGGGGCCTTCTCGTCTTCATCCTCGCGCTCGGCTATTACATCACGCCCGAACTCATCGGCGGCGCGTCCGATCAGATGCTGTCGCATTTCATCGCCTATTACACGGCCGATACCGTGAACTGGGGCATGGCTTCGGCGCTGGGGGCGTTGCTGCTGGCGTCGACCCTGGCGCTCTATGCGCTCTATAATCGCCTGGTCGGACCGGGCGGCGTTCGGACGGGATGAGTCATGGCGAACGCCGCTCAGCGCCGAACGCTCGAAGAGCAGCTCTGGACCACGGCGCTGTGGATCGTCTCGATCGCCGTGTTCGTCTTTCTCGTCGCGCCTATCCTGGCGATCGTGCCGCTGTCGTTCAACTCGCGCGAATTCCTCACCTATCCACTCAGCGGCTTTTCGCTGCGGTGGTACGAGCAATTCTTCTCCAGCGCCGAATGGATGCGCGCGATGAAGAACAGCTTCATCGTCGGAAGCGCGTCGGCGCTGCTGGCGACAGCGCTCGGCACGCTCGCCGCGCTCGGCCTGACCCAGGCCGATTTTCGCGGCAAGGGACTCGTCATGGCGGTGCTGCTGTCGCCGATGATCGTGCCGGTGATTATTGTCGCCGTCGGCTTCTACTTCTTCTTCGCCCCGCTTGGCCTCACCGGCTCCTATCTCGGCCTCATCCTCGCCCATACCGCGCTCGGCGCGCCCTTCGTCGTCATCACCGTCATGGCGACGCTGCAGGGCTTCGACAGGAACTTGTTGCGGGCGGCGGCGAGTCTGGGCGCGGGGCCGACGCGCAGCTTCTTCAAGGTGGTGCTGCCGCTGATCGGTCCCGGCGTCGCCACGGGCGCCCTGTTCGCCTTCGCCGCCAGTTTCGACGAGGTCGTCGTCGTGCTGATGATCGCCGCGCCGGAGCAGCGAACGCTGCCACGGGAAATGTTTTCGGGCATCCGCGAGAATTTCAGCCCGGTCATCACGGCGGTGGCGACGGTCATGATCGCGGTCTCGATCGTGCTCCTCGTGACGCTGGAGCTGCTGCGCCGCCGCTCGGTGGCGATGCGGGGCGCCAAGGGCTAGAGCCCGGCGCTTAGCTGCTGGGATCTTCGTCGCGCGGAGCGAAGCGACGAAAATTCCGTGCGGAATGGCTAGCGGCTGGTCGCTTCGTCTGCGAATCGGCTCCCCGGGGTTGGCCCCATCGGTCTCAAATTCCTCAACGAGTCACCGCGCCCATCGGCCCCTAAAGGCGGCGACGGTCGCCCGGGCGGACGGGTGGACGTGAACGTGTGGTCCGCGATGAAGGTTGAAAGCGCCGGATTGCGCGGCTTTGCAGGCGGTTTCAATCCTGGGCGTCAAGGCGATGTTCAAGCAAGCTGTCGCTAATCGGGCGGTCGCCTCGGCAAGTGTTGGCCGGGAGGGGACGGGCGGCTTCGGGCGGTTGAATTGTCGAAGCGGGCGTTCCCGCCGGCCTAGTGTGAAGCGGCTCGTAGCTTGACCCTGCCCATTTCAATAGCTTCAATAACTTGTCGCGCCGCCCGGCGCTCGGACCCCGCGCCGAAACGCACCTCAAGCGCCCTAAGACGTTATGGAATTTGCGGGTGGCACTTGGGATCGGCGATTTCAACACGGCGATTCTTTGCACGTCCTTCGTCGGTCTTGTTGTCGGCGACCGGCATAGTCAAACCGTAGCCCTTTGCCGTCAACCGATCCGCCGGGATTCCGTGCGATGTCAGCCAGGCGGAGACCGATGCGGCGCGAGCTTGCGAAAGCGTCACGTTGTATTCGGGCGTTCCGACGTTATCCGTATGACCCTGGATTTCCGCGTGAAGAGCCGGGTCCTTGGCCATCAAGCCGCCCACGCGTTGCAACACCGCGTCCGACTCCGGCTTCAATGTCGACTTGTTAAAGTCGAACAGCACGCCGGTCAGCGCGACATGGCAATTCTTGGCGAGTTCCGATTTCAGGGCGTCGCCGCCGGGTTCGTCGCCCACGGTGAAACTGTAGCCGTCCGCGTTCATGTGCAGATAGGCCCAAATGTTGCGGCCGTTCTGCCCATAATGCGCTGTAATCGATTCCGAACGCGCGACATTGACGATCGTCCAGTTCGCTTGCGTGAGCGCGTCGCGATAGACCTGCGACCATTCGAACGGCGAAAGCGTAGACGGCGGGTGATAGGTGCGCGTCGTAGAACCTCTTGCCACGATCTCCGGCCTCTCCTGATCGGGCAATGTGACGGTGAAAGGCGCCGGGTCGTGGCCGCCGCTGCCTGGTTTGGTGCCCGCCATCGGGATCGGCGGCAGAAACGGAAAGTCCTTGCCTGCCGCAATTTTTTCGGGCGTCGCGGCTGGCGTCGGCAGGACCAACGTATGCGGTATGGGAGCGGCCTCGATAATCGTCATTTCGAGGCCGGGCGCGGACGTGAAGTCGGCCACCGCCCAAGCCTCGGAGTTGTTCTTGGCGTAATGGAGAACGACTGTATACGTCCCCGAGGTGATGATCTTGGCCTCTTCCCAACCGGCCGTCAGGAAATCGGATTTCAGGCCTTGCCAGGCAGCCGCTCGATCGCTGCCGCCGGCCTTGATCTCGCCGATAAGACGCCAATGTTTGCCGTGCTTGAAAGTGTCGGGCGCAGGCTCCCCCAGCGACGGAATCCGCACTTCGTCCCACTCCACATATTCAGGCGCCCGCAACGTCACTTTATTGGCGAGAAAGCTGAGGTAGCCCGGCAGGCCTTGCGCTAGCGCCCCCTGCGACAATGCTAAGAGCAAAGCAATAGCCACGAAGATCGATTCGGGTCGCGCTTTCGAAATTGCCATGTTTCGCCCCCTGACCGCAGCCGAGAATCGTCAAATGAAAGTATCGACCTGGCGGAGTTTGAGGCGCGCCGCTCGCGCGAGCAAGTCCAACCTGGTCCAAACCGCAGCTCTGCTCATTTGAATTTTTGCGCGTCAATGCGCGAGGCGCGGTTCTCATGGACCCGCCTGAGCGTCACGAGTGTTGGCCAGCGAGCTGCCGATCACCGCCGCGGCCCAGAACCGATCGACGCCACAAGCGATTGGAACCCTCACCGAATGACGTCTTGGACGGTGGAATCGGTTTCGGTCACCAGCAGATGGATCGGGGGACGAGAGGATTGCGCCCCATATTAGCGGAATGCGCCCCGCCAGCCTTACGTCCGCTTTCGAGAAGCGCCGCATTGGCGAAGACCGACCGCAAAGGGCGCTAGACAGGATATTGCTTTGACACCGGGAAACTCCTCGACGCCGAGGTCGAGGAGCCCGAGGGTCGCTAGACTTCTGTGCTTTCTGAGAGCGCGAGCGCATCCTCGATGTCGACACCGAGATAGCGAACGGTGCTTTCGATCTTCGTGTGGCCGAGGAGAATCTGGACCGCGCGCAGGTTCCCCGTCTGCTTATATATGATCGACGCTTTGGTTCGCCGCAGAGAATGCGTCCCGTAGTCTTCAGGGCGCAATCCGATCGCAGTCACCCACTCATCAACCAGTCGTGCATATTGCCGAGTGCTGATATGGACGGCGTGATCAATGCGGCTGGGAAAGACGAACTCGTCAAGCGTGCCGCCTCGACGTTCGAGCCAGGCTTGAATGCTCCCGCGGGTGGGCTCAAGGAGTTCGAACTGAACCGGCCGGCCGGTCTTCTGTTGGATCACGATAGCGCGTGACCGAACCCGACCGCCGCTGACAAGGTCGCCGATCCGCACCTTCACGACGTCACACCCGCGCAGCTTGCTATCTATAGCCAGATTGAACATTGCACGGTCGCGCAGGCGCTGCTCGCGGTCGAGCCAGAACCTGATAGCCCAGACCTGCTGTGGCTTCAGAGCGCGTTTCGCGCCTTGCATCCGGCCCGCATTCCACGGACGCCGACCTTTGGCCACTGGATCGTACTCTGAATGTCCCATAGTCCTCTCCTCTTCTGGCCACCATCGGCCTGGAGGAGAAATTGACGCCTCCTGGTCGGCCCTTGGAACGCGTCGGGCCGACAGCGGAATGACCGGTCCGGAGCGCGTCGATGGCGAAACCAGCCATTCGTTCATGATTGCGGCGGTTGCCCGACGCGCCCGCGCCCTTGTTGGCGCATGGTGCGGCGCCTAGATGGCTAAAGCCCCACAAGGCACGGCGGCGCGCCTTATCCCTATCGAGCACGGACACGTTGCCCCGGCGAGCGGCTCGCCCCCGAGACTGTTTGCCGGGTCCGCTGGGGCACCTTACGACGGCTGAGCGTCGAGGCGCATTCAAAAGATGGTTCCGCCCATCCACTGCGGGCGGTCTTCACCTTTTGTGATTATCCCGGCGAGGTCGACGTCACGAACAATACGTCGGAGCGCAAACTCCGCCCTTGCGTGATCCAACGAAAAGTCACCAACGGCTATCGAGCCATGTGGGCCGCCGAAGCTGAAGCGGACGTCCGCACGACCGTCGATACCGCAAGGCTCAAGGGCGCAAATTCCTTCGCCGTGATCGTCGGCAACCCGGCTTGAGCGCGGTCCGAACCGCGAGGGCCCGCCCAAAAAAATAGACGGTGGGTAATTGCCAAGTTGCGGCTCGCCGTGTGAACGCATAACATGTTGTCGTCAAAAGAAGACAAAGGGAGGTGGAGGATGATGGTCCCGCACGAGCCCTGGCTCGTAGCGCTATCCATTGCAATCGCCGTTCAGGGCAGTTTCGTCGGACTTTCACTGGCGCGTGAACTGGACTGCGCGGGTGGATTTCGTCGTCGCCTGTCGCTTGCGGGAGCGTCGCTGACTCTGGCGACAGGCGTGTGGTCGATGCACTTTGTCGGCATGTTGGCGGCGAATTTCCCCTCCGCCATCGACTATCTCGTTTTGCCGACCTTGGTTTCGTTTCTGATCTGCGTGATCGTGGTTGGCGTCGGCGTCTATGCCGCCCATGCCGACGGACCGCCCATCATCCGCATCGGCGGAGGGGCGGTCGCGATGGGGCTCGGCATCAGCCTCATGCATTATGTCGGAATGTCGGCGGTGCACCTCGCCGGGCCGACGAGCCAAGTGACGGCCTATGTCATTGCGTCCGTCGCGGTCTCCATCGGAGCAAGCGCGCTCGCGCTTTGGGCGCTTGACAGCCGCCCGACGAAGCGGCGCATTTTGCTGGGCGCGCTTGTCCTCGGGTTGGCGATTTCCGGGATGCATTACACCGCCATGGCGGGAATGCGATTGGACCCGCAATGCTTTGACGTCTCGCGGTTCGTCGGCGCCGATTCGTCCTTGTCGCGCAATACGTTGGCTTTGCTCACAACGTTGGTCGCCTTTGGCGTTTCAGGGGCCTTCCTGCTTTCCCTTGTGCCGGATGGCCGCGCGGCGCCCGTCGCCGAACAGCAAGGTCGGGAGATTGCGGCGGCGTCGGAGCGCCCGAGCGTGCCTGCGCTCGATGCAGGTCGATCAGAAGAGGCGGCCGCGACGGCGCCAGCACTGCCGAATGGGCGCGCCAATTTCATTCGCGTTGAAAAAGACGGGCGCTGGCGGGATATTGTTCCGGACGATATTTTCGCGGTGCGCGCTAATGCGCATTACACTTATATTTATGACGGCGAGCAGGAATATTTCTGCAATCTGTCGATCAGCTCCATTGAGGAGCGGCTGGATCCGCGGCATTTTATTCGTGTGCATCGCAGCCATATCATCGCCATTCGTCGGGTCGCACGCGTAAAGCGTGCCGGCGAGAATGCGATCGCTGAAATCGGATACCCGGTGCGGTGCAGCATCCCCATTGCGCGCGCTCAGTATCGCCAAGTCAAAATGCTCGTTGAGGCGATGGCGAGCTGACGGTGAGCCGCCGCTCGTGAGCTTGGTCAACGATACTGACGCATTTCGTGCAGAACGGCGGCGGATGGCGCCTTTTTGCGGCAATCGATTCATGCCGTCTTGATTGTGCGACGCGTAAAACGCGAGAATCCCGAAAGGCCCGAGTCCGCGATCAGCGGACCGGGCGACATTTCACGGGAGGGTGCGCTTGATACCGGGCACTTTTGACTATCATCGACCCGCTAGTCTCAGCGACGCGATCGGCCTTTTGAGCAAGCTCGACTCGGACGCCCGCGTCATCGCCGGCGGTCACAGCCTCATCCCAATGATGAAGTTGCGGCTGGCGTCGCCCAGCCACCTCGTCGATCTCGCCGCGATCGCGGAATTGAAGGGGGTGCGCATCGACGCGGGCGAAGTCGTCGTCGCGGCGATGACGACGCAACACGAATTGATCGCCAGCGAATTGCTCGCGGCTCACGCACCCATCATCAGAGAGACGGCGGCGCTGATCGCGGATCCGCAAGTGCGTTACATGGGCACGATCGGCGGCAATGTCGCCAATGGCGATCCCGGCAACGACATGCCGGCGTTGATGATGGCTTTGGGCGCGAGCTATGTGCTGCGCGGCCCAGGCGGCGAACGCCGGGTCGCGGCGCGCGACTATTACCAGGGCGCGTATACGACTTCCGCCCTTCCCCGCGAGATTCTCACCGCGGTTCGTTTTCCCGCCCCGCCCGCTGGCCATGGCTACGCCTATGAAAAGCTGAAGCGCAAGGTCGGCGACTATGCGACCGCCGCCGCGGCGGTGATTCTCACCGTCTCTGGCGGCAGAATCGCGACATGCGCGATCGGCCTCACCAATGTCGCGGAGACCGCGCTGTTCGCGCAAGCGGCGGCGCAGGCGGTCGTCGGGACCGCACTCGACAAGGCGAGCCTCGCCAAGGCTTCGGCCGCCGCGGAGGCGATTGCCGCCCCGGCCGCGGACGGCCGCGGCTCGGTCGAATATCGCAGAAAAATGGCGGGCGTGACGACGGCCCGCGCCTTGACCCGCGCCTTCGCGCGCGCGACCGCCTGAGGGGATGCGCAATGTCGAAATGCAACGTCAGCGTGACGGTCAACGGCAAGAGCGTCTCGGCCGAGGTCGAGTCGCGAACGCTGTTGATCCACTATTTGCGTGAGAACCTGGGCCTGACGGGTTCGCACATCGGCTGCGACACGTCTCATTGCGGCGCTTGCACCGTCGACATCGACGGCAAGTCGGTGAAGTCCTGCACCATCTTCGCGCTGCAGGCGCAAGGCGCCCAGATCCTCACGATCGAGGGCATGGCGGGTGCCGACGGCAAGTTGCATGCCTTGCAGGAGGCCTTCCGCGAAATGCATGGCCTGCAATGTGGCTATTGCACGCCCGGCATGATCATGCGCGCGCACCGCCTGCTGCAGGAAAACCCAAACCCCAGCGAAGCCGAGATCCGCATGGGCATATCCGGGAACCTCTGCCGCTGCACGGGCTACCAGAACATCGTCAAAGCCATCCAATACGCCGCCGCGAAACTCAATGGCGTCGACTATAAGGAAGCCGCGGAATGAACGCTCCCACAGACCCCACTTCGCTCGAGCGCGCCGAAAAACTGCAAGGCATGGGCTGCAAGCGCAAGCGCGTCGAGGACGTGCGCTTCACCCAAGGACGCGGCAACTATGTCGACGACATCAAGTTGCCCGGCATGCTGCACGGCGATTTCCATCGCTCCAGTCACGCCCACGCGCGCGTGCTCAAGATCGACACGTCCAAGGCGAAGGCCGTCCCCGGCGTCGTCGCGGTGCTGACGGCCGAAGACCTGAAGGGCGTCAACCTGGCGTGGATGCCGACGCTCGCCGGCGATGTGCAGATGGTGCTGGCCGACGGCAAGGTGCTCTACCAGAACCAGGAGATCGCCTTCGTCGTCGCCACCGACCGCTATATCGCCGCCGACGCGGCCGATTTGGTGGAGGTGGAGTACGAGGATCTCCCGGTCGTCGTCGACCCGTTCAAGGCGATGGCGCCAGACGCGCCGGTTTTGCGCGAGGACCTCAAGGACAAGATGGACGGCGCGCATGGGCCGCGCAAGCATTACAATCACATCTTCAATTGGCAGGTCGGCGACAAGGACCTGACCGACGCCGCCTTCGCCAAGGCCGAGGTCGCCACCAAGGATTTGCTCGTCTATCAGCGCGTGCATCCGTGCCCTTTGGAGACCTGCCAGTGCCTGGTGAGCTTCAGCAAGATCACCGGCGAGATCACCATTTACGGCACCTTCCAGGCGCCGCATGTCATCCGCACCGTCGTTGCGCTGATCTCGGGTCTTCCCGAGCAGAAGATCCACGTGATCTCGCCCGACATCGGCGGCGGGTTCGGCAACAAGGTCGGGGCCTATCCCGGCTATATCTGCGCCGCCGTCGCCTCGATCGTAACCGGCCTGCCGGTGAAATGGGTCGAGGACCGCATCGAGAATCTCTCGACCACCTCCTTCGCCCGCGACTATCACATGACGACGGAAATCGCGGCGACGCGCGACGGCAAGGTCACGGCCCTGCGCGTCCATATCCTGGCCGACCACGGCGCCTTCGACGCTTGCGCCGACCCGTCGAAATGGCCCGCCGGCTTCTCGAACATCGTCACCGGTTCTTACGATTTTCCGGTGGCGCATCTCTCGGTCGACGGCGTCTACACCAACAAGGCCCCTGGCGGCGTCGCCTACCGCTGCTCGTTCCGGGTCACCGAAGTCGCCTATGCGATCGAGCGCGCGATGGACATCATGGCGCAGAAGCTTGGGCTGGACCCGGTCGACTTCCGCATGAAGAACTTCATCAAGCGCGAGCAGTTTCCCTACCATTCCGCACTCGGCTGGGAATATGATTCGGGCGACTACCACACGGCGATGCAGAAGGCGCTCGACGCGACCGGCTATCGCAAGCTGCGCGAGGAGCAGAAGGCCAGGCAAGACGCGTTCAAGCGCGGCGAGACGCGCGAGATCATGGGCGTCGGCGTCGCCTTTTTCACCGAGATCGTCGGCGCGGGCCCATCGAAGAATTGCGACATTCTAGGCATCGCGATGTTCGACTCGGCGGAGATCCGCATTCACCCGACCGGCCGAGTTCTCGGGCGCATGGGCTCCAAGAGTCAGGGCCAGGGCCATGAAACGACGTGGGCCCAAATCATCGCCACCGAAATCGGCATTCCCGCCGACGACATCGCCATCGAGGAAGGCAACACCGACACGGCGCCCTATGGCCTGGGCACGTATGGTTCGCGCTCGACGCCGGTCACCGGCGCGGCGATCGCCATGGCGGCTCGCAAGATAAAGGCCAAGGCGCAGATGATCGCCGCCTATCTGCTCGAGGTGCACGAGGGCGATCTGGAGTGGGACGTCGATCGGTTCCGGGTCAAAGGCAACCCCGAACAATTCAAGACGATGGCTCAGCTCGCCTGGGCCGCCTACAACAAGGTGCCGCCGGGCATGGAGCCGGGGCTCGAGGCGGTGAGCTATTACGATCCGCCAAACATGACCTATCCGTTCGGCGCCTATGTCTGCGTCATGGACATCGACGTCGACACCGGCGTCCACAAGGTCAGGCGCTTCTATGCCCTGGACGACTGTGGGACGCGCATCAACCCGATGATCATCGAGGGGCAGGTGCATGGCGGCTGCACAGAGGGCTACGCCATCGCAATGGGCCAGGAGATCTTCTACGACGAGGACGGCAACGTCAAAGGCGCGTCGTTCATGGATTATTTTCTGCCCACCGCCGTCGAGACGCCGCATTGGGAGACGGACTATACGGTCACGCCCTCGCCGCATCATCCCATCGGCGCCAAGGGCGTGGGCGAAAGCCCCAATGTCGGCAGCGTGCCGTGTTTCGCCAACGCGGTCAACGACGCGTTCAAGTTCCTGGGCTCGACGCATATGGCCATGCCGCACGACGCCTATCGGGTCTGGCAGGCGGCTGAGAATCTGGGACTGCACCGGTAGTTCCCTTCTCCCGCTTTGTGCGGGAGAAGGTGGCGCGAAGCGCCGGATGAGGGTTCTTGAATTGATGCGCCCAAACGACCAGCGCCCTCACCCCGACCCTCTCCCGCGCAGCGGGAGAGGGGGCGGAGGGCGCGCATGACTAGCTCCATCCCTCGCGAAGCGATCGCCGCCAAGCTCGCCGAGGCTGGCTATGTCGCCGACCGCGACCTCGCGACCGCGCTGTGGATGATGGATCACCTGAAGCGCCCGCTGCTGCTTGAGGGCGAGGCCGGAGTCGGCAAGACGGAAGTGGCCAAGGCGCTCGCCACAGCGCATGGCTGCGAGCTCATTCGCATGCAATGCTACGAGGGGCTCGACGCCAGTTCGGCGCTCTACGAATGGAACTATCAGCGGCAATTGTTGGCGATCAAGGCGCGCGAAGGCTCCGGCGTCAGCGCCGGCGAAATCGAAGCGCAGATTTTCTCCGAAAGCTATCTGCTCGAGCGCCCGCTGCTCGCCGCGATCCGGCGCGAAGCCTCGCCCGTGCTGCTGGTGGACGAGGTCGATCGCGCCGACGAAGAATTCGAAGCGTTTCTGCTCGAATTGCTGTCGGATTTCCAGGTCACGATTCCCGAATTCGGCACGATCAAGGCCAACGCAATCCCGCGCGTCGTTTTGACCTCGAACGGGACGCGCGAACTTTCCGACGCGTTGCGCCGCCGCTGCCTTTACCATTATCTCGACTTCCCCGATGTCGATCGCGAAGCGGCGATCATTCTCGTGCGCCAACCCGAAATCGACACGCGGCTGGCGCTGCAAGTGGCGCGCATGGTCGGGATGTTGCGCAAGGAAGATTTGCGCAAGGTTCCGGGCGTCGCGGAGACGCTGGACTGGGCGGCGACGCTGGCCGGCCTTGGCGTCGAGGACATGCGGCAAGAGCCGGAGATCGTGCACGACACGCTGATCGCGCTGCTCAAGACCCATGAGGACCGCGCCCGCGTCAGCTTGCAGACGACGCAGCGCCTGCTCGGCAAGGTGGCGTGATGAGCGCGCTCCTGGTCAGCAGCCTTGTGCAGGAATCCGGGCCGGGCCCGAGGATGCGCGCGCGGCTTGCCGGCTTCGTGCACACCCTGCGCGGCGCCGGGTTGGCGATCGGCCATGCCGAGGTTCAGGACGCCGCGCGGATTCTTGCGACGCCGCTGGCGGAGCGGCCGGAGCTGTTGCGCGCCGCGCTGAAGTCCCTCCTTTGCTCGCGCCACGCCGATCTGGCTCGCTTCGACGAGTTGTTTCAGGCGTTCTGGCGCGGGCGCCGGGCGAAGACGGCGGCGCGAGTCACCGCGCAGGGCCTGGCGGCGCGCTCGCCGCGCCGGTTCGAGGCGGGTCCGGGCGCCGGGGACCGGCAATCCGCCTTCCCGGAAACGACCGACGCAGCCTCGGCGGAAGGCGCTTCGGCGGACGGTCGGGGCCGCAAGGGCGGCGCGTCGGCGCACGAGAGCGTGTCCGCCAAGGATTTGCGCAAGCTCCACAATGAGAAGGACAGGGCCGAGGCGGCGGCGTTGGCCGAGCGCCTGGCGCGCCGGATGCGCGCGCGCCTGACCCGCCGCGAGCGCGCCCGCTCCCGCGGCCGGCGTCTCGATCTTCGCTCGACGATCCGCCACAGCGTCGCCCACGGCGGCGAGCCGCTCGAGTTGAAGTTCCGCCAGCGCAAGGCCAAGCCGTTGCGCCTGGTCGTCTTGCTCGACGCATCGGGATCGATGGAGCCCTACACCGCCTTCTTCACCCGCTTCCTGCACGCCGTATCGCAGTCGTTTCGCGAATCGGAGGCGTTTCTCTTCCACACCCGCATCGCGCACGTGTCTTCGGCCTTGCGCGAACGCGATCCCACCCGCGCCTTGGACCGCTTGGCGTTGATGGCGCAGGGCATTGGCGGCGGCACCAAGATCGGCGAGTGCCTTGCGGCGTTCAATCGCTGGCATGCGCGCCGGGTCATTCACTCGCGCACCTGCGTGATGATCCTCTCCGATGGCTACGACACCGGGGCCCCCGAAGCGCTCGAGGCGGCGATGCGGGCCTTGCGTCGCCGCTGCAAGCGCATCGTCTGGCTCAATCCGCTGTTGGGCCGGGACGGCTATGAGCCGAGCGCGCGCGGCATGCAGGCGGCGTTGCCGTTCCTCGATCTCTTCGCGCCCGCGCATAGTCTCGACAGCCTCGCGGCGCTGGAACCCTATCTGGCGAGGATTTGACGTGGTTGACGAGGTCTAAAATGGGCGTTCTCGATCGAGCGGCGCAAAGACAGGCGAACGGCGAGGTCTTCGCGCTCGCCACCGTCGTGCGCACGGTTTCCGTCACCGCGGCGAAGGCGGGCGCCAAAGCGCTGATCACTGCCGATGGCTCGATCGAAGAAGGCTGGATCGGAGGCGGGTGCGCACGCGCCGCAGTGTTGAAAGCGGCGCGCCAGGCCCTTGTCGACGGACGATCCCGGCTCGTCTCCATCGCGCCGCAGGAACTTCTGGCCGATCTCGGGGTCTCGCCGGGGGAAGATCGCGCCGGCGTCCTCTATGCCAAGAACAGTTGCCCGAGCCAGGGAACGATGGACATTTTCGTCGAACCGGTCTTGCCTCCGCCGCGGTTGCTGATCCTCGGCGCTTCGCCGGTCGCCGTGGCGCTCGCCGCCTTGGCGCCGCAGATGGGTTTCGCCGTCGCCGTGGCGGCGCCAGCGGGCGAACTCGGCCGCTTCCAAGGCCCGTGCGCCAAGGTCGAAGGCTTCGCCGCCCCGGTCAATTGGGGTTCGCGAACCTTTGTCGTCGTTTCGACGCAAGGCTCCGGCGACCGCGCCGCGCTCAAAGTCGCCGCCGGCATGGAAGCGCCCTACAGCGCGTTTGTCGGGTCGCGGCGCAAGGCCGAAACGCTGCGGGCGGAACTGGCTCGGGAGGGCGTCTCGCCCGCCCAGCTCGCGGCGATCAAGGCGCCCGCCGGCCTCGATATCTTGGCGATCACCAGCGAGGAGATCGCCTTGTCGATCTTGGCGGAAATCGTCGCGTCGCGGCGCCGCACGCAACGCGCTGAGGAAACGAGCGCGCCAACTTCAGGAGGAAACCCGCCATGACGGCATTGGCTCAATCGACGCTCCGACCCGATCTTTCCTGGCTGTCGCGAATACGCGCCGAGCACTGGCTGGCGCTCTTCGTCGTCCTCGCTGGAATGGCGTTGCCGGACTGCTGCCTGACCGGCCATCACATGTTTGGCGCGGGCATGGAGAGTTTCGGCCCGATCTGTCGCGCCAGTCTGTAAAGGCGCACGCGGGTCGAGCTAAGCCGCATGTTTCTTGGCGGCGAAGACGCCCCAGCCGATCGCCGCGAAACGATGAATTCCAGTCACGGTTCGAGGCCGCGGCGCGGGCGTCTCGTCGACGCCGACAAATCCTCGCCAATCTCCAACGTCTTGGAACCTCACTTCATGCAAATGAACGACATTCAACGCGTGCCGGCGTCCAAGGCAAAAGTCTGGGCCGCGCTCAACGATCCCGAGATTCTCAAGCAATGCATTCCCGGCTGTCAGAGCCTCGTCATGACGTCGCCGACGGATATGACCGCGACCGTCGTCGTCAAGCTCGGTCCCGTGAAGGCGACTTTCTCCGGCAAGGTGACCTTGTCGGATTTCGACCCGCCCAACGGCTATCGAATTTCGGGCGAAGGTTCGGGGGGCGCGGCTGGATTCGCCAAGGGCGGCGCGACGATAAAGCTCGAGGCGGAAAGCGGCGACGTCACGAACCTGCGCTATGTCGTCGACGCGCATATCGGCGGCAAGCTCGCCCAACTAGGGGGACGGTTGATCGACTCGACGGCCAAGAAGCTTGCGGAAGAGTTCTTTCGGAGTCTTGCGGCCGCGCTGACGACCCCCGAACAGCTCAAGTCCGGCGCGGCGGCGACCGCCACCGGGGGCGAACCGAAGAAAGGCTGGCTGAGGGCGCTGATTTCGTGGCGACAGGTCATTCTCAGATGGCCTCTCATTTTCAGATGGCCTCCGATCTTGCCGCCATGGCGGAGCAGATCAGAGTAACATCGTGTGAAGCGGCTCCAAATTTTGACCCGACCCAACGCAATCTCGTCAGAGGGTGTTGTCACGTTGTCGGTGGAAGAACGCAAAGGGCCTGCGGCTCTTGAAATTTCAAGCGGCCGCGACCGTTTCGCGCCACGTCCTCATCGCCGCGGCGCGGAAGGTGCGATGCGTTTG
>JBEKLU010000091.1:0-22046 GCA_050010035.1 Roseiarcus sp.
AGGCGGTGGTCTGGGGCATCTTCAGCCAGGCCGAGCGAGGCGTATCTGAGAAGTGCCTCGCCGACACTCTGGAGAAGGCCGGCCTCAAAGTTGATCGGTTGGACATACCTCAGGAGGTCAACAGCGACCCGACGCTCGGCATCCCGGCGTTCGCGGCCTATATTCAGGCCCATCCGAACCTGAAGGCCATCGGCCTGCAGCACGGCAGCGTCACCGGCGTCATGGCCGACGCTTTGAAGAAGGCGGGCAAGAAGCCCGGCGAGATCATCGTCGGCGGCATCGATCTCGCCCCCGCGACGATCGCCGGCCTCAAGTCGGGCTACGTCAGCGCGACGCTCGACCAGCTCCTCTACCTCCAGGGCTTCGTCCCCGTGCTGCAATGCGTGATGACGGCCAAGTACAAAATGCCGGGCCTGTCGCTCAACACCGGCGCCGGCACCGTCACGCCGCAGACGATCGGCGGTCTGGTCGACCTGATCGACAAGGGCATCCGCTGAGCGCGTTCGCCCTCCTCAATCCCTTCGCCGGCGGGAAACCGCCGGCGCTTGTTCTTCGCCTCGCGCCGCCGGTGCCGGTGCTGGCGCCGAAGCCGGCCATGCATTAGCATCGCGAATCGATCGGTCAGCGGGGCTGAACCGTGCTGGCGTTCGGCCGGGAATCGAAGGTGCGAGCGATGGTCGGCCCAGCCGAGCTGAGGGACAGGTTTCGGCAGGAATTCCCCGGCGAGCCGCGGCTGTACCGCGCCCCGGGGCGCGTCAATCTGATCGGCGAACATACCGATTACAACGACGGCTTCGTGCTGCCGGCGGCGCTCGAGCTGTGCGCCTGGGTCGCGGCGGCGGCGCGGCCCGACCGGCGGCTGCGCGTCCAATCGCTGCGCGTCGGCGCGGCCATCGAGTTCGATCTCGACGATCCCGCCCCCAGCCCGCGGCGCGACTGGAGCGACTATGTGCGCGGGGTCGCGGTGATGCTGAGCCGAGCGGGCCATCGGCTGGTCGGGGCGAACCTGCTGATCGACAGCGACGTGCCGATCGGCTCCGGCCTCAGTTCCTCGGCGGCGCTGGAAGTCTCGACCGGCTACGCCCTGCTCGATCTCGCCGGAATTGCGGTGGATCGCACCGCGCTCGCATTGAGCTGTCAGCGCGCCGAGAACGAGTTCGTCGGCATGCGCTGCGGCATCATGGACCAGTTCGTCTCCTGCCACGGCGCCGCGGGCCATGCGTTGCTGCTGGACTGCCGCAGCCTGACGTTCCGGCTGGCGCCGATCGCGCCCTCGGTGCGGCTGGTGATCTGCAACTCGATGGTGCGTCACGAATTGGCGGCCGGCGAATACAATCTGCGCCGGGCGGAGTGCGAGCGCGGCGTGGCGCTGCTCAAGCCCGCGCTGCCCGCAATCCGCGCGCTGCGCGACGTCGGCATGGCCGAACTGGCGGCGCATGAGACGGCGCTGCCGGAGCTGACCTTCCGCCGCTGCCGCCACATCGTCACCGAGAACGACCGCGTGCTGTGCGCCGGCGCCGCGCTGGACGCCGGAGAGGTCGAGGAATTCGGACGCTTGATGAACGCTTCGCACGTCAGCATGCGCGACGACTACGAGATCAGCTGCCGCGAACTCGACATTCTGGTCGAGCTCGCCTGGCGCGTCGAGGGCGTGCTCGGCTCGCGCATGACCGGCGGCGGCTTCGGCGGCTGCACGGTGAGCATGGTGCGCGCCGACGCGGTCGAGCGGTTCCGCGCCAGCCTCGCCGCCGGCTACCTTGCCGCGACCGGGATCGCTTGCGAGGTTTTGGTCTGCTCGCCGGGCGACGGCGTCGGCGCCGTCGCGCAATAGAGGAGAGGGCGAAGCCGTCATGCAGACGAGCACTCCCATCGAGGCGCGCTGATGACGCTATTCCAAGAGACTTCTCACCGCCGCCTCAACGCGCTGACGCGCGAATGGGTGCTGGTGTCGCCACACCGCACGCAGCGGCCGTGGCAAGGCCAGATCGAGCGACCGGCTGAGCCCGCCGCGCTTCGCCACGATCCCGAATGTTATCTCTGCCCCGGCGCCAAACGCGCGCACGGCGACGTCAACCCCGATTACCCGCGCACCCTGGTCTTCGACAACGACTTCCCGGCGTTGCGGCTCGACGCGCGTGGCGGCGCGGTCGATCGCGGCGGCCTGATCGTCGCCGAGGCCGAGAGCGGCGTCTGCCGGGTGATCTGCTTCTCGCCGCGCCACGACCTGACGCTCGCCCGCATGAGCGTGGAAGAGATCGAGCCGGTGGTGCGGGTGTGGGCCGAGCAATATCGCGAACTCGGCGGCCTCGAGTCGATCGGCTGGGTGCAGATCTTCGAAAACCGCGGCGCCATGATGGGCGCCAGCAATCCGCACCCACATTGCCAGATTTGGGCCAGCCAGAGCCTCCCCAACGAGGCCGCGAAGGAACTCGCCTCGCAGACTTTGTACCGCCTCGAGCGCCGCCACTGCCTGCTGTGCGACTACCTCGAGCTCGAACTCGCGTCCAAGGAGCGCGTGGTCTGCGAGAATGAGCATTTCGTCGCGTTGGCGCCGTTCTGGGCGGTGTGGCCGTTCGAGACGCTCGTGCTGCCGCGTCGGCATTTCGGCGCCATGGACGAACTGAGCGATGCGGAGAGGCGGGGCCTAGCCGACATCCTGCGCGCTCTGACGATCCGCTACGACAACCTGTTCGAGATCCCGTTTCCCTATTCGATGGGCTTCCATCAGTCGCCGACCGACGGGGAGGAGCATCCCGAATGGCATTTCCACGCGCATTTCTATCCGCCGCTGCTGCGCTCGGCGACGGTGCGTAAGTTCATGGTCGGCTTCGAATTGCTCGGCTCGCCGCAGCGCGACATCACACCCGAGAGCGCCGCGCAGCGGCTGCGCGGGCAGTCGGCGGCGCACTACCTCGAACGGGACGAGGAACGGAGCGGCGCCCAGAGCTGATGCCGGAGCGCCCTCCTCGCCACCGCCCGCTTCGCCGGAATATGCGATTTCGCCTTGATCGAAATCAAGGCGAAGAAGGCGTCTCGACCTAATCTCTTTTTTACTTGCGTTTTTGGCGCGAGATCCCTGCTGCGTCGGCGAGGAAGAAATCATCGTCAATGATCGGGCGTCGAAACGGCGAGAGTTCGGGTTCAGGATTCAATCGACGGCCTCGAAGACGCATTCAAACGGAAAACGGCGTGGACGGGGCTTTTTGCTTTGCCTCTTTGCGGACGCAGAGGTGATTGCGGGCGGGAAAACTCACGGAGGATGTCATGGTCAAGGCACAAACGCGGCGCATTTTGGTTACTTCGGCGGCGCTGGCGCTCGCCGTCGGCGTTGTTCAGACGGCTCATGCGACGGACCCGACGCCCAAATGGTGCGCGGGCGTCAAAATCGCGGCGTTTCCCGGCGGTCCGCAGGGCGGCGTGTTCGCCAACAACGTCTATAACGGCTACCGTCAGGCCGAACTCGATCTCGGGCCGAGCGTGACCTACTATTTCTCGAACTGGGATCCGAACCTGATGTTGACCCAGCTCCAGCAGGCGCTCGCCACCAAGGTCGACGGCGTCGCCTTCATGGGTCACCCCGGCGACGCGGCCAGCGATCCGTTCATCGATCAGGCCTTCAAGCAGGGCACGATTTTCACCACGTCGAACACCGCGCTGCCCACGGCGCAGGCGAAGTATTCGTCCCAGGGCATGGGTTACGTCGGCGCGCCCAACTACGCCGCCGGCTTCAACCTCGGCGCGGAAGCCGCCAAGCGCGCGGGCCTCAAGTCTGGCGACAGCGTCTTCGTCTGGGGGCTCAAGGGCCAAGGCGGCGACCGCGGCAAGCGCACCCAGGGCGTGATCGACGCCTTCGAGAAGGTGGGCGCCAAGGTGATCTACCAGGAGATCGACAAGGCCACCGACGCCGATCCCAACCAGGGCGTGGCGACATTCGTCGGCGTGATGGGCGCCAATCCTGGCATCAAGATCGTCGTCACCGATCACGGCGCCCTGACGGCGAACGTCGGCGTCTACGCGCGCGCCGCCTCGCTCAAGCCGGGCCAAGTCTATTTCGCCGGCTTCGACATGTCGCCGAACACGGCCCAGGCGATCAAACAAGGCTACCAGAACCTGGTCATCGACCAGCAGCCCTACCTGCAGGGTTACCTGCCCATCCTCAACATCTGCCTGACCAAGAAGTTCGGCTTCTCCGGTCTCGACATCAACACCGCAGGCGCCTTCGTCGACTCCAGCAATGTCGACGTCGTCGCGCCGCTCGCCGCCAAGGAAATCCGCTAAGGCTCTTTCGTGTCGCGGATTTTCGCGGTAATCGTCGCGGGGCCGTTCGCTCGGCCCCGCGAACTTTTGAAGTATGGAGGCGACCTTGGCGGAGCCCGCGACGCCTAGCGCTGGCGAACCGCCGGTCATCGAACTTCGCAATGCCTCCAAGACCTTCGGCGAAGTGCGAGCGCTGTCGGGCGTCGACTTTCTCGTCAACCGCGGGGAGATCGTTGGCCTGCTCGGCGACAACGGCTCGGGCAAGTCGACGCTCGTCAAGCTCGTGATGGGCTTTTACCAACCCGACGCCGGCGGCGAGATCTATTTCCACGGCGAGCGCATCGACAACTGGTCGGTGGCGCGCGCGCGCAGCCTGGGGATCGAAACGGTCTACCAGGAGCGGGCGCTGTGCGAGAAGCAGCCGATCTGGCGCAACATGTTCATGGGGCGCGAGCCGCATACGCGCTGGGGCCTGCTCGACGTCAAACACATGCGCGAGGAATCGGCGCGACTGATGAGCGAGCACATGGGCTTCACCTCCGCCGCGGTGCATCCCGACAATGTCGTGGCGACGATGTCTGGCGGCGAGAAGCAGGGCGTCGCCATCACCCGCGCGCTCTATTTCGAGGCCGAGTTGGTGATCCTGGACGAGCCGACGATGGGCCTGTCGCTCACCGAGACGCGCAAGACGCTCGATTTCATCCGCAACATCAAGAAGGCCGGCAAGTCGGCGATCTTCATCGATCACAATATTTTCAACGTTTATCCCGTCGTCGATCGGCTCTATGTCCTCGACCGCGGTAAAGTCGCCGGCGTCTACGCACGAAGCGAAATTACGATGGACGAGCTGATCGACCGCCTCTATCGCGTCGCCCGCACCGGATCGATGGGGTAGACGAATGGCCAACGAAGCCTTGCCCGCACGCCCTGCCGACAATCGCGGCGCGCCGCCTTCGGTGTTTCGCCGCTACGGCAGCCAGCTCGGCATCATCGGCGTCGGCTTCGCGATGTGGCTCGGCTTCGTCATCGCCGCGCCCGCCGTCTTCACCAATGTCGACATCTACCGCGCCTTCGCCCAGACGACGCCGCAATTCGGCATCATCGCGCTTTCCCTGACCTTCGTCGTCATAACCGGCGAGATTGATCTGTCGTTTCCCTCGGTCATGGCGCTGGGCACGGCCGCGTTCTGCCTCGTCACCGCCTACGGCGGCGCGCCTTGGTGGGTCGGCCTCGTCTGCGGTTTCGCGACGGGCGCCCTGTGCGGATTGGTCAACGGGCTGCTGGTCGCCAAGCTCAACATCCCCTCGCTGGTCATCACCATCGGCACGCAATTTCTCTATCGCGGGCTCGAGCTGGTGCTGATGAACGGCACCGGCGTGCCGCTGATCGCCGACCAGTATCCGCAAATGCACGCCTTGCTGCGCGAAGACCTGTTCGGCGTTCCCGTTCAGACGCTATGGATGGTCGCCATTCTGATCGCGCTGTGGGTTCTGCTCAATCGCACCCGCTTCGGCGCGCATATCTTCCTGGTCGGCGACAACCAGACCAGCGCGCGGCTGATGGGCGTCGACGTGGTGTCGGTCAAGATCCGCGCCTTCGTGCTGGTGGGCGTCACCGCGGTGTTCTGCGGCTTGCTGACCTCGATTTACGGCTACTATTTTTGGCCGAGCACCGGAGACGGATCGCTGCTCAACACCATCGCCTCGGTGTTCCTTGGGGGCACGTCGGTGTTCGGCGGCACGGGGTCGGTGATCGGCACATTCGTCGCGTCCTACATCATCGGCGCCATCAACGCGGGGGTCGTCTCGGCCGGCGTCAACGCCTTCTACACCCAGCTCGCCTTCGGCCTCGTCATCGTCATCTCGGTCGTCCTGCAAACCATCATCGACCGTCGCATCCGACGCCAGTCCGTCACTGGGCAGTGAAGCACGCGAGGGGTGGACTTGTTGCGAGGAGGCTTCGTGTGGCTCGGCGGCGTGTCGGCGCCGAACCGATCGGGCGGCGCGAACGAACTTGGCTTTCCCGAGCTCGCGTATTCCATTGAGGGACTTCACCGCGATTGCAACCGCGGTCACACGTCGAGCTTCCTGGCGGGATTTCAATGCGTCGCCGATGACACGCTTGTAACGGCTTACGGCCGCCCCGACCTTTGAGCGCTTGTCATAGCCGAAAGCCTTTTGCCAATTGAAATTTGAACGGCGCGACAGGTCCCCGCGATGGCCACGGCAATCATCGGCCCTCGCATTCCGCAAAAGGCCGCCACAGCGATATCCGTGCGCCAATGCCGCGGCGCGAGGCCACGGGCGACACGATCATTGAGCGATATGCCGACGACGTGAGGTCGCGATCGAAGCCGGATCGACAACGTGGCTTTCGATCTTTTCATTCTGCAGCACGCGATCGACCCGAGATCCGTCGAGACCGGCCTCCTGGATGACGGGGAATTGATTTAGCCGCAGAGGAAGTCTGCGTCAAAAGCGAGTCAGCCCCGGTGTTGGATGCGATGTCGCCGTCTGGCCGTAATAGGCGGAGGGGCCATGCTTGCGTCTGAAATGTTTGTCCAGCAACTCGCTCTCGATCGCGCCGAGGTCGGGCGCGAGCTGCAAGGACATCAAAGCCATGTGCGCGACGCACTCGACGGCGACCGCAGCTTCGACCGCCTTGGCGACCGTCACGCCCCAGGTGAACGGCCCGTGGCGATTGACCAGCACGCCAGGATAATGCGTCGGATCAAGTTCGCTGAACCGCTCGACGATGACGTTGCCCGTTTCCCACTCGTAGGCCGAGGCGATTTCCTCCGCCGTCATCTTCCGCGTGACGGGCACTTCGCCATTGAAATAGTCCGCATGGGTCGTCCCGAAGATCGGGATTGGCCGGCCGGCCTGAGCGAAAGCCGTGGCGCAGGAAGAGTGCGTGTGCACGACGCCCCCGATGCCTGGGAACGCGAGGAAGAGTCTTCGGTGCGTCGGCGTGTCCGATGACGGATTGAGGTCTCCGCCGACCTTGTTTCCCTCGAGATCGACCAAAACGATGTCGTTCGGCTGGAGGGCAGCGTAGTCCACGCCGCTCGGCTTGATGGCGAATATTCCTTTCGATCGGTCGATTGCGCTCGCATTGCCGAACGTGAGGTTGATCAGCCCGTGATGCGGCAGAGCGACATTCGCTTCATAGGCCTCGCGTTTGAGTTCTTTGAACATGAGCCGATCTCACCCTCGGAAGAAATAATCCGCGCGTTTGAACAGGCGGCTGTTCGTTCGGTCAGGCGCGAAAGCCCTGCGCCAAGTGGTAATAAACCTCGTTGTTGCGCAGATCCTGCTTGAAGCCGCCGAGCTTCGTTTCCCCATCGATCACCGCAAGCTCGATGCCGGCGATCGTCGCGAAATCCTCGAGCATCTCGGTGGTGACGCTGTAGCTAAAGCCCGTATGGTGGGCGCCGCCGGCGAGGATCCAGGCCGCGCAGGCCGTCTTGAAGTCGGGCTCGCACTGCCACACGGCGCGAGCGACAGGAAGGTTCGGGAGCGGCGGCGGCGTTACGGCGACGACCGTGTTCGCCACCAGCCGGAAGCGGGCGCCGAGATCGATCAGGCTTGCAGCGAGCGCCGGTCCGCTCGACGCATTGAACACGAGGCGAACCGGATCCTCCTTGCCGCCGATCCCGAGCGGGTGAATTTCCAGCGAAGGCTTGTCCGCGGCGATCGAAGGGCAAATCTCGAGCATGTGGGCGCCGAGGACCTGATGCCCTTCTGGCGACAGGTGGTAGGTATAGTCCTCCATGAAGGACGTGCCTCCCGGCAGCCCAGCCGCCATGACCTTCATCGCCCGCAAGAGCGCGGCCGTCTTCCAGTCGCCTTCGGCGGCGAAGCCATAGCCGTCGGCCATCAGGCGCTGCGGCGCGAGACCGGGCAATTGCTTGAGCCCATGCAGGTCCTCGAAAGTCGTCGTGAAGCCCTTGAAGCGTCCGGCTTCGAGGAAGGCCCGCAGGCCGAGTTCCAGGCGTGCGCCGTAGCGCAGCGACTCGTGACGATTTCCCCCCTTCCTCAATTCGCGCGCCACTTCGTAGCAGCCCTCGTATTCGTCCACGAGTCTCGACACCTCGACGTCCGTGGCGGCGTCCACCGCGGCGACGAGATCTCCTACGCCGTAGCCGTTGGTGGAGAAACCGAATTTCATTTCGGCTGAAACCTTGTCGCCTTCGGTCACCGCCACTTGACGCATATTGTCGCCGAATCGGCAGAATTTGGCGCCTTGCCAGTCATGCCAGGCGCGGGCCGCTCGCATCCAAGCGCCGATACGGTCCAGCGTCTCGGGATCGGACCAATGGCCGACGACGACTTTTCGGGCAAGGCGCATGCGCGTGTGGATGAAGCCCGCCTCGCGGTCGCCATGCGCCGACTGGTTTAGGTTCATGAAGTCCATGTCGATCGTGCCCCAAGGCAGATCGCGGTTGAATTGCGTGTGGAAGTGTACGAACGGCTTGTTGAGTGCGCCCAGGCCGCGAATCCACATTTTCGAAGGCGAGAAAGTGTGCATCCAAAGGATCAGACCGGCGCAGCTCTCGTCGGAGTTGGCCTCGACGCAGAGCTTTGCGATCTCGTCGGGCGTGGTGAGCAGTTCCTTGAATACGGTCTTCAGCGGCAGCTTCTTCGAATCCGCCAGCGCTTGCGCGATGCGCCGCGCGTCGGCGGCCACTTCGGCCAACGGACCGGGCCCGTATAGATGCTGGGAACCGCAGACGAACCAGATTTCAGGGGTGGTGAGGTTGATCATGATCGTGACACGGTCCTTCTGCGAGGTGAAACGAAATTGCGAACTCCAAGCCGCGATGGTTCGTTCCGCCCGGAAGAAGCGCGCCTAATCGAGTTGCGTGTATTTGATCTCGATCAGCCTCTTCATGAGCTTCGACAAATCGGCGGACGTGTTCACGCCGCCGAAGCTGTCGTGGAGATCGCGGTAGAGCGAATACAATTCATCGTAAACCTTCTGGTCGGCTGGGTCAGGATCGTAATTGTCCGGCCGAAGAGAGGTCATGGCCGCCTGCGCTTCGACGAAACTGTGGTGAGCCCCGGCCAGCACGGCGGCGGCAATGGCCGAACCCAGCGCGCACGTCTGGCTGGAGGCCGCCACATGCATCGTACGGCCGATCACGTCCGCATAGATTTGCATCAGGAGGGGGTTCTTTTCAGCAATGCCGCCGCTGCATACGACACGGTCGATCCGCACCCCATACTCCTCGATTCGCTCAATGATCACGCGCCCGCCGAACGCCGTCGCTTCAATCAAGGCGCGATAGATTTCGGCCGACGTGGTGTAGAGCGTCTGGCCGACGAGCAGTCCGGTTAGCAATTGGTCGACGAGGATGGTCCGGTTGCCGTTGTTCCAGTCAAGCGCAAGCAGGCCGGACTGCCCGGGCTTGCTTTTCGCCGCTTCGGCGGTCAGCTCCGCATGGAGCGCAGGGTCGCCGCCGCACACGCCCTCCACCCACCACTTGAAGATGTCGCCCACCGCCGACTGGCCGGCCTCGATACTGTAGAAGCCGGGTAGGATGGCGCCTTTCACGATTCCGCAAATGCCGGGAATGTCTTCGACCGTCTTGTCCGTCGAAACGACGGCGATGTCGCATGTCGACGTGCCGATCACCTTGACCAGGGTGCCTTCGCGAACGCCGCATCCAATCGCGCCGTAGTGCACGTCGAACTCGCCGATCGCCACCGGAATGCCCGCCGGCAGGCCGAGCTTCGCGGCCCAGGCGGGGCTGAGCGACCCGGCGGGCTCGGCGGCGTCGTAGGCCTTGTCATAGAGCCGGCCGCGCAGGTCGGCCAACCGCGGATCGAGCATGGCGAGGAACGCCTCGTCGGGCAGACCGCCCCAATCGGCGGCGTACAGAGCCTTGTGGCCGGCGGCGCAGACGCCGCGCTTCACCAGCCGCGGGTTTGTGACGCCGGCGAGTATGGAGGGAATCCAATCGGCGAGTTCGACCCAGGAATAAGCCGCCTCGAAGACGGCGGGAGCGACGGTCAGGCAATGCCAGATCTTGGACCACCACCATTCCGAGGAATAGGTCCCGCCGCATTTGGCGATGAACTGCGGGCGGTGCTGCGCGGCAATATTCGTGATCGCCTTGGCCTCGCGCCAGCTCGTGTGATCCTTCCACAACCAGCACTGGGCGTTCAGATCGTCCTTGAACGCCGCATCGAAGGCCAGCGGACGATTCTCTCGGTCGACGGGAATCGGGCTCGACCCCGTCGAATCGACGCCGACGCCGACCACCAGCGCGGCGTCGAAACCCGGCTTGCCCTGGGCGGCGTGAAGCGCGCCGCGGACGCTGCGCTCGAGGCCGAACAGATGGTCGCCCGGATTCTGCCGCGCGACTTGATAATCGTCGGCGTCGAGCAGAACGCCCTGATCCCCGCTGGGGTAGTCGACGACGCAGCTGCCGACCTCGGCGCCGTCCGAACAGCGGACGATGAGCGCGCGCACCGAGTTCGTGCCGAAATCGATGCCTAAAGAAAACACGACGGGCCCCCAGAAAAGAGCGAAGCGGACGCTTCGGCAGCCGCAATCTGAGCGCAGTCCTCGATCAACGCAAGCAAGTCGACCCCAAGAGCCGAAGCGAAGACATCGCCGGCCCGCGTGAAGCCAGAGCCCGACGCAACAGGGCCTTCGATTTTGCTGATCCGAGGCGAAGCGTCGGAGCCCCGCTTCAGAGATGGCGGAACAATGCCTTTACGGACACGATCCACTCCGCGTCCCCTCTTTCCGATGCGTTGACGGCGTCTCGAGGTTGGCGATTGTTAGCACAAGCAATAACGTCATACAATATCGTGCTTCCGATGACTCTGGATGTCGCGAGGCTCGCAAAGCCGGGAAGCGCGGAGGCTTGCGGCAGGCGGCGGCGAATTGGGTCGCAAATCGTGTCGACCGCCCGGACGCTATCCGAGCGCGGGCGTGACGACCTTCGATACGCCATGGCCTCGAACGACCCATTTTACGCCGCGATCGATGTCGCGGACGGTGCCGCGACACTGAGCCGCATCGCTCAGTTGGACCGTGACGTTCACACCGCTGACGCCCGTCCCGGTAGACCCAAAGCGGCGGAACCGTCGGGCCCGTCAAAGTTGGATTGATGTACGTCAAAGTTGGATTATGTTTTGTGGAATAGTCGTATTATGTGACTAATGAAAATCGCGACCAAACGCGAGGAGGGCTCGTTCGCATTCGGGCGGAGAGTTTCGCAGTGGAGGTCTCTATGAACAGCTTGAAATATTTCATGGGCGCGGCAATCGGCGCCGTCGCGTTGGCCGCTCTTTCCCTGTCGGCTTCGGCGCAGACCATCGGCTTCTCGCAGGTCGGACACGAAAGCGACTGGCGCACGGCCTTCTCCAAGAGCATGCAAGACGAGGCGAAGAAGGAGGGAATCGACCTCAAATTCTCCGACGCCAATCAGAAGGAAGAGGACCAGCTCAAGGCGGTGCGCTCGTTCATCTCCCAGAAAGTCGACGCCATCATCATCGCCCCGGTGGTCGTCACCGGCTGGGACCAGGTGCTCAAGGAGGCGAAGGCCGCCAATGTTCCGGTCTTCCTGGTCGATCGCGACGTCGAGACGTCGGACAAGTCGCTGTACGTCACCCGCGTCGCGGCCGACTTCAATCTCGAAGGCCGCCTCGCCGGCGCATGGCTCGCGCAAGCCCTCAAGGGCAGGGGCGACATCGTCGAATTGCAGGGCACGGTGGGTTCGGCGCCGGCGATCGAGCGCAAGAGGGGCTTCGACGCCGTCGAGGCGCTCTTCCCGCTGATCAAGATCGTCAAGTCGCAAAGCGGCGACTTCACGACCCAGGGTGGCAAGGAAGTCATGGAAAGCTTCATCAAGGCGACCGACGGCCTGAAAGGCATCAAGGCGGTTTGGGCGCACAACGACAACATGATGCTGGGCGCCATCCAGGCGATGAAGGAAGCCGGATTGAAGCCGGGGACGGACATCCTGACGGTCTCGGTCGACGGCGTCCCGGATATCTTCAAGGCGATGATCGCGGGCGACGCGAACGCTTCGGTCGAGCTGCGCTCCGACATCGGGCCGGACATCTATGCGGTCGTCAAGGCCTACCTCGCCGGCAAGAAAGACTGGCCGAAATGGGTCGTGATTCCCAGCGACCTGCACACGATCCAAGACGCCGCGGAAGTGCTTAAGAGGAAGGGCGGCTAAGCCTTCTTTTGCGGTCGCATCCTCCTCCCCTGCGACCCATGAGCGGCGCCCAGCGACTTGGATTGACTGGGCGCCGTTTCTATGACGAGGTCGCTTGAATCTCACGTAAACGCCCCCTAACAATGGTCACAGGGAGATTGGGGTGACGGAAGCCGGGGCGCCACGAATCGAACTGCTGGGCATTTCCAAGTCCTTCCCCGGCGTGCGGGCTCTCGAGAACGTCGATTTCCGGCTCAACGCCGGCGAAGTTCACGCGCTGCTCGGCGAGAACGGCGCCGGCAAGTCGACCCTGATCAAGATCATGACCGGCGCCGTGAGGCGCGATACGGGCGCGATGCTGCTCGACGGCGAACCGGTCGAGGTGGCGAGCCCCGCCGAGGCCCACGCGCTGGGCATCAGCACCGTCTACCAGGAAGTGAATCTGATACCGACGCTGTCGGTGACCAAGAATCTGACCCTTGAGCGCCAACCGCGGCGCTACGGGCTGATTTCGTGGCGCCAAGCCAATGAACGCGCGCGCGAGCGGCTGAAACGCCTTCGCCTCGACATCGACGTCGAGCGGCCGCTGGCGTCCTATTCCATCGCCATCCAACAGCTCGTTGCGATCGCCCGGGCGTTGGAGGAGGACACGCGGGTCCTCGTGCTCGACGAGCCGACCGCGAGCCTCGATGCGCGCGAGGTCGAGCTGCTGTTCGCCATCCTGCGCGATCTCAAGGCGCGCGGCATCGCCATCGTCTTCATTACCCATTTCATCGACCAAGTTTACCAGATCGCAGACCGCATCTCCGTGCTGCGCAACGGCCGTTTGGTCGGCACGGCGCCGACCGCGGAGCTGCCCCGCCTCAAGCTGATCTCGCTGATGCTCGGCCGCGAACTGGAGCATGTCGAAGAGCGGCCGGCGATTAGCGCGGCCGTGGCTCACGGCGAACCGATCCTGGCCGCGGAGGGACTGGGCCGGCGGCGCTATATGGGCAATTTCGATCTGCAGCTGCGCGCCGGGGAGGTGGTCGGGCTCGCCGGTCTGCTTGGATCGGGGCGGACGGAGACGTGCAAGCTGATCTTCGGGGCGGTGCGCTCCGATGCCGGCCAGGTTCGTTTCGAGGGCAGGCCGATCGCGATCCGCTCGCCGCGGCAAGCGGTGCGACTGGATATCGGCTTCTGCCCCGAGGACCGCAAGGCCGAGGGGCTCATTCCCGAGCTCACCGTTCGCGAGAACATCGTGCTCGCCTTGCAGGCCAAGCGCGGCTGGCTGGGCCGCCTGCCGCATGACGAGCAGGAACGGGTCGCGCAGCAGATGATTAAGACGCTCGGCATCGCCACGCCCGACGCCGACAGGCCTGTCGGCCAACTTTCGGGAGGCAATCAGCAGAAGGTGATCCTGGCCCGCTGGCTGGCGTCCAAGTCGCGCATTCTGATTCTCGACGAGCCGACGCGCGGCATCGACGTCGGCGCCCATGCCGAGATCGTCGCGCTGATCCGCCATCTGTGCGGCGAAGGCTTGGCGCTCCTCGTCGCCTCGTCGGAACTCGACGAGATCGTGACGGTGAGCGACCGGGTCGAGGTGTTGCGCGACCGGCGGAAGGTCGGCGAGATCGTGGGCGCCGACGTCACCCGCGAAAACATTATCCGTACGATCGCGGGCGGCTGAAATGGATCACGCGGACAATCCACAGACGATCGCCCCCATCAAGTCGTTGTTCGGCGACCTGACCAGTCGCTCCTGGTTCTGGCCAATGTTTGCCCTGGCGTTGATTTTTATGGTCGACGGCGTGGTGTCCCCGGGGTTCTTTTCGATCCGCATCTTGCAGGGGCGCCTATACGGAAGCCTGATCGACGTGCTCTATCGCGGCACGCCGACCGCCCTGGTGGCGCTGGGCATGGCGGTGGTAATCGGCACGAAGGGCATCGATCTGTCGGTCGGCGCGGTGGTCGCCATTGTCGGCGCGGTGATGACCAATCTGATCCACCGCGACATGTCGCCGCCCCTGGTTCTCGCGCTGACCCTCGGCGCGGGCATGCTGTGCGGAATCTGGAACGGCTTCCTGGTCGCCATCCTCGATATCCAGCCGATCATCGCGACGCTGATTCTGATGGTCGCGGGCCGTGGGATCGCGCTGTTGATCGACGAGGGTTTGATCGTCACCTTCCGCAGCGACTTTTTTTCGGCCATCAGCACGGGCGAATTTCTTACCGTGCCGTCGCGCATTCTCGTCGCCGCCGGCACGTTCCTAGCGCTCTGGCTGGTCCTGCGCCGCACCGCGCTCGGCCTGTTCATCGAGTCGGTGGGCGGCAATTCCGCCGCGGCCGATCTCGCCGGCATCAACGCCAAGCTGGTCAAAGTCGGCGCCTACGCGCTGTCCGGGCTGTGCTCGGGCGTCGCGGGCGTGCTGATCTGCGCCGATATCCGCGGTTCGGACAGCAACAACGCCGGCCTGTTCATCGAGCTCGACGCGATCCTCGCCGTGGTGATCGGCGGCGGCTCGCTGGCGGGCGGCCGCTTCTATCTCGGATTGACCATCATCGGCGTCCTCGTCATCCAAGGCTTGACGACTTCCATTCTGGTGAGCGGTCTGCCGCCCCAATATAACATGGTCGTCAAGGGCGTGGTCGTGTTGATCGTGCTCCTGCTGCAATCGCGTCGGCTTCGCGAGAGCATCTTCGGCGCGTTCCGGAGGAAGACGTCATGAGGGAAAGATATCTTCCGCTCCTGGCGACGGTCACCGTGTTCGTGCTCGTCTACGCCGTCGGCGCCGTCAGTTTCAAATATTTCCTGTCGACGCACGTGCTGGGCGATCTGCTGACCGACAACGCTTTCATCATCATCGCGGCGATCGGGGAGACGTTCGTCATCCTTTCCGGCGGCATCGACCTCTCGGTCGGTTCGATGATCGGTTTCGTCGGCGTCGTCATGGCGCATCTCGACACGCTCGGATGGCATCCCCTGGCGTCGGGAGCGCTGATGATCGCCTTCGGCGTCGCGTTCGGCGTCTTTCAGGGTTTGATCATCGACTTCTGCGAGATCCAGCCCTTCATCATCACCCTGGCCGGCTTGTTTCTCCTGCGCGGCAGCTGCTTCATGGTCAGCCTCGATTCGGTCCCCATCAATCATCCGTTTGTCGACGTCTTCTCCGACTGGCACTTCGACCTCGGCGGTGGCGGCCGTCTTTCGAGTTCCGCCGTGGTGATGCTGGTGGTGCTCGCCGCCGGCGTCGTCATCGCCCACTTCACCCGCTTCGGCACCAATGTTTACGCCATCGGCGGCGACCGCGCGTCGGCGGGGCTGATGGGCGTGCCGATCCGTCGCACCACGGTCGGGATCTACGCGCTGGCGGGCTTCTACAGCGCGCTGGGCGGCGTGATCTACGCCCTCTACACGGCTTCGGGTTATCCTTTGGCCGGGCTGGGCGACGAGCTCATCGCGATCGCGGCGGTGGTGCTGGGGGGGACGTTGCTGACCGGCGGCGTGGGCCTGGTCTTCGGCACATTGTTCGGTGGATTGATCCAGGGGCTCATCACCACGCTCGTCAACTTCCAGGGCACGCTGACGAGTTGGTGGGCGACCATTTTCGTCGGCGTGCTGCTGTTCGTATTCATTGTCGCCCAGCGCACGATCATGAGCTCATTCATGGCCCGTCGCGCCATATAGAAGGCGAAGAAGGACCAACAATGGCTTCCAAACGCCGTCCTCCCATCGCGACGCTGCGCGAGCCGCTCGGCGCCGGCGCAAAGAAGCGCCGCTCGCCGCGACGCGTCGTCCTCGGCTGCTGCGACATTGCGGGCCGACAGGCCGACGCGAGGGACGTGGGCGATGCTCTTAGCCGCTTGGTCAACGGGATCTCGGACCGCAAGTTCACTCCCGATGGCGAGACCTGTCCGATTGCCCACACCGAAAAGGGGCGTGCCGATCCGCGGCGGCGTCAAAGGATTCCCGCACCAGATATGGACGATCGACCTATTCTTATCCATGATCGCGCAACGCTCGATCATGCCGTCGACCACCGTCACGTGACGTCAGGCATGAGCGATTTCTTCGCGGAGTAAAGCGATGGTTCGGACGCCGATCGCCGAACGCCGACCCGCCGCGAGGCGGAATGTCCCGCCCGGCGCCGCGCATCGCGGCGTGGGGACCCATCCGCAACGCCTCGACGAGCCGGTCCGGCTTCGCAACGAAAGCGACGCCCTCGCCGCCGCGCTCGGCGGCGAAATCATCGCGGGCGTTCATCCGCCGGGCTCTCGGCTGCCCAACGAAAGCCTCCTGCTCGACCGATTCAAGGTCTCGCGTCCGACGTTGCGCGAAGCGTTGCGCGCGCTTTCCGCCAAGGGCCTCATTATCTCGCGCCAGAAGGTCGGCACCACCGTGCGTCCGAAAACGGACTGGAACATGCTGGACCCGGATTTCCTCGCTTGGCACCTGCACACGGCGCTGACGATGGAGTTCGTCAGCGACCTCTTTCAACTGCGCCAGTGGCTGGAGCCGCAGGCGGCCCATTTCGCCGCCCAGTCGGGCAAACCGGAGGCGCTCGCGCGAATCGCCGAGGCCTACGCGGACATGGAGCGCTTCAAGAACGGCAGCGGCGACCTCATCGGCGCGGACTTGCGCTTCCACCAGGCCATTCTCGACGCGACCGGCAATCCGTTTATCGGCACGCTCGGCGGACTCATCCGCACGGCGCTTGTCGGCTCGTTCAAGCGCGGCTGGCGCGGCGCCATCATCAAGGACGAACGCCTCCATCAGCATCGCGCCGTGCTGCGGGCGATTGAAGCGCGCGAGCCGGACAGCGCGCGCGACCAGATGGCCAAGCTGCTCCAGGATTCGATCGACGACGTACGCCGGGAGCTTCACAAGAGCGATCGCTCAAAGGCGCGCGTTGGCGCCAAAGATGGATTGCGTCGCCATTCGTCGGCTCGCGCGAACGACCTAAGCTAATTTGCTGCGCATTGGCTCGATGTTCGGTTTGACCAGCATGCCCGTCCGCTGCGTCACGACGCCCGACCAAGTCCGGATCGACGAAACGCGTTCCGGATATGCGATGCGTTTGCCAATACCAGGAGTGGCGGCGTCGAAGCGATCGAACATGGCGGCGACGCTTGACATCGATCGGCTCTCGAAGTTGTGCGCCCAATTCTCCGGTGTCTCCACCCCGACCCCGTTCGCCGGCATTTGCGCTTACGCGACGGGAAGCTGATCTGCATCATGATCGAAAACGACGCAGTCTTCGTCGTCTGGCCGCCCTTTGCCCGCGCGCCGCCGCCCGTCGCGCAAGCAGAATTTTTCCGCCGCTGCCGGCGAGGATTTTTCGCGCCCCGGCGCGGCGAAGACCGTCCCGCCGTCACCGCCGAGCGCACCGGTAAGCGATTATCGCATCGAGAGATTTTCAAGTCCGGGAAACCACCGCCGCCGCCGCGGGCTTCCTGGTGGAGCTGAGGGGAAAGTGGTTCAATTCTTAACATAGCCTTGTTTATCAATATCTTATATCGTTCGCCGCGCGAGAATGTGTACCATTCTTGTGTACAGACGCAGTCGGCGCTTTGAGAGACATGGCTTCTTGTCCGCTATCGCCTAACGCGGGTTTGTAGAAGGATGGCCGAGGCCATCCGAGATTAAGCCCGCGACGATACGAACGGCCTCGTTCGCCGCGCATCGTTCAACTGCACAATTGGCCTGTCGCTCGCCCATGGCGGCCTTCCGTGCCCCGCTCGACGCTTCCTTGGCCAGCGGGGCATAAAGGGGTTGGCGACTGCCCGCAGGGGCTCTAAAGGACGCCGCTTGTCGACAGATCGGCGAGCACGCGCTACGACAAGCAATCAATCGCCTTAAGGCACGTAGTATGGCGAGTCACCGCCGAGGGATGCGTTTGTCTGATTCCTGAAGTAATCGTAAATACACGCCTCGTTTGTGCAAGCAATTGGAATTTCGCCACGAAACCGTTGATGCTCGACTTGCCTTTTTGTTGCATTTTCTATTGCGTACGCTTGCGCCCTTGTATTGAGCAGCTCGGCTTGAGCTAGATATGGATTCCCACATATTAGCTTTTCTGCCATCTTTTTTGCTTTACTACAATTAATCGCCGAGGGAACATCGGCGTAAAAATCGCCTAAACCATCAAGTGCCTTCTTTATCAACGCATCGCTGACCCATCCCGAATTCGCGCTTTGAGCCTCAACATGCATAGGTACAAGCATTACAAGCATTGAGAAGACAATTATATTGATTTGATACATGCAACGCATCGCTGCCCTCCAGGCGTGTCAGTGAAGTCGATACAATTAATAAGAGAGTGCGGCAATTTATTTTCTAGATAGAATACCCATTACTTCGACGACGTTACCGCGTACATCGGCGTGGCACTTTCGGCCTTTCGGACCAGTGGGCATCTCTTCACGATTCGCGAGTCGAAATCATTCGAATCCGGTCGATCCCGTTTCTCGCAATGAACGCCCTCGCCTCAACCTCAAGGTCATTCACCGCGCTATCGTTATATTCCGCGCTAACCGGCCAAAGCGAGAGTTTCGTTCTGATAACTAAGACGCGTTCAACCTTGTCGCCAAACTCAATTTCGATTGACGCCGATTCCGCATTAGGATGTTGGAACACGCTCTTTCTCCATGCTTTCAGTAGAGCGTAGCACGGGACGCAGGCGCGGCGCGAGCGCTGTCAACGGAATTGGATTTCAAACCGAACCACTGCCGACAATCGCGAAAAGGGCTTCGTCTCAGGCGATCGAGGACTACGAGCAAATTAAGTTTCAAGAGGTTGCCGGCGATACGTGAAACGGCGATCTGCGTCCTCAAGCGGGCTGTCGAGTTGGACAAGGGCTTTCAACACGGGCAGGTCAAGTGTCTCAACAACCGGCCGAAGCCGGATCACGGCGCGCTCAAACTTCCGATCGATCCGACGCGCGACTTCAAGACACTGCCGACAGCATCCGCCTGTCGCAAATGGGCATGGCTTTGACAGCGTTGCGATTGATGACGGCGGGGCGGCGTTCGCCTTTAAGGCCTCTAGGAATCACTCCCCACTTTGAACTCTAGCACTGGCAAATTCATAAGAACGAATGCGAGATGCGTCTTCTCATACGCCTCAGCGCTTCCCCATTCGGCAAAACTCTCAAGCGTAAACCATCCTCGCTTTTTGAACTCGTCAAAAAGCGAGATGCCAAACCCGATTCCAACCGTCGCCTTCCTATTGGCGAGAATGGCATCAAGTGACGCTCTTGTTTGGTTAGCCGATGTATCGTCCATGCGCGCAACTCCTTCCTCTGCCGTTAGCATAGCACGGGACTTGGCGATCATGGAGATGACGTCAAGCCCAAAGGCTTCAAACCGAGACATTGCCCGCGGTTTGCGCGACACGACGCACTTGAGTAGCCGACCATTCGCCGCCGCGCGCGGCAGGAATGCCGCGTGAGTTGAGTTCGGCGGCGATGGCCCGCAATGACGCCGCGCCCCCGGCCTGTATGTCGGCAATGATCGGCGAAAGATCGCCCGCACGATCGATGGCGGCCCGCGTGCGTGCCGCCCGCCCGTTGGCGCAACCGATCAATTGATTGCGAAGGTTTTCGGGCTTGCCGAGCTTGACGCCGCGAGCCTTCGCAGCGGCGAGCGCCGCCTTCGTTCGTTGCGAAATCATTTTGCGTTCGGCTTGGGCAACCACGGCCATCATGCCGACGACCATTTCGTTGGCTGCGGGCATGTCGGCGGCGATGAACCGAACGCCTGCCTTTGTGAGGCCTAGCAGGAAATGCGCGTCGCGCGAGAGGCGATCAAGCTTCGCGATGACGAGAGTGGCATTGTGAAGCCTACATACCGACAGGGCTTCGGCAAGCTTCGGTCGATCATCGCGCGAGCCGCTTTCGACTTCAACGTACTCGCCGATCAATTTCCAACGACCGCCGTTGAGAAAGTTTGCGACCGCGCCGCGCTGCGCTTCAAGGCCCAAACCGGAATGACCTTGCCTCGCGGTCGAAACGCGCAAATACGAAACGAACTTCCCTTGAGCCATGAGTTCTTTGCCGCCGTGACATTGTCTTGATCGAACGTTGAATAGAATGTAACAGCCTCGGTTTCGGCTTCAAGGACAAGCTCCGCGTATGGTAAACGGGAGATTTTCAAGGGGTCGCGCATGCACACATGTGCATCGTATGGTTGTCGATCCCGACGCATTCGCAGAATGCCGCGAACGTCGTCGCCAGGCCATCGGCCTCTTGCAAGAGATCATTGGAAGCCGGCTTGTTATAGACGGATTCGACGACGGCTTGCGCCGTGAATCGCTTGACGCCGCACGCTTGCGCGACCTCGCAAGCCTCTTCTAACAAGCGAATGGTCCGCCGAGCCTTATTGCGGGCCTTAGACCGGCCAAACGCCGCCGTAATCCGGCGAGTACCTGAAACTGAGACGTGCCGCCAGCGGGCCGCGTAGGGCCTTCAACGGGGCCGTTTCTTTTGATGATCATCGGCATGATCGACCCCAAACAAAAAGGCCCGCTTGCGAGGCGGACCTTATCATTTTTTCAAATGTGAGGCGCATCAGCAAATTTACTAGCCGAACAAACGGCCCCCGACGACAACCCAAGATATATTCTTGCTATTGTCGCGATCGATCCACACAAGCTGATAAGTGCCGAAGTCGCCGATGCGATCCAATACGACGACGGGAGTCCCGGCCGGCAAGAACGTGCATCCATGCAACTTCGCAGCATCGTCTTTGAGGCCCTTCATAGCGAGATTTGTCGCCAATTCGGCCGTGTAAATATCCTCGCACGCGTAGGCCGGATAGTGCGTCGGCGTCGCGTTCGGAAGGGTTTGCAGCTTCACGACTTCAACGGAGGTCGCCTTCACGTTGTCTTCGACCGCCGTGTCTAAATTCAACGTGCGGACGTTGGCCGCCGGAAGCGACGCGCCATCGAATTGTGGGGCGGCCTGCAAAGCCGCGTAACCCTGATAGCCCGCGAAAAGCAGTGCGCCGATCAAGGCGATTCCAGACACATTGGTTTTCATAGCGCAACCCTTCCTGAGATTTCAATTTTTCGGGCGTGAGCCGGTCGACAAGTGCGCGCCAATCACGACTAGGCCACGCACACGAAGCGGCCCCGAATTCCCCTTCCCTTAGTCGATCATCGCGGCCTCGACGCGGTCCAGCTTGTCATTGCTTGAAGGGGTCGGCTCCGTAATCTAAATGGGATAAGTTGCCAGTGTATTACGGATCACGTGCGAATCCGTATTTCGCGTCCCTGCTATCGCTCGCGAGCGACCTCTACAAACTTTGCAGAGGCGCGCGGCATGGTCGATTTGCGGAAACGATTCGGACGGCTTGTCGCCGCGCACCGTCGGCGCGTCGGGCTCACGCAAGAGGCCTTGGCGGAAGCGGCGAAGTTGAGCGTCGATATGATTTCCAAAATCGAAGTCGGCGCGAGCGGCGCGCGGTTTCCCGTCATCGAACGTCTCGCATCGGTCCTCAAGGTTGACCCGGCAGAATTCTTCACGACGGAAATCCCGTCCGGCGCGGTCAGGCGGAAGGCGTTCAACGAACTCTCGCTTCGGCTTGTCGATCTGTCAGAGTCCGACCTCGCATGGATATCGGGGTTGCTTGA